>JBIIOK010000001.1:0-79268 GCA_044336985.1 Pirellulales bacterium | reverse complement strand
GCAGGCGACGGCCAACTGTGCATTCGGCGGCGACGGCCGCACGCTCTACATGACGGCCGACTCCCACCTCTGCCGGGCGAAGCTCACGACCCGCGGCCCGCTGCCGGGCCCCTGACGAACCGCGTCCGCGTCGGCGGGACCTAAACGCCAGGACTGCTTCCCCGTCGCCGCGTCGCCGCCGAGGCAGGCCCGCCGCCAGTCGCCGGCGTCCGCGCTCGGCGGCTTTGCGGCGTCGGCGAGCCACGCGGCGAGCGGGCCCTGCGGCGGCAACTCCACGGTAGCCGCAGCGGAGATCGACCGAGAAGAGCGACTCGAGCCGCGAGAGCGGAGCCTGCTGCAAGGCGGCCACGGTGATCGACCGGGCCGACGGATGCGGCACGGCATACACGCCGAGCGCAGAAAACGCCGGCTGCTGCTCGCCGCCCGGGATCCAATGTGTGCCATCGATGCTGGAGTCGATCCGTTGCAGGCCGCCGCACTGGCGGATCCGGAGCCAGAGCGTGTCCTTCACGAACATGACAGGCTGCGCGGCGATTTGCTCCGCCGACTCGAGCGCCGCATCGTTTGGCGGCTTCCGCTGAACCTGCACCACGCCCGGCAGGTTCTTGTTGGCGAGAAACATGAGCACCGACTGGGGCTGGCCCTTGCCGTCGCCGAAGACGATACCCGTGCCGGGCGTCGCGGCCTCGAGCCGCACGACGATCTCTCGCAGCCCCGTCGCCTCCTGCAGCGGCAGCATCGCCCACGCGGGCTGCTTGTTTTCCTTCACGGCGGCGACAGCGCGAGAGCCGCAGGCCGCAGCGAACGTCCGGCGACGGGGCACGGGTGGCCCGAAGCCGGATTGGGCGAAATTGGGCAACGCAAGCGTGACGCCCAGCCCTACGGGCAGGCTATCCTCGTACAGAAAAGGCTTTTCGGAGACTGGGAAATACGAGCGGCGGCCTCAGCCTTTCTTCCGCTCCCAGGTCTTGCCTTCCTTGTAGCGGTTGGCCCGCTCGACGAGTTCGGCGTTCTTCGTGGTGGAAATCACCTTGTCGAGCGCCTTCATGAATTCGTCCTTGTTGCCATCGCGAAGTTTCTGGTGATGGGCCAACTCCACGACGCTCTTGCAGGCCGGCTCGGCGAGCACCGGGTTGTCGAGATAAGGCAGCACAAAGCGGAAGGTCTCGACCGTGCGGATGGCATTCGCCCGCTCGAGCACCCGGGCGCGGTCTTCGTCCTTCTGGCACAGTTTCATCGTCTTCTCGAGCAGTTCCAGCTTCTGATTGTCGTTGAGTTTGTTGTCGGGCAGCGGGGCGATGCGGATCAGGGCGCCGAGGAGCATGTCGCGCTCGCCCTGGTCGGTCGCCTTGGCGAGCAGGTCGAGCAGCCGGGGGGCCACCGTGGCATCGGGCCAGCGGGTGATTGCCTTGAGTCCGAACTGCCGCTTGGCGGCGTCGGGGTCATTGATCAGGCCGTCGACGATTCCCATCGCTCCGGGCCCGCCGATCCTGCCGAGTGAGGGAAGCAGCGATTCACGGTCGGCATCGCCGGCAGCCTTGAAGGCGGCGAGGAATATGTCCGCCGACTTCTCCTTGCCGGCGCTTTGCGTGCAGACAGCCACGATCGCCCGCTCGGCCTCATCGCGTTCACCACCTGGCGCCGCCTTGAGGAGGCTTGCGACCATGCCGGCCACCTGGTCGGCGCCGCCGAGTTTGCCGAGGGCCCGCATCGCCGCCGACCGCACGGAGCCGTCGGCGTCGCCAGCAGCCTTCACCAGCGCGGGCAGCGTGGCACGGGCGCGACGGTCGGCGAGGATATCGATGAAGACCGGCCGCAGAGCCGGCTCGCCGAAATCTGCAGCATCGACGATCTGTTTCACCGCGTCGTCGCCGCGGAGGATCGTCAGCGCCCGAATCGCTGCTGTTTTTTCCGGCTCGGCACCGGCAAGCGACTTCTTCAGGATCGCCACTTCGACGCCGCTGCCGAGAACGCCGAGGCTCTCGATAGCCGCGACCCGTACGGCCTGGTCCTGCGACGCCAGCAGCAACGCCGTGATCGCGGGGATCGCCCCCTTGTCGCCCCGGTCGGCGAGTGCGCGGGCGAGTTCGACCTGCCGCGGCGGCTCGATCTTGGAGAGCAGGCTGGCGAACCGCGAGGTGGCCGCCTCCCCCTTCGCGGCAAAGCGGATACGGTCGAGGGCGATCGCCCGCATTTCCGGATCGTTGTCGGCCAGCAGGGCGACGATCATCTGCTGCGCCGCTTCATCGGTCGAGGCGAAAGCGGCAGGGGCAAGCACCGTAGCCAGCAGCGCGGCGGCCAGGAGGCGACAGGCATCAATTGGGAGACAGCGCATCATCGAAGGGCTCCGGAAGGAAAACGTGTTCGAGAGGTTCGCCGTGTTTCAGGAAGCGGCGGCAAGCGTGTCGAGGCAGGCAAGGATGCCACGCGTGGCGGCCAACTCCACGGCCTTCGCCTCGGGCTTGCCCTTGGCGACATCGGCAAGCGATTTGTACACGGCCAGCGCATCGGTCCGCTTGCCGGCGGCGAGCAGAGCCTCCGCACAGGCGAGCCGCGCATCGACGACGGCCTTACCGACGCCATTGGCCGCCATGGGATCGGCGGCTGAGAGCGCCTGCAGTGCCTCGGGCGTGTGGATCGTGCCCAGCGCCTCGGCTGCGGCGGCCGCGAGCTTCGCGTCGCCGGCGAGTAGGCCAGCGAGCATCGGCACGCAGGCCGCGTCGTGCCGTGCCGCCAGCGACGAGATCATCCCAAACTTGAGGTCGCCCGGCACGGAGCCAAGCGCCTTGCGGATCGCATCGGCGGCCTCGGGTCCGCTGATTCTCTCGAGCGCGAACCGGGCCATGTGGGAGTTGTCCTTGTCGGCCAGCAGTGTCGCGAGGGGGGACACGCTCGCGGCCGTGCCGATCATCATCAGCTTGCGGCAGACATACTCCTTCGCGGCGCGGCTCGTGCCGGCACCGAGAATCGCTGAAAACCGCTTCTCGAGTTCGCCCCGCAGGGCGGCGTCACCGTGGGCGGCGATCACGGCATCGTCGATCGTCTTGAAGGGAGCCGCATCTGCACCCCAGTCGTAGGCCTTCAGGGCCGCAAACGGAGCATCGAGCGTCGCAAGGTCAAAGGCCATGTTGATCTCCTCGAAAAAGAGTCCTGATTCTCGCGGGAGGCACCGCCGAAAGCGGTGCCCGTCAGCCGCCGGAAACCCTCTGTCTAGATGGTCCAAGGTTCGCGGCGGGCGCGATCGAGGAGCCGGTTGGCCTCCTCGTCGCCGGTAAACTGCTGGGTGGCACGATCCCAGTTGAGCGAACGTTGCAGCCGGTAGGCGATCGCGATCATGTGCGGGCCGGTCAGCGTATTGACGGCCAGTTCGATATCACGGAACGGCCGCTCGCGGGTCTTCACGCACTGGATGAAGTCGCCGTAGATGCCGCCCTCGCCGTTCTTGTAGAGCGGCACCGGCTTCGGGGCCCGGGGATTGCCGTCACCGGAGATCAGGATCGAGCCCTGATGGACCACCGACGGAGTCGGCCGCAGATTCGCCGGCCGGTTGTGATGGATCTCCGTGCCATTCGGATAGGCGACCGACACATAGGCCGCCTCTTTGCCGTCGGCGGAAGCGGGGTGATAGGTCACCTTCGTCGGCTGCAATTCGCGGAGGTCGGCCGCGAAGATCGCGCCGCCAAAGTGGTGCGCGCCCCAGTCGGTGAGGCTGCCGCCGGAATAGTCGATGTACGACCGCCAACTGTTGCCGCCGGTGCCGTAGTTGCCGTCGCAGCGGCCCGAGTTGTAGGGCTCCCAGGGGGCGGGGCCGAGCCAGAGATCCCAGTCGATGTCCGGAGGCGTTGGCTGGGCCGCCAGATAGCACGGCATCGATGGCCCGCCGACGCTGATGTCGACCGACTTGATGGCACCGATCTCGCCGCCCCAGCATGGATCGACGATGCCTCGGTAATCGCCCAACACTCGCTGGCTGCCGCCGGAGACGACGCGGCCGTAGCGACGGGCGGCGGCCACCATCAGCGGGCCCTCTCGCAGCGTGAGCGTTTCGGGCTTCTGAAGATAGACGTCCTTCCCGGCGCGGCAGGCCGCGATCGTCATGATCGAGTGCCAGTGGTCGGGCGTGCCGATGTGGACGGCATCGATGTCGCTTCGCGCGAGGAGGTCGCGGAAGTCGACGTAGGCGGCGCAGTCTTTATTTCCATTCCTCGCGTCGGCCCGGTCCTTGCCGCCCGTCCGCCACTTCTCCCGCACGTCGCAGACGGCGACGTATTGCACGTCGGGTCGGCCCAAGAAGGCGCCCTGGTCGCCCGAGCCCATGTTGCCGATGCCGATGCCACCCATCACGATCCGGTCGCTGGCCGGCGGCGTGGTGGCGTCGCCCAGAGCCTTCGACGTGATTACGTACGGGGCTGCGAACGCGGCGCCTGCAGCGGCGCCGGTAGCCTTGAGAAATCCCCGCCGGCTGCGGGAACGCTGCGAGTTCGTCGATCCCTGGGCCATGCGTCGAACCTCCGGTGTTTTCTGTTGAACCCGCGAAATATAGCCTCCGATTCGTCGGATCACAAACTTCCGCAGACCGTTTGATTCCGTGGCCCGCGGCCAGGGATCCCCGTGTGTTTTGGGTGACGGGCGCCTCAGCCATGTGACGGCAGCGAGGCTGCCCTTTTATTGCGATCTAGTTCGGGAAAACGCCAATGCGGAACACGCGAACGTCGAGGAGAGACATCATGAAGAAGATCGAGGTCGTCGTCGACGAGAGCGAGGCCCAGAACGTGATCAACAAGATCATGACTGCGCGGACCGGCCAGGTCGGCGACGGCAAGATCTTCGTCACGAACCTGGCCGACGTCGTGCGAATCCGCACCGGCGAAACCTCCGGCGCCGCGATCTAACTTTACGGCTGCAGGGCCATCCATGGCCCCTGCAGCCTTGGGCAGCCGGAGGCTCGGCATCCAGCCGAGCCGAATGGAGGCCGACGGAGGCCCGAAGGGATCCGGAGGCGCGACAGCGGCCAATGCGATCCGGCGGATGGAGGATACGAATTACCGTCGAGCCACTGGTCGGGCTGGCCGCGGAGATTTTTTCCTTTCATCGAGCCGCTCGACCGCTGCCGGTAGTCAAAAAATGGCAAGGCGTCCGCACTGAGCAGGCTGTTTGCTGGCCTCCCGTGCCGGTTTTGGACGATAGACTTAATTGTTAGTTATGATTTAGCAATTCCGCCGATCGACCCTGCCGGGGTCCGCGTCAGGCCATCACAAGACAGCCTGACGGCGAAGCGGGTGTTTTCCAAAGGAGTGATCCAATGGTGCACGGCTTTGCGCATGGGCAACAGGCGCTGACTGGATGCGTGCTGGCGGCCTGCCTGGCAGCGTCCGCCGCTGGAGCGGACAATCCAGACGCGATTTCGTTCAACCGCGACATCCGGCCGCTCTTGTCGGACAACTGCTTCCACTGCCACGGTCCCGACTCGAGCCACCGGCAGGCCGATCTGCGGCTCGACATTCGCGAAGACGCCGTCGCCGCAGCCGCCATCGTGCCCGGCAAGCCGGCGGAGAGCGGGGTCGTCGAGCGGATCCGCTCGACCGACCCCGATCTGGTGATGCCGCCGCCGGATTCACACAAGAAGCTCGACGCGAAGCAGAAAGAGTTGCTCGCCCGCTGGATCGCGCAGGGGGGCGAATATCAGAAGCACTGGGCTTACGAGCCGCCGGTGAAGGCGGTGGTGCCCGTCGGCGCAACGGCGATCGACCACCTCGTGGGATCCCGGCTGGCGATGCTCGGCCTGGCGCCCGCCGCAGAGGCTGACCGCCGCACGCTCATCCGTCGGCTGGCTTTCGACCTCACGGGGCTGCCTCCGACACCGGAGGAGGTGGATGCGTTTGTGAACGACCCGTCACCCGATGCCTACGAGAAGCTCGTGGACAAACTGCTCGCCAGCCCGCACTACGGCGAGCGGATGGCGATCGGCTGGCTCGACGTCGTGCGGTTCGCCGACACGATCGGCTACCACAGCGATACCCCGCGAAACGTCTGGCCCTATCGCGACTACGTGATCCGGGGCTTTAACGACAACAAGCCGTTCGACCGGTTTACGATCGAGCAGCTGGCCGGCGACCTCCTGCCTGACGCCACCCAGGAAACGCGAATCGCGTCGGCGTTCAACCGGCTGCTCCTCACGACGGAAGAAGGGGGCGCCCAGCCGAAGGACTACGAGGCGCGGATGCTCACTGACCGCGTGCGAGCCGTCGGCGCCGTCTGGCTCGGCCAGACCACAGGCTGCGCAGGCTGCCACGACCACAAGTTCGACCCGATCACGATGCGAGACTTCTACTCGCTCGGCGCGTTCTTCGCCGACGTCGAGGAGCGGGCGATCGGCAAGCGGGAAGATGGGATGGTCGTCGCCCCACCCGATGACCTCAAAAAGCTGGCCGCACTCGACGCCGCACTCGACGCCGCGAAGCGGAAGCTCGGCACCGTCACTCCTCAGCTCGATGCAGCCCAGAAACAGTGGGAGCACGACGTCGCTGCCTACGAGGTGACGCTGCCCGAACTGAAGCCCAACGCCACGGCGACCGATGCCGAGAAGAAGACGGCCACGCAGGTGGCAACTGCGGTTCAAAAGGAGTTTGCGAAGCGCAACGGTGTCGAGCGCGAGACCATCCAGAAATACTTCCGCACGAAAGTTTCGCCGCAGCTCTTCCGGGCGGAACAAGATTCCTTCGCGAAGGCCGAACAGGATCGCAATGCGTTCTACGGTTCACTCACGAGGTGCCTCGTCACGGTGAAGACGGCCACGCCGAGCGTCGTCCGCATCCTGCCCCGCGGCAACTGGATGGATGAGAGCGGCGAGGTGATGAAGCCGGCGTTCCCCGGCTACCTGCCGGCGCCCACGATCGAGGGCCGTGAGCCCAACCGGCTCGACCTCGCCCAATGGCTCGTGTCCCGCGAGCACCCGCTCACGGCGCGGGTGGTGATGAACCGCCTCTGGAAGCAGTTCTTCGGCACGGGGCTCTCCCGCGTGCTCGACGATCTGGGCGCGCAGGGAGAGCCGCCGGTGCATCCCGAACTGCTCGACTGGCTGGCCTGTGAGTTCATGGACTCGAAGTGGGACATGAAGCACATGGTCCGCACGATCGTGACGAGCGACACTTACAAGCAGACATCGGTCGCCTCGGCCGCCGCCATCGCCGCCGATCCGGCGAATCGCGAACTGGCGAGGCAATCGGCCTGGCGGGTCGATGCCGAATTGGTCCGCGATGCGGCACTTGCCACCTCCGGGCTGCTGGTCCGCACGATCGGCGGCCCGAGCGTGAAGCCTTATCAGCCCGAAGGCTACTGGGAGAATCTCAATTTCCCGGTCCGCACCTACCCCACCGACACGGGCGAGAAGCAGTATCGCCGCGGTCTCTACACCTGGTGGCAGCGGTCGTTCCTCCACCCGAGCATGCTCGCTTTCGACGCGCCAAGCCGGGAGGAATGCTGTGCGGAGCGGAACCGATCAAACATCCCGCAGCAGGCCCTCGCCCTGCTCAACGACCCGAGCTACGTCGAAGCGGCGCGGGCCTTTGCCGCGCGGATCGTGAAGGAAGGGGGCGGCTCTCCCGACGAGCGAGTGGCCTGGGCCTGGCGACAGGTGCTCCAGCGGCTGCCGCGGGTCGAGGAACTGGAGACGGTGATGCCGCTCCATCGTCAGCACCTCGCCGCCTATCAGGCCGATCGGGCCGCTGCCGAGGCCCTGGTGAAGGTGGGCTTCGCTCCCGCGCCGGCCGGCGTCGATCCGGCGGAGCTGGCCGCCTGGACCCACGTGGCCCGCGTGCTCCTGAACCTCCACGAAACCATCACCCGAAACTGAGGTCACGAGGAACTGATCATGATGGACTCCCGCTTGCATAACGCGATCGCCCGCCGCGCGTTTCTCGGCAAGACGGCACAGGGCGTGGGCACAGCGGCGCTCGCGTCACTGGCCGCCCCGCAGGCGGCCTCGGCCGCGCCGCTCCGCGGCGTACTCGATCCGCCGCCCCTGCCGCAGCGGGCCAAGCGGGTGATCTGGCTCTCGATGGCCGGCGGGCCGTCGCACCTGGAGACCTTCGACCACAAGCCGAAGCTCGCCGAGCTCGACGGCCAGCCGATGCCCGAGAGCATGACGAAGGGGCAGCAGCTGGCGCAGCTGCAGGGCCAGAAGCTCATTTGCTTCGGGCCTCAGCATCCGTTCGCCCCGATGGGGCCGACCGGCACGCACATCTGCGAGCTGTTCCCGCAGATCGGCTCGGTGCTCGGCGACATCTGCCTGATCCGGTCGATGACGACCGACGCGATCAACCACGACCCGGCCCACATGTTCATGAACACGGGCTCGCAGATCGCGGGCCGCCCGAGCATGGGCTCGTGGGTCACCTACGGCCTCGGCAGCGACGCGGCCGACCTGCCCGGCTTCGTGGTGCTCACGTCGCTGGGCAAGGGGGGCCAGAACCAGCCGATCGCGGCCCGTCAGTGGTCAAGTGGCTTCCTCCCGAGCCGCTACCAGGGCGTGCAGTTGCGGGGGAAGGGTGACGCCGTGCTTTATCTCGGCAATCCCGTGGGCGTCACCCGCGACCGCCAGGGGCTCGACATCGCCGCCATCAACGCGCTCAATGCCCAGCACGATGCCCTCACCGGCGACCCCGAGATCGCCACGCGGATCGCCCAATACGAAATGGCCTTCGCGATGCAGTCGAGTGTGCCGGAACTCATGGACACGCAGGGGGAGAGCGCGACCACGCTCGAGCTCTACGGCTGCCAGCCGGGCGACGGCTCGTTCGCCTCCAACTGTCTGCTCGCCCGCCGGCTCGCGGAGCGGGGCGTGCGGTTCATCCAGCTCTACCATAAGGACTGGGACCACCACGGCGGCGTGAAGGACGGCATCGCCTACAAGGCGCAGGAGATCGACCGGGCCTGCATGGCCCTGATCACCGATCTCAAGAACCGCGGCATGCTCGACAGCACGCTCATCGTGTGGGCGGGAGAGTTCGGCCGCACGCCGATGTCGCAGGGGGGCAGCGGCCGCGACCACCACAACAAGGCGATGAGCGTCTGGCTGGCCGGCGGCGGCATCAAGGGGGGGCTCGTCTACGGCTCGACCGACGACCTGGGCTACGCGGCCGTCGAAAACGTCTGCACCGTGCACGACCTCCACGCCACGATGCTGAACCAGCTCGGCATCCGCCCCGACGCCTTCACCGTGAAGTTCCAGGGGCTCGACGCCAAGCTCACCGGCGTCGAAGGCGCCCGCGTGCTCACCGACATCCTCGCCTGAGTCGGTCGCACTACCGGCGACGCGCCTCGAGAGTCTGCATCACGGGGTCTTGTTCAGCGTCGCGTTCACGGCATCCCTGTGCTTGCGCACTGAGTGCGGGCATATTCAGCGCGGTGCGTGGCCCCCGCTGAGCACCGTGGGCTGTGTGTGCCTTCATCAAACCTGCCAGGGTGTTGGCGGGGGACGCGAGCGCCACGGGGGTATGGGCCGCCACGGGGACGTTCGCGCGAACGCCCGCCAAAGGCTCGCGCACCATGCCACTCAAAAAACCAGACGCTGCGCCATTCGGCCGGCCTGGTCTGATGGCCACGGTCATGAGGCGCACGTTGCGTGCGACAATCAGTCCGCGGCGGCTCGAGATCGCCCGGTGACGAACGTGCGCAGGCCCAAGTCGCCCGTATTGGTTCGCCGGCTGCGGCATGCTCCCACGTGGGATGCTGCGCCGTTCCCATGCAAGCCCGAAGCGCAAGCGAGAGGAATCCGCGTCGCGCTCCCGTGAATCCACCCGCATTCCCTTGCTTGCGCTGCGGGCTTGGATGAACGCTCCGCGCCGATGTGGGAGGATTCACGTCCACCGTTGCCCGACAGAGGCGATTTGGTCGCGGCTGGCGATGAGCACGCTGCGGCCGAGGGCCGTCGGGGCCCGGGCCACGATATGCAGACCGAGGTCGGCCAGCCAGCTGCCGATCTCGGCGGCGGAGTAGAGACGTCCCTGGGTCACCGTCGTGAGCAGCACGGAATACTCGGCTGCCCACAGCGGGCCCGATTTGTCGTCGTCGAGCAGCATGTCGTGGATGAGCAGGCGGCCACTGTGCGGCAGTGCCGCGACGCTTCTCGCGAGCAGCCGCCGGCAGTCGGCCTCGTTCCAGTCGTGCAGCACGTTGGAAAAGAGGTGCGTGTCGTGGTCGGCTGGCCAGGAGTCGGTAAACATGTCCGCCGTCACGACGTCGATCCGGCCATCGAGCCCCGCGGCGAATATCGTCCGCCTCGCGATTCCGTCGACGGGTGCTGCTTCGAGAACCGTCGCGCGGGCCTGGGGAAACGCCCGCGCGACCGCGATTGCATACGCGCCCGATCCGCCGCCGACGTCCAGCAGTCGATGGGGCGGGCTTGCGGCAAGGGCCGCGACCAGCCCCGGCCCGAGCACGCGGCCGCGGCAGTCCATGGCGGCGGTGAACGATTCCGCGAACGCCTCCGTCCGCATCGCGGCATGCCAGTCGGCCTCCCCCTCCTCCCCCGGCCAGTTGGCGGGGCGGTCGGTCCGCAGCACCGTGAGGAAGTCGGCAACGCCCGGCTTCTCGGCGATGCTCGCGTAGTAGGGCCGCGCGTCGAACGGTGCGCCTGCCACAAGAAACTCCCGCGCGGTGTCGGTGACGTGCAGGATGCCGTCATCGTCCCGCCGCACGAGGCCGTTGGCGAGCAAGAGGGTGCAGAGCGTGTCGGCCGGCCGCGGGTGGATCGAGAACCTTCGGCAGATCGTGGGCAGGTCGGCGGGGTTGGCGGCGAGCGACGTGAAGAGATCGAGATGCACGATCGCCGCGGTGAGCGCATCGATCGCAGTGAGCGACTCGCGGTAGCGGTAGATCGCGGTGGGGTCGGTCACGGGCGTGTGCGTCATTGGAAGGCTCGTCCGCTCATGCGGGCGTTGAGCAGCCTCACCGCCTCGCGAGGTGGCGGTGCAGGAACCACTGGCTGCAGTGACTGACGAGCGATCGTGGCGACTCCAGTCTATTGGCTCTCTTTCCGCTCAGCGTGAGATTTCATCGGCTTCGGCGAGGATTTCGGCGAGCAGGCCAAGGTAGAGTCCGGTCAATGGCACTTCCGCCAGCATGTCCGCAGGCATTTTCGAGTTGATGGGCGGCTGGGGAGGCTGGTGCGGCGTTCCCCGGCAACCAATCAGCGGCTCCCGGAAGTGCTGCCCTCGGTCAGACGATGCCCGGCAGCCGCTCGTTCGAGTCGCCGAAGCTGTCGAGTTCGAGGCCGCCCCAGTCCATCATGTGGAGGAACAGGCTGCACATCCGCCGGTTGGGCGCCTCGAGGTAGTCGAGCGACCGTCCGCCCCTGAGCCTGCCGCCGGCCCCGCCGAGGAGCAGCACCGGCAGCTGCTTCGCGTCGTGGTTGCCGTGCAGCATGCTCGAGCAGTGCATGATCGCCGTGTTGTCGAGCAGCGTGCGGTCGCCCTCCTGCACCTCCGACATCTTCTCGCAGAGGTAGGCCAGCTGCGACGTGAAGAACTGGTTGAGGGCGATCAGCGTCTCCGGCTGCGTGTGGGACAGATAGTGGTGGTTGTCGCGGATCCCGAGGTGGCTGTACACGATCGCCGAGGCGTCGTTGCAATACTTCATGGTCGCGATCCGCGTGGAGTCGGTGCGGAAGGCGAGCAGCAGGATGTCGTTCATCAGCCGCCAGTATTCCGGTAATTCCGGCGGGATGCCGTCGGCCGGCCGTTCGCAATCGGGGGCGGCGAGCGTCGGCTTCCAGTCGCCGGCGGCCTGTTCCTTGTCGGCCCGCTTGATGCGGCCCTCGATCTCGTGGACGCTGCCGAGATACTCCTCGAACCGCTGCCGGTCCGACACGGAGAGTCGCCGCTGGATCGAGCGGGCGTCTTCGAGCACGGCGTCGACCACGCGGCGATCTTCGCGGCCGCGATCGGTGCGGAAGAGCTGGTCGAAGGCGAGCGCCGGCCGCGTCTCCGTCCAGGTCGGCGACACGGCCGAACTCCAAGAGATGTGTGATCCGTAGAGGCACGGATGACCGTCCTGAAGGCCGGGCACGGCCTCCTCGCAGCCGAGCACGAGCGACGGGACCTTCGTCCGGTCGCCGATCTTCTGCGCCATCATCTGGTCGAAGCTCACGCCCGTGCGGACCTCCTTCTTCTCCATCGGCGCGCCGCTGAGGATGTTGCCCGTCTGCATGCAGTGGATCACGCCGTTGTTGGCCTTCTCGTGCCACAGGCCGCGGAGAAACACCATCCGCTCCCGCCACGGCTCGAGCGGCTTGAGGCAGGGCCCGAGTTCCATGGCCGCGCCCTCTCCCTTCGCCCACCAGTGCTGCGAGTGGAAGCCCATGCCGGTGAACGTGACGAGCGTGCGGGTGGGCGGCTGATCGGCAGCAGTCGCGGCGGCAGCCACGGCCCGCGGCAGCGACTCGAGCCAGGGCAATGCCATCGACACGCCGATGCCGCGGAGCAGTGTGCGGCGCGAGCAGCCGGGAGTGGATGCTGTGGTCATGGGGGATCCTTTCGGGCCGGGGGGCAAATCGGAGTCAGGGGGATGCCGCGGCCACGGAGGCCGTCGACCGGATGCAGCGAAACTGCTCGCTCTGCGCGATCACGAGCAGGGCGTCGGACCAGCGGCCGCCGGCGGCCATGGTCTTGGTAATTGTATCCACGAGCCCGCGGTCGGAAGGGAGCACGGCCCGGCCGAGCGCATAGCCCGTCAGTTTGCGGGCGAGCGACCGCAGGAGGTCGTCGCGGCGCCGGCCGGCGATGTAGCTCTTGAGGCCGCCGGCGGTATCGTCGAGCACGGTGCCGTCGCGGAGCGTGGCCTTGGTTTCGCCCGGCTTCAGGTCGGCGGCCGGCCGCAGCCGGCCGAGGGCGTCGAACCGCTCGAGGGAGATGCCGTAGGGATCGATGCGGCTGTGGCAGCCAGAACAGCGGGCATCCTTCGTGTGAAACTCGGTGATCTCGCGGACGGAGAGCCCTTCGGGCGGCGTCTCCGGCAAGGGGGGCACGTCGGCGGGCGGATTGGGCAGCCGCTCGCCGAGCAGTTGGGCCACCCACGCCCCGCGCTTGATGGGGCTCGTGCGGGCGGCCGCCGACTGCTTGGCGAGCACGGCGCCGAAGCCGAGCAGCCCGCCGCGGCCCTGGGCGGCCACCTTCTCCACGCGGCGCCACTCGGGGCCGGTCACGTCGGGGAGCCCATAGTGCTTCGCAAGCACGTCGTTCACCACCACCGCATCGGCCGTGATGAGGTCGATCACCGGCCGGTCGTTCGCGAGCAGGTCTTGGAAAAACTGCACCGGCTCCTCGGCCAGGCTGTCGCGCACGGCCGGCGTGAACTCGGGAAAGTCCTTCATGCTGCGGCCATGGTTGGCCACGAAGTCGCGCACGCCCAGCCAGCGGGCGCCGAACTCCTCTGCCATGCCGCGGGCCCGGGCGTCCTTGAGCAGCCGGCGGAGCTGCGCCTCCATCACGGCGGGCTCGTGGAGCCGCGGGGCCGCCGCCATGAGCGGCTCGTCGGGGATCGAGTCCCAGATGAGAAAACTCAGCCGCGAGGCCAGCTCCACTCCGGTGACAGGCTGCCAGTTCGGCCCGCGGCCCGGCTCCTCGACGCGGTACAGAAACCAGGGCGACGAGAGCACGCCGGCCAACGCCGCTCGGAAGGCCGGATCGTGCGCCACGTTTTCGGCGCGGTCGGCCTTGTAGCCGGCCAGGATCGCCTCGCGCTCCTCCGCGGCAAGCGGCCGACGCCAGGCCCGGGCGGCGAAGGCCATGAGCTGCTCCAGATGGGAAGGCTCGGCCACGACCTGGGCGGCACGGAAGACCCGCTCGTCGCGGTCCACCCGGTCGCCCAACGTCTGGATATGAAAAAACATCATTCCTTGGGTCGGTTCATAGCGGTAGTACTTCATCATCTCCTCGAACATGCGCCGATCCGCGACCGCGTCTTCGCTCACGAAATGCAGCTCGGCCCACAGCCGCTCGAGCTCGGCCTTGCCCGCGTCGTCGAGCAGGAGCCGCCGCAGCGGCTCGTCGATGCGACGGAACGTGAAGAAGCTCCCCTGGGCATCGCGCGGGATGATCGGCGCGAACAGAACAGCCGGCGGAAACAGCCCACGAAACTCCGCCGCCGGCCGGGCCCGCTCGGCAGCCACCCGCGGATGCACGATCTGCGCCACCCGCGGCTCCGGCTGGTCGATCACGAGCGGGTCGCCGCTCTTCCACGTGCTGGGCACAGGCGTCCTGCCCGGGTTGTTCACGAGCAACGCCTGCACCGACGCCGATTCTGGGCTGACCTCGTCGAGCCACACGTCGGCGCGGAGAAACCGCGGCAGTGCGAGTGCGTCGAGGAGCGGCGCCGGCAGTTTCCTCAAATCGATGACCGTCTCCGAGGCAGCCTGCGTGACGAGGGCCGTCGGCGGCACGGGCCGCCCCTCGGGATGGATGCCGAACCGCAGGCCCGAGGCCTCGATGGCCGCCCGCAATTCCGGCTGCTCGGCCAGCACCACGAGGGGCCCTTCGCCCCCTTCCAGCCGCAGCCGATCCCAGATCACGAACGTTCCCGGTTTCGCGGGCGCGACCTCCCGCGCGATCAGCCGGAACACCGGCTCCCGGGCAGGGCCCTCGACCTGTTCGCGGGCGACCACGCGGAGCGTATCCTCCCACCACGGAAAACCGTTGCCGACGGCCACCACGGTGTGTTTGCCGTAGTTGTTCCAGAACAGCCTGTCTTGCAGCGACTTGATCACTTTCAAGACCGGCTTGGGATCGGTGGTGGCCGTTCGCCACTTCTCCCGCACGAGGGCAATCGTGGCCGGCGGCGGGCCGGCATTCTGCAGACCGAGGTCGGTCCCCAGATCGGCCAGCGCCTGCCCGAGTTCCGGGGCGGCGACGTGCGCCAGTTCGAACGACACACCGTCATCATTGGTCTGGTCCTCGTCGGCGACGCGGCCCGCGACCGAAAACTCGCCGTCGATCGGGCTCGTCCAGGCGACCGCCACGGGGCGATTGTTGTCGGGGTGCACACCGAACGACCGTGCAGGCAACGTCGCCGTCCCGATCTTCACGGCCTCGCTTGCAGAGTTCACCACCACTGCGGGCTTGTCCTTGAGGCTCCAGGATTTCAACTCGGCCCGTTCGGCATTGTTGTCGCGCTTCTCGGCGAGAAACACCGGGTGCGGCGTCAATGCCAGGAAGCTCCAGCGGGCGTCGTGTTTGTCCTGCCAGGGATTGCCCTTGAGGAGATCGGGAACCAGGTCGGCGACGCTCCAGGTCCGACCCTCACCGCCCGTCTCCCGGATCGTCCATTCGACGAGCGTGTCGTCTCCTGCGCCGCTTTTGTTCGCGAGCACCGTGAGGAGAAGCATCTCGCCGCGGCGGACCGCGATTTTCTGCTCGAAGGGAACCGACCCACCTTCGTCGACCTTCGCCTCAGCGAGCACCCGCTTCGCCTTCGCCCAGTTCGAATCGATCTTTTGCCGGGCAGACTGGACAACCGCCCGTCGCCGCTCGTGATCGGCTTCGTTCTCGATCACTTTTTCAAGCCACTGCACCGCCCGGGGAACGTCTTCCGTCGGCGAGGTGGCCGTGCCGGAGAGCCCCGTCCAGAGCGCGGTCAGATAGGTTGCATTGAGCTGCTCCTCGGCCGCGACGGCGGCGAGCGCCGCCGGGCCGCCGCTCGCCAGCCGCTCGCGATGCTTCAGGGTGGCCGCGAGATGTCGCTCGAGCGGCGGCTCGCCGGCAGCGTTGGCGTAGCGCGAATGGAAGCCGCGGACGGCCTTCTCCGCCTCGGCCGTCCATTCCGGCCGCTCCGGCGACGCGGAAAATCGGAAGCCGGTCGGCAGCAGCACCGCCCGCGCGGCGACGTCGCGGGCGGCCTTCAGATAGCGCTCCACGAGCACGGGCGTCACGGGCATCGCCTCGCCGACATTCGCGAAACCCTCGCCGCCGACGGCGTCGGGAGGAAACTCGCGGGCCTGCGTCGGCCGCATGTCGATGCCGGTGAGATCCCGCACGGCATTGTCGTATTCGACGTTGCTCAGCCGTCGCAGCGTCACCGGGCCCGGGTCGCCGGCCCGCGCGGCCGCCTCCGCGTCGAGCGCCGCCGTGAACCAGCCGAGCAGCTGCTCCCGCTCGGCGTCGCTCGGCTGCGGGGCCTCGCGCGGCGGCATGTCGCCGACGTGCAGCCGCTCGATCACATGCTCGAGCACCGCGGGCCGGCCGAGGAGCGCCTCGGACGTGGCGAAGCCGGCGAGATCGAGGTCGTTGTCCTTGGGCTCGGCACCGTGGCAGCCTCCGCAGGTCTTCACCATGAGCGGATGGACCTGGGCGACGTACGCTTGCGCCAGATCATCCCCGGACGCCGTGGCCGGGGCGGCGAGCGCGAGGCACGCGGGCAACGTGAATGAGAGCCACGAACGTCGCATCTCGAACCTTTCTCGAACTGGCTGAACCGCGCAATTCGGCGGGAAACCACTTCAATAGTAGCCGCCCATTGCTATAGTGTCGACATATTGAAACCGTGGCTTGACAAATCGGGCTTTGCGGGTCGTACGGTAGCTTCAGAACGAAGTCAGACTTCTTCCAGGGGCGCCGTGGCGTCGCCGAAGGTCTTCTCGCGGACGCCCATCTTTTCCATCAGCGAGAGATACAGCCGGCACATCTGGCGGTCGGGCTTGCCGGTGTAGTCGAGCACGCGGCCCGTCTCGAGTTTTCCACCGGCCCGGCCGAGCATCACCACCGGCAACTGGTCGTTGTCGTGCTTGGCGCCGGCCATCATGCTCGAGCACATCATGACGATCGAGTTGTCGAGCGCCGTCCGCTCCCCTTCCTGAATCGCGTCGAGCCGCCGGGCGACGTGGGCCATCTGTTCCATGAAGAAGCGGTTGACCACGAGCCAGTCGGCGTTGTCGGAATGCGACAGCAGGTGGTGGATCATGTAGTCGATCCCCTGCGACGGTTTGTCGGTCCGCGGGAGGTTCGGAAACCGCAGGGACGAGTGGTCGTTGTTGAGCTTGAGCGTGACGATCCGCGTGGTGTCGGTCTGGAAGGCAAGCACGAGAATGTCGCACATCAGCCGCATGTGCTCGGCGATGTCCTGCGGGATGCCGTCGGCCGGCCGCGGGATGTCGGGCTTTTCGAGGGCGGGCCGCCAGCCCTGCAACTCGCCCTTCTTGCCCGCCGCCTCGATCCGGGCCTCCACGTCGCGGACGCTGTCGAGGTATTCGTCGAGCTTCCGCCGGTCGGCCACGCTGACTTTGCGGCGGAGGTCGTCGGCCGTCTCGAGGACCGCGTCGAGCACGCTCACGTCGCCGGCGTGCGACTCGTCCTTGAAGAGCCGGTCGAAGGCCAGCGCCGGGTAGAGCTCCAGCGGCGTCGGCGTGGTGGGGCTGCTCCAGGAGATGTGGGAGCTGTAGAGCATCGAGTAGTTTTTATGGACGCTCGGGTTGCTCTTCTCGCAGCCGAGGACGAGGCTCGGCACTTTCGTGCCGCGGCCGTAGGTCTGGGCGAGGAGTTGGTCGAAGCTCGTGCCGGAGCGGATCTCGCCGCCGGAGGCGAGCGGGGCACCGGAGAGCAGGTTGCCGGTCTGCGAGGAATGGATGTTGCCCTTGCGGGCCTGCTCGTTGTAAAGCCCCTTCACGAAGAGCATCTTCTCCCGGAAGTCGGCCACCGGCTCGAGCACCTTGCCGAGTTCCATCTCCTTGCCCGAGCCCTTGGCCCACCACTCCTTCGAATGGAAGCCGTTGCCGGCGAAGAGCACGGCGAGGCGAAGCGGCGGCGCGGCGGCTGCCGCGCCGGCCACGGCCGGCGCGCCGGCGGCGGTGAGCGACTCCATCCAGGGCAGGGCCATCGACACGCCGAGGCCGCGGAGCATCGTGCGGCGGGAGAGTTTCTGAGTCATGGGAAGGCTCCTGTCGGTGGCTCTGCACCAATGATACTCACGTGGCATCATCGGCCGCATCCCGGCCGCGGATCATGCGAAACTGCGGGCTTGCAAGAATCGCGTCGATGGCGACCGAAACCCTGTACTCGGAGGCGGCCAGCCGGGCCGCCATCTCGTCGAGCAGCGGCTCGTCGGAGAGTTGCACGCCACGGCCGAGGGCGTAGCCGAGCAGCTTGCGGCAGAAGACCCGCACGAACTGGTCGCGACGCGGCCCGAGCAGATACGCCCTCACGCTCTCCTGGCCGTCGAGCGTGGCCCCATCGGGCAGCGTGGCCTTCATGTCGAGCGGCTTGCCCGAGGCGTCGGCCGTGCGGAGCCGGCCGATGGCATCGAACTCCTCGAGCGCGAAGCCGAAGGGATCGATTCGGCGGTGGCACTTCGCACAGGCCGCGTTCTCCGAGTGCATCGCGATCAATTGCCGCTCGCTCAATCCCGTCGGCACCGTCTCCGCCAAAAGCGGCACGTCCTTCGGCGGCTTCGGCAGCTTCTCGCCGAGGATCGTCTCGTAGAGCCAGTTCCCGCGGAGGATGGGGCTCGTGCGGGAGGCGCCGGCCTGCGTGGAGAGCGTCGTGGCCAGGCAGAGGATGCTGCCCCGGCCATGCCTTCGCACCCCCTCCACCCGCCGCCACGCCTCGCCCGTCACGCCCTCGATGCAATAGTGCTTCGCCAGCCGCTCGTTCAAAAACGTGTGGTCGGCGTCGACGAGCGAGAGGATCGAGCGGTCATTCCTGAAGAAGTCGTCGAGGAAGAGCACCGTCTCCTCCTCCATGTCGGCCCGCAGATCGGCGAACGTCGGGAAGAGCTCGGCATTTTTTTCGTCGAGCGATGAGAAGCCGTGGACGTGGAGCCACTGCGTGCCGAACTCCTCCGCCAGCCGCCGCGAGGCCGGGGCGGCGAGCATCCGCCGCGTCTCCGACTTCAAGACCTCCGGATCGTGGAGCCGGCCGCTCTCGGCTGCTGCAAGCAACTCCGCATCCGGCATCGACGACCAGAGGAAGTAGGAGAGCCGCGTGGCCAGCTCGTAGTCGGAGACGGGCTTTGATTCGGTGCCCGGAGCGGCCACCTCGATCTTGTAGAGGAAATCGGCCGACACGAGCACGTGGGCGAGGACCGCACGGATCGCCTCCTCGTGGGGCACCTCCTTCTTTCGCAGCGTGTCGTAGAGCGTGCGGAGTCGTGTCTCTTCGTTTGGCTGCAGCGGCCTGCGGAAGGCCCGCCCGGCGAGCGCCACGACCGCGTCGAGGTGCCGCGGCTCGGCCTCCACGAGCCGCTGTTTGAAGGCCTCCGCGTAGGCGGTGATCGCCGGCTTGATGGGCGTCCATCGTTTGACGAGATCGGGTCTGTCCTGGCCGGCGTACTCCATGAGCTGCTCGAAGCCATCCTCGAATTCGAGCGGCTCCCGGGCGATGAAGAAGAGCTCGTCCCAGAGCCGGTCGAGTTCCTTGGCCTCGGCATCGTCGAGCATGAGCCGGCGGAGCTGGTCATCCTCGCGGTAATACAGATTCAACGTGACGACCTCGTCCACCGGCACGATGCGGCCGTAGCAGAGAGCCTCTGGAAAGAGATCGCGCGCGTCGGCGAACGCCTGCTCGAATCGCTTCCATGCGGCGGAGTCTTTGCGGGCCACGACCGGCAGTGCCGTCACGAGGCCGCCGGCCACCAGATTGCTCGGCGCATCGGCCCCGGCCTCGACCTGCACGCTCGCGTCGGCGGGGGAGCTTGGATGCAGCGTGCCCTCCGTCACGAACTCACAGCCTTCGGCCAATTCCGCCGGGATCGTGATCGTGATCGAATCGGGCGCCTGCATGCACAGGTCATCGGACTCGACCGTGAGCTCCTGGGGATGCCGACCGAAGGCCGCAGCATCGAGGCCCAACCCGGCCGCCTGTTCGCCGGCGCCGAACTGCTCCCGCGGCGGCTTGATCCCGGCCAGGAGCGGGCCCGTCGCGGAGCGGAGCAGCTGCCGCAGTTGGGTGTCGGGCGAGTCTTTCGCGAGGCCGGAGCCGTCGCCCGCGAGCAGCTGCCCGAGGTCGGCGGCGATCATGCCGCGGTCTTCCGCGCCGGTGGCCGCCATCCATCGTGCGAGGAGAGAGCCCGGGGGAATCGTCCAGCCGCCGGCAGAGCCCTCGGGCTCCGTCGCGAAGTGCCAGACGTTCGCGTTGCCCTGGCCGTCGGCATGCGGATTCGCTGCGAGGATGTCGCCCGAGACGTCGCGGGCCAGATCCCACTCCTTTTCACCCGACACGTCGTCGCCGGAGCGGAGTGTGAGATCGACGCGGGTGAGGTCGCAGTCTGCGTTGCCGTCAGGTGCACCCACGCAGACGGCCACGACGTCGCCCGTCCGCAGGGCAAGCGGCCCGAACGGGCCGAAGGCGGCGGCCTTGCCGGCGGCGTTCACGAGCGTCTCGCGGGTCTTGCCCCGCCACACCTCCACCGACCAGGTCGTGCCGTTGCCGCAGACCCCATGGGCGGCCGCCGTCGCGCCCCGGATCTCCACCGGGCCCGTGATCGGGCTCCGCCAGCCGATGATCACCCGGTGCTTGGCGTCGGGATGCACGACCACGCCGTGCGGCTCGACCGTGCCGGGGATGAGGTACTTCTCGTCCGACGAGTTGGCGATCACGCGCAGTTTGCCCTCGCCACGCCAGCCGTTCAACGCCTCCCAGTCCTCGATTTTTTCCAGCTTCTTGTCGAGCAGTTTGGCGAAGGCCGGCTCCGGCGCGCCGAGTCCGAGATACGAGAGCCAGCCCGCGAGCAGCCGCGGATCGACGGCATGCTTCTCGGCGAGCGCGGCGGCCGCGGCGTCGAGCGCGGCGGCCGTCACGTGCGGCCCGGCGAGCGCCTCGGATGCGGCGGCCAGGCACTGTGCCGCGGTCGCGGCTATCCGCTCGCGTTCGGTGCCGAGCAGCGCCGCCATCGGACGCACCATGGCCAGCGGCAGATCGGTCCGGCCGGCGGCCACGAGCCGCGGATTCTTCCAGACGACGACGTCGTGATCGCGGCCGTCGCCGGCATCACCGGCTGCGAGATGGATCGTGACCGTGTCCTGGTCTTTCGGAACCGCGAGCTTCACACGGATTTCCTGCCGCTCGAGGAGCGGCGTCGTCGCCTCCATCCAGACGGCCGGGCCGTCGGTCGTGCCAAAGCGGGTGGCGATCTGGCCGGCATGGTTGAACTTCCAGAGGGCCGCCTGCCACTGGGAAACGAACGACGCCAGCGCGGCGGCATCGGCCGGAGTCGCGGCCTTCCACCGGGCCCGCAGCGTGTCGAGAATCACGGCTGGCTTGCCGGCCGTCGATTCAGCCGAGAGCGCGGCAAAGAGCGTGGCCAGGTATTTCGGGCTCAGGCCCCGCTCGCGGGCCACGGCGGCCACGGCGTCACCGCCTTGCGTCAGCCGCTCGCGGTCGGCGAGCGTCGCGAACAGATATTTTTCAACCGGCAGGAAGCCCTCGGATCCCGTGTCGAGCTTGACCCCCTGCTTCACGGTCTGCTGCGCGTTGGCCGCAGCGGCGTCGAGCGGCTGTGTGTAGCGGCCATAAAATTGCTTGATGCGAACGAGCGCCTCGTCGGCAAAGTCGCGGCGGGAGTCGCCGGCCGAAAACCGCAGGCCGTCGGGCAGGAAGACGGCGTAGGCCGCGATCGCCTTGGCGGCGTCGAGATACTTCGTGGCCAGGCTCGGCGACATCACGAGCGCTTGCCCCGTGTTCGTGAAGCCTTCGCCGGCGCCGCCGTCGGCGGGAAACTCCTCGGCGGGGTCGAGCGAATCGACGCCCGTGAGGTCGCGGATGGTGTGCGTGTATTCGGCGTTGTTGAGCCGGCGGAGGACGACGCGCCCCGGATCGCCGGCATGGGCCCGCGCCTCCGCGGCGAGGAACGCCTGCAGCGAGTCGGCGAGCACCCGCCGCTCCTCGTCGGTGGGCTGGTCGTACTCGGGCGGCGGCATCTGGCTGCTCGTGACCATGTCCGCCACCCGCTGGAGCAGCTTGGCATGCTGCCCGAGCCCGGCCGGATCGGCCATAACCGAGAGATCGACCTCCCCCTCGACCGTGTCGCCGGAATGGCAGTCGAGGCAGTAGCGGGCGAAAAGAGGCCGTGCCGCCGCAAAGTCACCGTCCGCTGAGGAGGCATCGGGCGTGGCGCCCCGCGTTGCGCCGCCCGCCATCAGCCAGGCGGCGAGGGCCATGGAGACGACCACTGGCGATCGACAGGCGGCCAATGTCACCGGGGCTCTCATAGTGGCATTTCCTCGCGCCAGGTGCTCGAGGCGGCGTTGCCAGGCTGGTCCTCCGCACGACACTTATTCCTATCATATCGGCTCCCCGCCATGCTGTCGACAGTTTGCCGGCCCCCCTCGCCACCTCGAAAAACCGTTTTCAACGGTTTTTCGGGGTGAAATTTTCTCGATTTTTTCTCGTCCCGGGCCGGCGGCTTTGCCCAACTGTCCCAATCCTGTTCGGCACGGCCTTTGCTTTGGTAGGACGGGCTTCAGCCTGTCGACAGGAGACCGCTTGCTCCGCAAGCGGATCTGCCCGTCCGCGGCCGCTCCCGGTGTTGTTGGGCATCCGCAGGAAGTGATCCGGCCACCAAAAGCCCCCGGCGGAAGCCGGTGGGAAAAAAGGCTGCGTGCCCTTTTCCGAGGGCCAGAGGACGAGGTGATCCTCGATCCAGCCGGGGCGGAGCGGGAGCCGCTCGAGCTCGGTGTAGACCATCGCCGCCGGATTCACTCCCCCTTCTTCCATCACGCGAATGTGTCGCTCGATCGGCGATTGACGACCGAACCAGGGAAGGACGACGAGCCACGCCACGGCGACGATGCCGGTGCACGCGATAAGCCGCAGCGGCCCGGCGAGGCGGGAAGTGATCACGGCTCCACCGCCTTCCTGAAGAGCCAGCCGAACGTGAGGCTCGCCATCGCGAGCGAGAGCGCGAGGTTGAGGCACTGGCCAAGCACGTAGAGCACGAGCGGCCGGCCGCTGGCGAGATAGGGGGCGAGCTCGTGAAACACCGTCTGCATGCCCATGCAGACAAAGCCGACGCAAAACAGCCAGCCCCGCAGCCGCGACGTGAACCAGAGCGTGGCGCCATCGACCCAGAGGGCGTTCTCCGGCGAGCGGCTGAAGAGAAACGAGCAGACGATCGAGGCCGCCACGAACCCGAGGATGAACGTGGGGAACCGGCCCCAGGTTTCGACGGCGAGCGACGTGCGCGGGCCCGACGAGCCCCGCTCGACCCACCCCGCCCAATAGACGGCGACGGCGAAGGCGATGATCCCGATCATCGAGTTCTGGATCATCTTCACCGTCGCGGCCACTTCGGCCGGCCGCTTGTCGTCGATCTCCTTGCCGAGCATCTCGCCTGCCGCCACCACTGCGCCGGTGGCGTCGATCGTGCCGCCGAGCCAGGCGCCGCCGACGATCGGGTCGATCTCCGCCCAGCGGATGAACGGCGGCATCGCCACCATCATCGCCACCGTGAACAAAAGCGAGAGTCCGATGGCCAGCGACAACTCCTCCTTCTTCGCCTTGCAGGCCGCCCCGGTGGCGATCGCCGCCGAGACGCCGCACACCGACATATCGGCAGAGATCACCATGCACAGCGACTTCGATGGAATCTTCATCCAGTGCACGCCACACCAGTAGGTCGTCACGAGGACGATCGGCGTCACCACCCAGCTCGTCAGCAGCCCCGGCAGGCCCAGTTCGAGAAGCCGGCTGAAGAGCACCTCCGCGCCGAATACCACGAGCCCGGCCTTGATGAGGAATTCCCCCTGCAGCGCCGGTTCGAGCCAGCGCGGCGCGCCGACGGTGTTGCCGATGACGAGGCCGACGAGGAGGGCCCAAAGGGGATATTCGAGGTTGTAGTGGTTGACGAGTTTCTGCGCCGCGAGCAGGTAGGCAAGGCCGCCGAGCGCCGCAAGCGCCGCTGCTCCGGGAAGCACCGAAGGCACGCTCCCGCCGCGAAGGGCGGTGCCGCAGGCGAGCACGCCGACGACCCACGCCATGCCCAGGAGAATCGGCACTGTCACCGGCTGCTTTTTCTTGTCGAAAAACGCCCGCCCGGGTGAGTCATCCCACGTCTGCGGCTTGTCGATGGTCGCCGCGAGGGGATTCGGCCAGCCCTTGGGAAAGGCCTTGCGGCTGCCTGCATTCTCGGCCGGACGGGCAATCCACCCCAGCGCCAAAGCCAGGGCGACGAGCAGGCCGCCGACGACGATCGCGGCGGTGTCTTCGTGGAATCCGCGGCGGCGGGAAGTGGTCACATGGTGCGCCATCACATCGACTCCGGAACCCCGATGTCCCTATCGGGCCCACAGGCTACTTGTTCGAACGCCGGAGGAGAATCACTGGCGAGACGATGCCGTCATGTGGCATCGACGGTTGCTGAGGGCTTCTTTTGACCATACTCCCGAAACGGCGTACAATCTGGGAGCATGTTCCCAAGAGTTATTTCCACCGGCGAATCCAGCAGTTTTCTGCTCCTCGGCCCCCGCGGCTCCGGCAAGTCGACGTTGCTCCGCGAACGGTTCGCCGGCCGACCCACGCTCTGGGTCGACCTGCTCGACCCGGAAACGGAGCACCGCTACAGCCTGCAGCCGTCGTCGCTGCGCGAACTCATCGCGGCGAATCCGACGGCCGACTGGGTCGTGATCGACGAGATCCAGAAGGTGCCGGCGCTCCTCGATGTCGTGCATGGCTGCATCGAGGGGGCGCTCGGGAAGAACCGCCGCGTGCGGTTCGCGATGACCGGCTCGAGCGCCCGCAGGCTGAAGCGCGGGGCCGTAAACCTGCTCGCCGGCCGTGCCTTCGTCTACCACCTCTTTCCATTAACGGCCCGCGAACTCGGCACCGCCTTCGACCTGGTTCAGTGCCTGCGATTCGGCACGCTCCCGGCCACCCTCGCGTTCAATACGGATGGCGACCGCGCCGAATTCCTCCGTGCCTATGCCCGCACCTACCTGCGAGAGGAGGTCTGGGGCGAGCACCTCATCCGCCGGCTCGACCCCTTTCGCCGGTTCCTGGAGGTGGCCGCCCAGTGCAACGGCGAGATCATCAACTTCTCCAACATCGCCCGCGACGTGGGCGTCGATCACAAGACCGTCGGCTCGTATTTCGAGATTCTCGAAGACACGCTGCTCGGCTTCATGCTGGAGCCCTGGCATGCTTCCGTCCGTAAGCGGCAGCGGCAAGCGCCGAAATTCTGGTGGTTCGATCCGGGCGTCGCCCGGGCGCTCGCGGGCACGCTGACGGTCGACATCGTGCCGCGATCCGGTGGTTTCGGTCGGGCGTTCGAGCATTTCGTGATTCTGGAAATCATCCGGGCCGCCGACTACGCCCGGAGCGATTTCCGGTTCTATTACCTACGCACGAAGGACGATGCGGAGATCGACCTGATCGTGGAGCGTCCCGGGCGGCCGCCCGCCCTCGTGGAGATCAAGTCCACCGATCGGGTCGAGGCTCGTCATGTCCGCGACCTACAGCGGTTCCTGCCCGATTTCCCGGGGGCGATGCCGCTCTGCCTGTCGCGCGATCCGCTCCGTCGGCAGATCGGCGACGTGCTCGCGGTGCCCTGGCAGGAAGGGCTCTCCGAACTGGGGCTTTGAGCCGAAAGGTGGCTCTCACCTTGGTGGCTGGTCGTCGAGCGGCTTCACCCAGACGTTGCGATAGTGGGTCGGGCTGCCGTGGTCCTGCAGGAAAAGCGGTCCACGGCCCGTGGCGAGCAGTTGCTTCTTCATGCCCTTGAGAAACTCGGTCACGCCATGCTCGTAGGGCGCGTAGGGGGATCGCGGCTCGGTGAACGTGAGGCCGTTCTGCACGAGATTGCCGTTGAGCCAGGCCGTTACGCTGCCCGGCTTCACGATCGCGCCCGTGGCATCGCGGCGCGGTGCGATGAAGCGGATGTCATACACCTGCCACTCGCCTGCGGGCCGCGATGCATTCACGATCGGCTTCGAAAACCGATAGAGCCCGCCCTCGTCTTGAGCGGTGGGCGGCTCGACGCCGCATGAATCGTAGATCTGCATCTCGTAGTGGCCGTGTAGATAGAGGCCGCTATTGCCGTTGGCCTGCGGCGAGACCATGAATTCGGCGTGGATGTCGGCATCCCGGAACATCGCCGTGGAGACGATGTGGTTAACGCAACCGTCCGTCGTCGTGACCACGAGTTCGCCGTTCTCCACCTTCCAGTCGATCGGCCCACCCGCCATGCTCGTGAACCGCGGCGGCTCGCTGCCGTCGCCGAAGAGCACGATCGCGCCGGCCGGCGGCTGCTTCGGCAGCGGCGACTGCTGCGGATGGAAGGCCGGATGGCCGTCGGCGGCGGGGGGCTCGCGGCCGAGGATCGTGCGATCGGCGAAGTCGGCGAACCGCTGCCAGTCGTAATCGATGAGGTCGTGGCGGCCACTCCGCACGTGATAGCCCACCTGCCGGCCCACGGGCTTGTCGGGAGCGGGCCATTCGGCCGTGCCGAGCCCCTCGCGGCCGAAGAGCTTCCAGACCGGCGACGCCGCGACGGCCGAAAGAAACTCGCCCCGCGGGTCGGCCCAGTGATCCTCGGCAGCGCTTGCCACATAGAGCGGCCGCGGCGCGGTCATCGCCAGGAGCGTGTGCTGGTCGCAGGGGAGATCGAGCTCGCGGTTGGCAAACGTCGGGAAGGCGGGGCAGAACCAGTGCGGAAACCGCTTCGTGATCACGTCGATGGTCTCGCCGAAGTTGCGGCGGGAGAGTGCCGCGCCGCCGCAGCCGGATTCATTGGAGACCACCATCGCAAACCGCTCGTCGCACGCGCCGGCCCAGAGGGCCGTCTTGCCGAGCCGCGAATGGCCCACCACGATCACCTTCTCGCGATCGACCTCCGGCAGCGTGACGAGCCAGTCGAGTATCCGCGAGAGCCCCCAGGCCCAGGCGGCGATCGCGCCCGGCTCATCGGGCGCCAAGTCGCCAGAGACCGGCCGCCCGAGCGACGCGAGGACGCTGTTGTTTCGGCCATCGGCACGGTCGGGGAAGAGATCGCCGTAATAGGCCGTGGCCATGCAATAGCCCCGTTCGAGCATCTGCTCGACGGGCCAGCGCTGGGCCGTCGTGCCGCGGGAGCGCTCGGTGGCACGGTTATTTTCAACGCGGGCCGAGGGGTCGTCTTGCACCCAGCGGTCGGTGATGCGAATCCCGGGATCGGGGTGCTCCGACTGGTTGCCCCGGAAATTCAGGTTGAGGAAGACGGGGGCGGGCCGCGGGCTCTTCGGCAGATAGAGAAGCACATCGATCACCGGCGCGTCGGCTTTCTCACCGAGCCGCAGCCGCGCCTGCACCCGCGTGGCCTTGATGTCGCCGGCGAGCGCCACTTCGGTCCGCTCGACCACGCCAACGGTCTGCACCGGAACCGCCGGCAGCCGCCGTCCATAGACGTTGGCTTCGAGCAGCGCGAACTGGTGCGGCCGGCAGCGATTCTTCCAATCCTCGGGCGAGGCGGCGGGCTTGCCATTGGGGCCCGCCAGGACATCCGGCAGCGTGAACGTGCGGACCGCGGCTTCGTCGTAGTTGGCATCGGCGGCGCGGGGCTCGCCGCCCGACCAGCAGGCCGCGATCGCGAAGGCCGTCAGGATCCTCGTCACTGCAAACAGAATCCGATCATCGCGCCGCATGCCACATCTCCTCTGCCGACAATGTTAGACCTCGACCTTGACCACCACCTTGAGCACCTCGGCGGGATCGCCCCAGCTGCAGCAGGGCGCATGGGCGTCGTCCGGAAAGAGGATCGCAAACTGCCCCGCCTGCAGCTGCAACGGCAGCATGTCGGGCGTCAGCGCGAAGAGCGCCGCGTCGGTCACGGCGTCGTAGGGCTTCGTGGCAGCCGCCAGGCTTGCAAGCGGCGCCCACTGGATCACCTCGCGGCCGCTCGCGAGATATTGGATGTCGATGTAGCGGCGGTGGGCCTCGAACTGCATCTGCTCGACCGGCCGGGTGTGATACCGCTGCACGAGCGCGTAGACCGAGTCGCCGTCGATCTCGTGGCGGCCGACGGCCACGTCGGGCGAAAGCTGCTCGAGGAACTCGAAGCCGCGGGTGAGCCGCGGATTGAGCGCGGCATAGCGCTGCCAGAGCGGAAGCGAGTCAAGAACCATGGCAACTTCAGTCCTTCTTGAATCGCGGGCCGTGCCTGCTGCCGCGTGAGAGCGTGTAGGCGATGAGGTCGAGCACCTCGGTTTCATTCAGCTGGTCGAGCAGACCCTTTGGCATGAGCGACTCGCTGGCCGCCACGATCTCCTCGACGTCGGTCCGCGGCACCTGCACGAACTTCGTCGCGTCTTCCGGGTCGGTCACGATCGTGATCTGGTCGGGCGTCTCGGGGGCCGGATCGTCGGCCAGCCGGTGCAGCGATTCCAGTTCGTGCCGCACGTTACGTTCCCGAGCGGCCGTCGTGTCGCGGGCATCGACCGGCGCGGTCGATTCGTTCCCCTCGTACCGCACCCGGTAAAGCTCGCTCTGGCCGCCGCGGCCGCCCACGGCGAAGTAGATCGCCCCATCCGCTCCCACCACCATGTCGGTGAGCGGCAAGGGCGTGCGCGCGAGAAACTCCTCCTTCACGCCCCTGTAGGTCGCCCCCGCGGGCTCGAGGTGGATCGCATACATCGTGCCGAACGTCCAGTCGCAGACGAATAGCTCGCCGTCGGCGTTGAAGGCCATGTCGTAGGGATTGCGGTAGCCACCGCTCCACACCTCCCAGGCCTTGCCGTCGCGGTCGGTGCTCGCCACGTAGCCGCCCGGCGCGAGGATGCCGGCGGCGTGGCCGTTGGAGTCCCACATTCGGGTGATGATCTGGTCTTCGTCCCAATTGGCGGGCAGGCGGCTCGTGCCGTCGGCCGGCAGCTTGACCCGCCGTTGATCGCCGCGGATGCCCCCCATGGTTTGCGGCGGCGTGAGATCCTCGATCGCGAAGGGCAGTTTCGTGTGGTTGCCGCAGATGACGAAGAGCCGCTGGCCATCGGGGGAGAGCCGCAGCGCATGCGGGCCGTGCTCGCCGCCCCCGGCGAACCCGCGGAGCTTTTCGACCTTGTCGAGCCTGTCGTCGCCGTCGGAATCCGTGACGCGGTAGAGGACCGACACCCCTCCGTTGCGGACGACGTAAAGCGCGTCAAACGCCCAGAGCAGACCTTGGGCACCGGAGATGTCAGCCGGGATCTTTTCGACGACGGTGGTCGCGGACCCGTCGAGCGGCGCGGGCGTGATCCGCACGAGTCCCCGGCCCCCTTGGTCGCTGGCGATGATCTGCCCCTTGGGATCGGTGGCGAGGCAGACCCACGAGCCAAGCGACTCCTGCGGCACGACGAAGAGACGGTCGACGGCGAATCCGGCCGGCACGGTGAAGGCCGGGGGCGCATCCGGCTTCGCGGCGGCTTCCGTGTCCACGATCGGCATCGGCTCGTGCGGTTGCTCCCAGCGGGTCTGCGGCGGAACAGCATCGGCCGCGACCGCGGTTGTGGCAAGCGACAGGCACGCGGCGCACGAGATCGCCGCGAAAGCCCGGGGAGACGAATTGCGTAGCATGGCGAAAGTCCTTTGGGCAGCCGAAACCTTAGGATCATCCGACGACTCCGGAGCCCGACAAGTGTAACGACCCCGCGGCCCGTGGCCCGACACAGAGAGATGCTTGCCCACGATGAGCGCCGGCTTGTAGACGCCGACGGGCTTGGGCGCGGGGGGAAGCGTGAGCTTGAGGGATTCAAAGCGCTGCTGAGGCGAACTCTCGGCCATGGGGCGGTCCTTCGGGAGGGAAACGGCGCTTGGGCCGCTACCTCGCGGCGTATTCGTCGAGCAGCGACTCGATCCGGCCGAAGACGTCGGCCATCTGCTCCGCGTCGGGCAGGAGCGTGACGCGGAAGTGGTCGCGATACGGCACGTTGAAGCTCGACCCCGGGGCCACGAGCACGTGCTTCCGCTCCAAGAGATCGAGCGCGAAGGCCTGGTCGTCGAATCCGTCGACGCCGCCTGGCAGCCGGTCGGCATGCACCTTCACGAAGGCATACATCGCCCCCTGCGGCGGCATGACGGAGAGATACTTGCTCCGCCGCACCGCCTCGAGCATCGCGGCCCGCGTCGCATGCAGCCGCCCGCCGGGCTTCGTGAGGTCGAGGATCGATTGATGGCCGCCGAGCGCCGTCTGCACGGCGTATTGCCCGGGCACGTTGGAGCAGAGCCGCAGGCTGGCCAGGAGCTCCACGGCCTGGATGTAGTCGCGGGCATGCTCCCGCTCGCCCGAGAAGACGAGCCAGCCCACCCGCAGGCCGCAGGCCCGGTAGACCTTGCTCAGGCCGCCAAACGTGAGGCAGAGGAGCGAGCCGTCGAGGCTCGCCGCCGGCACGAACTCGGCGCCGTCGTAGAGCATCTCGTCGTAGATCTCGTCGGCGCAGAAGACGAGGTGCCGCTGCCGCGCGATGTCGGCGAGGGCGGCGAGCGTCTGCCGCGGATACACGGCGCCGGTGGGGTTGTTGGGATTGATCACGACGAGCGCGCGGGTGCGCGGCGTGATCAGCCGCTCCACCTCGACCGGGTCGGGCACGAAGCCCCGCTCGGGCCGGCAGGGGTAGTGCACCGCCTTCGCGCCGTGGATCACGACGCTCGCCGTCCAGAGCGGGTAGTCGGGGCTCGGCACGAGCACCTCGTCACCGGGGTTCAGGAGCGCCCGCATCGCGAGCATGATCAATTCCGACACGCCGTTGCCGATGAAGACGTCGTCGGCGGTCACGTCCATCACGCCGCGGCTCTGCTGCTGCATGACGACCGCCTCACGGGCCGCGAAGATCCCCTTCTGGTGCGAGTAGGGATCGGCCTGGTGGAGGTTTTCAACGACGGCCACCCGCATCGAGCCCGGCATCCGAAACCCGAAGGCGCCGGGATTGCCGATGTTGAGCTTGATGATCTCGTGACCCTCCCGCTCGAGCTGCTCGGCGCGGCGGGCGAGCGCACCGCGGATCTCGTAGCGGACGTCGTGAAGATGCTCGGAGGCGCGAAGGAGAGGCAGACTCATGGCAGGCATGGATGGGCGGACGGGAAAGCCTTCCAGCATACCGTGGCCCGGAAGGGAGTGCAGACCGGCCTGCCGGGGATGCCAAGCCCGCCTGCGCAAGCGACGGGAATCCGCTCGCCATCGCCGTGCGGCCACCCGCATTCCCTTGGAGGCGCGCGGGCGTTGCGCTTACGGGCGCGACCAGCGGATATTGGTCGGGGCGGCGAGGCGGGCGAGCGTTGCGGCGGCTTCGGGCGGCGGGGCGGCGTCGAGCGCCCAGATGATGTCGAGTGTGCGCGCGGCTGCTGCACGGCACTGCCGCCGCGATTCGACCGCGGCCGCGAATCGCGTGAGCACGTCGCCGGCGGCGTCGGCCCCGACGATCACCGTGCAGCCGCGGCCAAACCAGGCCGACTCGAAGGCGAGCTCCACGAGCGACGGATCGGCGGCCAGCGCCCGGGCCGAAAACGCGCGCACCGGCGTCGTGATCTGAACCTGCGGCAGCGATATTCTCGGCAACGACACTGCCGGCAGGGATACCCGCTGCAGCACCGACCGCCCCGCGAGCGGATCGTTCGCCGCAAACAGGATGAACGACTCGCCGCGCCGCACGAGCGACTCGAGCCAGGCCGGAACCGCCTCGACTCCCCCCGGCGGAAGCGAAACCACATGCTCCTTGCCGGCGAGCCCGTCGATGGGCGTGCCGGTCAATGGCACGGGCCAGACGGGATCGAACGTGCTGTTGAACCGGCGGACATACTCCATGCCGACGAGCCCGACTGCGCCGAGGAGCGCGGCCCAGGCCAAGGCCCGGTTGCCCCGGTCAAACCGGTCGGCCACGACGAGCTGCGATTCGGGCAGTTTCCGCACCTGCGGGGCCGGCTCCCCGTCGGCGGCCTCTGGATCGGCATCGGGGGCGTCCGCGGCCGATGCGTCCATGCCCGGGGCTGCCTCGTCGCCTGGGGCCGCCGCCTTTCTGCCCGCGCGGGCCTTCTTGCCGCGGGCTTGGTAGGCGGGGATCTTCGCAAGTTGCTCCTCGACGGCCCGCTCGTAGGCCCCCTCCTCCTCGGCCACCGTCACGCCCGCGACGTCGGCCTGGTCGGCCGTCGTGTCCTCGGCGAAGCGGATGTTCGCGGCGCGGCTGCGGAGCTTCTCCTGCACCGCCTTCGTGCCCGCCGCCTCGGCCGCCAGCACCTCGGCCGAGCGATCGATCTCGATCGAGCGGATGCTCGCCGACGTCGCCGCGGCGAGCACGACGCCCGCTGCCGCCATCCCGGCCGCCGCGAGCCAGCAGGTCCAGCGGATGCGGCTCGCGATTCCGGCCACCAGGAAAACAGCCGCCGCCGCCCAGGCCACCGCCGAGGCGAGGCCCACGAGGCCGAAGGTCTCCCAGAGGATGGCGGAAGTGGACGTCACTTGCGGTGCTTTCGCGTCATGTCGAGATAGTTGGTGAAGGCGTGGTAGATGATGTTCACGCCCAGCCGGTACGACTGCTGGCTCAGTTCGCGGCTCATGCCCGAGCCGCCCGTCTTCCAGGCGTCGTTGATGTCGCCGGGGTGGTAGAAGACCGCCCAGCGGTTCTGGTGCTTCACGCCGAGTGCCTTGTTCCCCCCGTGGTGCCAGAGCGGCGGGGCGCCGTTGGGAAACGTGAACGGCGCCAGGAAGATCGGGTCGTCGTCGGCGATCGTCACGAGTTGCCGGTCGGGAAACACCGCCGCCATGAGGGCGAGAAAACTATGGTGAAACTGCGGGCTGCCGGCATCGGCGAAGAGCATGCCGCCGTCGAGCAGGTACTCGCGGAGCACCTTCACGTCGGCGGCCGTGACCGGAATCCCGCCCGCCCCGGTGAGATACATGAACGGCGGCGCGAAGCCCTTGTCGAAACTTCGCAGTTGCTGGATCGTGCGGGCCTCGGGCACCTTCGCGATCTTGAAGCCGGTCACCTTCTTGAATTCGTCCATGAAGTTCATGTCGGCCCGCGACGCCTCGTCCATGCCGTCATCCCAGCCGGGGCCGTTGTGCTTGATCCGGAAGAACCGCACCGGATCCTTCCCCACGCCGTCGGGCCAACCGCCCTCCTTGCCGCCCCCCTTCCCCAGCTTCCCCGCAGCGCGGGCCTGGGCGGAGTTGGTGTCGGCCGTGTAGGTGATCTCGGAGGCCTTCTCCACCGTCTCCTCGACGTCGGAATCTTTGTCGAGGTCGGGCTTCGAGAGAATGATCGCCGAGTTGAGGTTGAGGATGTAGCGTTTCTTTTTCTTCTTGATGGGCTTGGCCACCTGCACGACGGCGGCGACCGCCTCCTCGCCCGAGCCCTGTGGCACGTTGTAACGCTCGCGGCAGCCGATGTACTGCATGAGCCAGGGGATGATCACGATCAGGAGCATGTGGCTCCAGAAGCTGCCGAGCCAGCTCTTGCGAAAGAGTGGATCAGCCCCGCCGGTCCGGACGTTTTCCACGATCGCGTCGCCGATGGCGGCGGGCGGCGGATCGCCCGCATCCTTGCGGCCCCCGGTGAACGAGGCGATCGTCGAACCCCGCCAGCTCTGCACATGGCCGAAGAGGGCCATCGCCAACGGCAGGAGCGCCGGCCCGATGAGGCTCCACCAGAGCGTGAAGAGCGTCACTCCATCCTGCTGCAGGCCGTCGACGAGGAGCTTCTTCTCGCCGATCACGCCGACGCCGCGGCTGGCGAGCACGAGCCAGGCCGCGATCCCCGCGTAGCTCGCCCAGAAGCCCGCCCGCACCATCGCAAGCGCGAGCCGCCCCGGGAGGAACGCCGCGAGGCCGCCCGCGGCGGCCACCGCGGCCGCGATCGCGATGACGGCCCCCGCGGCCAGGGCCAACGCCGTGACCCCCTCGGCAGCAAGCGGCTCCGCCAGGCCGGCATGCCGGGCCGCGAGCCAGTCGGCCGCCTGCACGAGCCGCCAGGCGCATGCGCCACCGATCGCCGCAAGCGCCAGAAGCGTCACGGCGAGCGTGGCCCGCGCGAGGGTGGAGGGGGAGAGACGCACCGACGGCACCTGTGGGGAGGGCTCAGTTGGGGTTGGTGTCTTCGATGCTCAGGCCGAGGTCGTCGGGCGCCGAGGGAATCTCGCCCGGCTTGGCCACCTCGGTCGTGGCCTTCTCGACCGCCGACTTGGCCTCCGCCGCGGTCGCATCGGCGGCGGGCTTCGTCTCCTCGGGCTTACCTTCGGCCGCTGGAGCCGGCGTCTCGGCCGGCGCGGTGGCGGCCTTCGCGGCGGCGATCGCCGCCTCCTTGCGGGCCTTCGCCCCCTCCGGGTCGAGCCAGTCGCGGACCGTGCCGACGGAGAATCCGCCGATCACGATCGCATGGAGCAGGAGCGCGGCGAGGAACCAGCGAACGAGGTGGCTCTTGGAGAAGCCCGCGAGCAGGTCGTCGGGCGAGATCTGTTCGGCGGTCGTGGCGGCCTGCGGGGATGGGGTTGCCATGGGGTCCTCTCTGTTGATTTCCTGTCGTTCTATTTTTTCGTTTCCGGTTTCGTTTACGGTTTCGCCTGCGACGCCTGCCCGACGGCGGCGATCACGCCGCCGCCCTTGGAGATCGCCGCGAGCACCGGCTCGAACACCTTCTTGTCGACGCCCTGGTCGCAGCGAAACACCACCATCCGGTCCTTGGCGTCCTTCTTGCCGGCGAGAAAGCCGGCCACGCCGGCCTCGATCGTCGCCGGCGAGGCGACCGGCCGGCCGTTGAAGAAGACGCCGCCGTCGGCGTCGATCGACACCGACACGTTCTGGTTCTCGAGCTGGGCGAGTTCCCGGGCGTTCGGCGGCTTGATCTTCCGCGTGTCGTCCTTCGCGAAGTTGCTCGTGAGGATGAAGAAGATCGTGAGGAGAAACGCGATGTCTCCCATGCTCGCCAGCGGCACGGCGGGGGCGACGCGGCGCGACTTGCGGAGCTTCATTCCCCCTCCTCCACGATCGCCACGATGCCGCCGGCGCCGCTGATCGCGGCCATGGTGGCATAGTAGGTCTGGTAGTCGACCTTGCCGGCCGCCTCGAGCATCACCACCTTCTCCTCCCCCTGCTTCGTGTCGAGCCGCAGGTCGAGGAGCCGCTCGCGGAGCGCGGCCGGCGTGACCTCCTGCTCGTTGAAGAGGAGCTTGCCGTTTGCGATCTGCACGGTCGGGGTCTTGGCATCGGTCTTGGCCGCCTGCTGCTGGGCGGCCGCGCCCGAGGGCAGCTCTGCCGTGAATCCCGTGAGCTTGCTCAGGGTGGTGGTGAGGATGAAGAAGATGATGAGGAGAAACGCGATGTCCGACACCGAATCGGTGGGGATCTCGAGATCACGTTTTTCCTTGCGCCGGGCAAAGGGCATGGCGGGGTGCTTTTTTGTCAGGCCGGAGCGGCGGGCCGGGCGGCGGGGGCGGCCGCGGCCGGACGGGGCTGGGCCGCGGCACCCTGGCGGAGCGTGATGTAGTCGAGCAGTTCGGAGGCCGCCTCGACCATCTCCGATTCGACGGCGCCGGCCCGGGAGGTGAGGTAGTGGTAGGGCACGACGGCGATCAGCGAGATGATGAGGCCCGCGGCCGTCGTGATCAGGGCCTCGGAGATGCCCGCCGACACCGTCTCGTTCGACACGCCGCCCACGGCCATGCCGGCGAAGGCGCTGATCATGCCCGTCACGGTGCCGAGCATCCCGAGCAGCGGCGCCGAGCCCGCCACGAAGGAGAGCACGCTGAGCCGCTTGTTGAGCGCTGCCGAGGCGACCTGCGAGTAGTTTTCCATGGCGTCCTCGACGAGCGCCCGGCAGGTCTCCGGCCGGCCCGCCGTCACCCGGGCGAATTTCGCGTAGGCCTGCAGGCCCGCAAGCATCACCGCCGACACCGGCCCGGGCGTGCTCGCACACAGTGACATCGCCTCGCCGACCTTGCCGGCGGCCAGCAGCTCGAGCACCTTCGACCGCAGCGATCGGGAGTCGACCTTGTCGTTGCGGGAGAAGGCGATCCAGCGGTCGATGACGACGGCGATGGCGAGTACGCTTTGCAGCATGAGCGGCGCCATCATCGAGCCGCCCTTGATGATCGTTTCAAGCATCGGAGGAACTTCCTGGGGTGGAGGGAGAGGCGAGCGCCACGAGCGCCCGCGCGACGAGCGGATCGAGCCGCACCGGGGGAATGTCGGGGCCGGAGGTCACCGGCGGAAAGCCGAGCTCGCCGGTGACGTGGTTGTAGACCGCGCGGGAAAGCGCCGCACGCGGCAGTTGGATCAGGGAGGGCCGCGGACCGGCCGCGGCGATCACGAAGCTGTTCCCCACGACCGCCGCCCAGGCCTGACCGCCCCGCAGCCAGCCGCCGGTGTCGAGCCGGGTCGGCGACGGGGCCGCGAACGTCACGGGGGCGTCACCGAGCCCACGGGAGGCCAGCAGGTCGCGCACTGCGGTGGGCAGCGTCGTCGGCGTTTCGGAAGGCAGCGACAATGTCATTTGCTCTCCTTCTCCATCTGTTCCTCGACCTGCACCAGCGCGTCTTCCGTGAGCCGGCCGCGGGCGAACTTGGCCCACTTGCTCTCGGGGTAGTCCCAGGTGAGCTTCTTGAAGCTGCGGTAGGCGTTCTTCAGGTCCTTCTGCTGGAGGTTGACGTCGCCGCCCCAATACATCGCCTCGGCGGCGAGGTCCTTCTCCGTCTGCGGATCCCTGGCGATGCCCTCGAAGCCGGCGAGCGCCTTCTTGAATTCCTTGGCCCGCATGTAGCACTGGGCCGAGAGCATCTTCGTCTTGTTGGCCAGCGCGTGCTGTGGGAAACGCTCGCTCAGGCGGCCGAAGACCTCGGCCGCCGTCGTGAACATCTCCCGGCCCTTGATCGCCACCTTCTCCTTCTCGACCGGATCGGTCTGGGAGGACGATTCCTCGTCGAGTTGCTTCCCCTTGGCGAGGAAGTATTGCCCCAGCCGGGCGATCGTCTCGGCCACGAGTTCGTTGTCGGGATAGCGGTAGGAAAGCTTGACGTATTCCTCGCAGGCCTGGTCGATGTCGCCGAGCGTCTCGAGGACGAGGGCCTTCTTGTATTGGCTCTTCGGGGCATACTCGCTGTCGGGATGGCTCGACACGATGTTGCTGAACCGGGCCACGGCGTCGAGGGCATGCTGCCGCTTGAGATCCTCGTTGTCCGCCTCCTTCGAGAACTCGAAGGAGAGGTTCGCGAGCAGGTAGTCGGCCTGGGCCCGGGCCTCCGTGTCGGGATAGTCGCGGATCGCCTCCTCGAGCAGCTTCTTGCCCTGCGCGATCTCGCGGCGGGCGAGGCTTTCCTGGCCGAGCTCGCGGTGCCGCTTGGCCAGTTCGAACCAGGCCTCCGCCACCGTGAACTGGGTCTGGACCGCGATCGCGGGATCGTTGAACCGCTTCGTGAAGGGCACGAGCCGGCCATCGCCCCCCTTGAAGATATCGACCGAGCGCTCGATGGCATCGCCCGTCGGCGGCTCGTAGCGGATCTTCACCGTTTCGCCGTAGGCGACCGGCAGAGCCCGGTCGGACGCCGAGGGAGCGGCGGCCGCGGCCGGCTCGGCTACGTCCCGGTAGGAGAGCCGGGCCACGCCCTTGAACACGCCCGAGTGGCCAAACGTCTCGAAGAGCGTCAGTTCCAGTTCACCGCCACCCGAGGCGGTGAGCCGCACGGTCGCCGTGTCCTTCTCGTCGGTCGCGTCGAGCGATGGATTGATGAGCCGCACGTGCAGGCTGTCGCCCACGTGCGTGCCCGCCATCGACTCCTGGTAGCGTTCGTCCATCACGTCGAAGAGGATGTCGGAGGTGAGCTTCACAGGCTGCACGATCCACTTTTCGCCGCCGTCCTTGGCCGTGGTGCGGTAGCCGACGTAGACGGTGTCGTTGCCCCGCACCTGGAGCGTGGGCGGATCGTATCGCAGTCTTTCCACGTGCTCCGTCGTCAGCGATTCGTCCGGCTCGTCCGGCACGGGGCCGAGCTCCTTGTTCACGAGGAACACGAAGCGGCCCTCGGCGAGCGGATCGACCGCGAAGCGGTTGCCGCGGACCACCACGCCGCGCACGCCGGGGGGCGGTGTGATGGCGTTCCAGTCGCCCGGATGCCGCACGAGCCGGATCGTGCCGGGCACCTCGAGCGGAAACTCCCCTTCCCCCACCGGCCGGCCGAACTTCTCCCGGCCCGCCTCGGTCTGCACGAAGATTTCTCCCCTGCTCTCGGCGCTCTTGGCGACCGCCGGAGCGAGCAGCTCGACGAGGAGCGGACCGTCGACGAGCACCTGCGCCGGGCTGTCGGCCTTGGCCATCCTCTCCGGTCGTACGGCCACGATCTCGCGGGTGACGGGCACGAACTCACCGAACCGACGTCCCACCGCCCGCGTCGTGGCGACGGCCTTCCGCTCCGCATCGTCGAGCGGCCGGCTAGCCACGTCGAAGACCCGCAGCTGCGCGTCTTCGGCGCCCGACTGCTCCACCGGGCTCTTCCGCTCCCAGGGGATGCCCGGGTCGGTGTTCTCGCGGTCGAGGTAGGCGACGAGCAGATCCTCGGCCGGCTCGACCTTCAGTTCGGTTTTTCGCGCGGGCTCCCCGGCCACCGGAAAGACCGTGCCGATGAAGATGCCCGAATGGGGCTCCGTCTCGAGCGCCTCGACGGTGATCGGCTCACCGCGGCCGGCCTTCACCGTGAAGCTCACGCGGTCGGCCTCGGGCGAGACGTCCATGTCGGGGTCGCCGATGAACACTTTCACCGTGTCGCCCGGCGCGAACCGCCGCATTGGCACGTACCGGGCCCGGCGCTCGCCGTTGTGCTCGATAAACTCGACGAACGTGGCCGAGACCTCGGCATTGGTGAACGTGGCGGTGAGGAACCGCTCCTGCGTCGCCCGTTCCTTCGTGATGACCGTCGGATCCTCGTAGAGCACCGTGAGCTTGTCCCCGGGGATGATCTCGAGCACGTCGTTCTTGGCGACGTCGAGGAAGCTCTTCTGCGTCGGCAGCACCGTCTTGCCGTCGGCGTCGACGAGGGTCATGGCGTTGATCGCCGGCGCGTCGGTCTCGAAATCGGCGAGCAGGAGCCGCACGACGCGGGCCCGTGAGCCCTTGGCGAAGGCCACCTCCAGCGCGGAGCCGTCGGCATTCGCCTTGATCTCGGCGGGGGCGGTGCCGAAGGCATCGGCGATCGCCGGATGCTTCTCGATGGAGAAGGTCTCCTTCGGGATCGACGCGGTGAACGGGGCTTCGGGGGCGTCGATGAGCACCTCGAAGTTCAGGCCGGCATACCGTTGGGCCAGCGCGTAGACGTCGATCCGATGCACGCCCCTGGTGAGGGCCCGCTCGATCTTCAGGGGCGTCTGCGGGTTGGCCGACACCTTGCCGTCGATCGCGAAAACATAGCTGATGTTCCCGGTCTTGCCCTTCGGGTCGAGCGTGAACGACCGCGTCTGCGGCTTGTCGAGCTCAAAGCCGGCCACCCAGTGGCCAACGTACCAATCCTGGAGTTCCATGGCCGTGTGCAATCCCCCCAGGTTGCCGTCCAAGGGGCCGAACGCGAGCGATTCGACCTTGGGCAGAACCAGCGGCGAACCCGAGGCCAGTCGGCCAGTTTCAAGGTAGTCGGCGAAACGTGCGGGTGTGTTGAACGGCGTCGGCGGGCCGACGATCCGCGCGAATTCCGCCCGCGGGCCGCCGTCCCACGGCACGAACGTCGCCTTGCCGTCGGCCCGCCATTGGCCGACCGTGCGGAAGTCGCGGCCGTTGAGCGAGGTCTGCACGTACACGTCCTTGAGCTTGCGGCCGGGCACGTTGGCGGCGACGGTCATCTTGCCGAGCGCCACGTTGTCGTTGAGGTCGACGGCGAACGTCTTCGGCCGCTTGCTGTCGGCCAGGCCGATCCAGGGCGTGCCCGAGGCGGGGCCGATCACGTTGTTGGGATCGTTGCCCTCGGTCGAATCCGATGCGTAGGCCGTCGCCTGACCGGAACCGGTCGGCACCCGACCCTCGAAGATGCCCGTGTAGGGGCCCGTCTCCGTGAGTTTCACCTGGAGGCTGTCGCCGCTGGCGGTCGTGGCTCGCACGTCGATCGTGTCGGCTTGGGGCGTCGTGCCGCGATCCGGATCGACGACCCGGATGTTCACCGGGTTGCCGGGCTTGACCTGGTCTTCGCTGCGGGTCGCGGCGAGGGCCGTGCTCTGCGGCGCACCCGACTCGAGCTCGAGTTTCGCGCGGATCATCTTCTCGAGCGCCCGGTTCTCGAGCTCCTCCTTCGTGAGGATCGCGCCGCTGGAGGCGAAGACCTCGGCGTCGGTGACGACCGTCATCGCCGCCGGCTCCTCCACGGCGGTCTTGCTGCCCGCGGTGAACGACTCGGCGAACGTGTAGCGGACGGTGTCGCCGCCCACCAACTGCAGGACGTGGTCGCCCTTCGCGGGGGGCCCGAGCTGCGTCGGAACCTGGCCGGTGAACCGGGTCTTCGAGTCGCCGAACGGGAACAGGTTGAACCGCTCCTCGTCGCCGCTGGCCGTCCAGGCCTTGATCTCGATCTGCGCGGCCTTGCCGACGACGGCGAGGTTGCGATCCTCGAGATCCACCTCGAGCGGCTTGCCCGGGATGAGGAACTTCTTGTCGCCGAGCACGCCGAGCTTCACCTTCGCGGCGACGTCGTACTTGCGCCGCAGGAGGTTGAGCTTGCCCTCGAGGATTCGGCCGCCGACGTGGTTGGGCACGCGGGTGAACACCTCCTGGAGGAAGCCGGCCGCCTCCTCGATCTCCTCCTGGTCGGCCTTCAAGAGTGCCAATTGATAGAGCGCCTCGGCCTGGAGCAGGCGGTCGGGCCGGCGGGAGAGCTTCTGGAGCAGGTCGCGGGCGCGGTCGAACTGGCGGGTGAGCCGGTCGACCTCGGCCACCCGCAGTTCGGCGTCGGACTTGCCGGCCGTGCCGTCGAATTCCTTGGCCGCCGCGATCCGCTCGTAGAGGGCCCGCGCCTGGGCGTATTCCCGCCGGGCCAGCGCGATGTCGGCATAGGCCACGAGCAGGCCGGCCTGGGCCTCCGGCGTGAGCACGCCCGGCGCTGACTCCGTCCATGCCAGCAGGAGCTGGCCGAGTTCGCGGGCGCGGTCGTAGTTGCCGGTCGCCGTGTTCTCACGGATCAGCCAGGCCGTGAACTCGGGATTGAGCTCCTTGTAGATCTGCGTCGCGATGACGGGATTGCCCTGGTAGAGCTGCCAGGCTCCCTGCGGCTTGCCGGCGGCCAATTGCAGCTGCGCCTCGTAGATCGGCCAGCGCGGATCGTTCCGCGGGAGGGGGTTGCCGCCGCCGAGCGCGAGCAGGGCGTCGGTGCGGATCGCCGCCAGGGGGCTGCGGGCGCCGTCGGGCAGGAACGAGCCGAGCATTTGGATGCCGCTCTCGGCGATGGCGGCCGCGACGCCGGTCTTGCCCGCCCTCGCGAGGCCCGCCGGGATGGCCGCTAAAGCATTGGCGGCATTCGGGTTGTTCAACTCCCGTGGAATGCGCCACAGTTCGAGGAAGGCCCGCGGCAGGTCTGCCTCGCGACCACCGGCCTGGAGGGCCAGGGCGAGTGCGGGACCGAACCACTCGGAGCCGCCCGGCCAGCTCGACGGCTGCGGGGCGTCGAACACCCTGGCGATGACGGCCAGTTCCTCGGCGCTGTACGACGCCGCCGGCACGGGGACGAGCGCGACGAGCGAGGGGGCGGCCGAACGCACCGGATAACTCGTGCGGCGATCGAGAAGCGTGGCGACGTTTTTGAAATACTCGGCCCGGGCTGGCGCCGCCGCGATCGCCGCCGGATCGGCGGGGATCGAAGCATAGCCCATGGCAACGTTATCGAAGCGGGTCTTGCCCCAGGCCCCCTCGACCGCCGCGACGAGCTTCGCCCGCGGCTCCGCCGGGGCGGTGAGCGTTCGGGTGTACCAGTTGTTCACGTCGGCGACGGTCCACGTCGGCGGCCGAGTGACCACGCGGGGGTCACCGGCCGCGAGCATTTGCGGCAGGCGGTCGAATTGCTTCGGGGCGTTGGGCCCCGTGGCGAGGCCGGGGAAGCCGGCGAACATCTCGGCGGCGAGCGTCACCGCCTTCTGCTTCTGATCTGGGCTGTAGTTGAAGAAGGCCCAGTCGAGCCAGCCGTTGGCCTTCGACTCCTCGACGAACATGTCGTCGAAATAGGTCTCGGGCGGATAGGTCTTGGCAAGCGAATTGAACTCGCTGCGCACGAGGTACTGGTAGCTGGCCGTGGCGCTTGCATGGACGACGGACTGCTTGTGGACGAGCAGCGCCTTCGTGTCGATGAGTTTGGCCATCACCTCCTTGCCGGCCTCCTGATCCCGCCAGCCCGCCCCCGTCTTCGTTTGGCGGAACCACCCGAAGAGTACGGGCTCGAATCGACCCCTCTCCAGCTGCGCGAGGATTCCCTTGCCGATCGCGGCGTTGAGCTTGAGAGCCTGGCTCTTGCGGTCTGCGGGAACGTTGGAAAAGTTGCTTACCAGCGCATACTCGATCGCACTCAGGGCCGCAGTCGGCTTGCCCGGCTGCCACAGTGCGATCTGGTCGGCGAACACCTCGGCTTGGAAGTCGGCGATCTCGAGGCCGGTGGCACCGCTGCCCAACAGCCACTTGAGCGCCGGGCCGCCAAACGGGGTCTTCTTGTCGAAATAGTCGCGGATGAGCTTGTAGGCCTCGCGTCCGCCGGCGACGTAGGCATCGGCCTTCTTCTCCCGCGCCGCCTGCACGCAGCGGCCCAGGTGCATCGCCAGCGGATCGGCGAGCTTCGCCCAGTCGGCGGAGGCAGGAACGTTCACGTCGAACGCCTTCTTGAATTCCTCCTCCAAGGCCGCGATCTGTCCGGCGGCCTTTTCCCACTTCGCCACCGCTTCGGCCCTGGCCTTGTCGGCAGGGGCCGCCTTGGCCGCCCCCTGCGCGGCCTTGAGCTGGTTGCGAACCTGGTCGGCCCACTGCTTGAAGGCGGCATGGGCCGGCGTGATCGCGGCCTTGCGGCCGTTCTCGTCCCAGGGCACCCAGTCGAGCCGCCGCAATTCTGCCGCGAAGGCCGACTTGTCTTCTTGCGGGAGCACGACGAGCGACGCCGTGAGGCAGTTGGCGACCGCGTCGGGCTGGAAGAGGGCGATCGGCGTGCGGTAGACCCCCTCGGGCGCCCAGGCCGCCAGCGCCTTGAGCCAGTCGGCGTCGTTCGCGGCCGGCTGCCGCGGGAACGAGCGGTAGATGTTCCACAGCTGGCCGGCCGCCCCCCACGTGGAGACGAATTCGCCATGCCAGCTCTCGGCCTGCGAGAGATGCCTGAGGCCCGCGGGAAGATCCGTGCCCTTCGTCGCGACCACGGCATTGACGACCTTCGCGGCGTCGGAGGTCACGCCCGACAGAAACGTCGCCTGCTTGGCAAACACGGCCGGGTCGGGCTTGCTGACGAGCAGCGGCAGCGTGCGGGTGCCGACCGCCTTCTGAAACACGGCGGGATACTTCGCACCGAGTTCGACCCACTGCTCCGGCGAGGCCTGGAAGTTCCACCAGCCGTTCCAGCCGTTGATCGCCTTCGCCTTCTCGTCGTCGGGCAATTTCTCGAACGACGCGGTCCACAGGCCGGTGATCGGCCCGCCGATCGTCTGCCAGGCCTGGTGGCCGTTGGTGCCGCAGAAGAACGCGTTGAGAATGTCGTTGAGCACGGCGTTCGTGGGCGCGGCGTCGACGTAGGCCGCGGCCGCGGTGGCCACCGGGGCGAACGCTGCCGCCTGTGCCGCCGCATCCTTCCCCGCGACCGCCGCCTGGAACTCGAGCCACGCGGTGATGAAGCCGTAACGGGCGGCCCGGGCCGGGCTCTCCCGCACCAGGCCCACGATCTGTCGCGCGGCCGGCGCCGCGGCGTGCCTGTCGGGCGTGGCCCTGGCCAATTCGCCCATCGTCCAGTCGAGGAGGTCCCAGTAGAGATTCCGCTCGAGTTCGAGGGGCAGTTTCTCGGACATCACCGTAGCAAGGATCTGCGCGGCCGTGACCGGATCCTTGCGGGCCTGGGCCTGCTCCAAAAACCAAAGGTCGAACTGCCGCGCCTCGAGCGACTGCCGCAGCTCGAAGCCGTTCCGGACGAAAAAGGAATAGGCATCGTCGTTGCTCTGCAGAGAGCCCGCGAGGATCTCGTAGAGCCGCGCCGCCACGCGGCTGCGGGCCTCGTCGGCCGGCGCTGTCGCGATCCAGCGCTTGTAGAGCGAGGCGGCGGCTTGCAGGTCGCCCGCGGCCCGGGCCGTGTCGCCCGCGGCGAGGAGCACGGCAGGCGCCGGCGACGGATGACGGGCGAGCCAGGCCTTGAGGGCGATGTTGGCGGCGTAGGCGTCGCCGGCTTCGCCGGCCTTCGTGAGAAATTCCACGACCTGCGGCTCGGCCGCATCGGGGGAGAGCTTCGCCGGCTGCGGCTCGGCCGCACGGACCGCAGGCGCCGCCAAGAGGCAGGCGGCGATCGCGAAGCGAAGGATGGTGGCGTTCATGATTCGGAAGTCCTCCACGGTGAATCGTGTTCAGTTTTCAGACTTGGTTCCGGAGTCGGCCTGCGCCGTCTCGCCGCCGCCGGCCGGCTTCAGCTTGGCCTGGATCTTCGGCATGATCGCCCGGCCCTTCTCGGCAGACGGGCTCGCGGGGTATTCGAAGAGCAACTGCTCGCACTTCTCGTGGGCCTTCTGCACGTCGCCCATCCGGTAGGCGACCATCACCCACTTGAGCAGCATCTTGTCGAGGAACTGCGCGTCGGGGTAATCCTGGAAGACCTGTTCGAGCAGCTCGCTCGCGGCGGCGTTGTCCTTCTTGTCGATGTGGTAGTCGATCAGCTTGCCGAGCGACTCGCCTGCATAGGGGCTGTCGGGATACCGCTCGGCGCAGGACTTGTATTCGATGATCGCCCGTTCGCCCGCCCCCAGCAGGGGCTGGCCGTCCTTGCCCACCTCCGCTTCGATCGCCCGTGCGATCCGATACTGGGCCTCCGCCTTGATCTGCGAGGCCTTGAGGGCGAGGATCCGGCGGTAGACGGCGATCGCGCCCTGTGAATCCCGCTGCTCCTCCTTGATGCGGCCGATCTGGAGGAGCGCCTGGTCGACGAACGGCGATTCGGGGTAAAGCTTGTTGAACAGTTCGCAGGTCTTGATCGCCGCCTCGTAGTCGCCGGCGGTGATGTGGAGATCCCACTTGTTGCGGAAGGCCTGCTCGGTGAGCCCGGCAGGGATCGCCCCCGACTGCCGGATGATCGGCTCGATCCGCGTGAGCCCCTCGTCCACTTTCTCCTTCGCCCCCTTCACCAGGCCCATCGCCCGGAAGATGCGTCCGAGTTCGAGGAAGGCCTCCGCCTCGACGAGGCTCTTCTTCGCCGCCACCACCGGATCGGCGACCTCATACTGCACGGCCCGTGGGCGGCTGTCGATCTCGCTGCCGACGAGGATCGTCGACGAGGCCGTCCGCGGCGCCGTGCCGGCGATGTGACGCTCGTCGGTGAACGTCGCCACGACCTCGTCGCCGAGGGCGACGGTGAGCATCTGATCGGCCTGGTCGACGGGCTGATCCTCGACGAACTTGCCGAGCGAAAACTGGCCGCGGAAACGGCCGGAGTGCACCGGCCCCGCGGCCTGCGCTTTCCCCTCGGCCGCCGGCACGAATTCGGTGAGCGGGATCGTGATCTCGTCGCGGGTCCGCCAGCGATCCTCCTCGGCCCGGAGGAGCTTTTCGAGATTGACGCCCGTGGCGGTCGAGCCTTCGTCCTCTTCCTCCTCCTTGAACCGGGCCATCACCCGGACGGTCGCCGTGTCGGCGGCGTCGGAAAGGTCGAGGTCGGCGTCGGAGACGACGATGAAGACCGGCTGGCCAGGAAAGGCCGCGTCGGCGGGCGACTCCAGGTCGCCGCGGGTGAAGGCCACGGCGCCGGTGCCCACGACCCGCACCTCCCGCGAACGGGCGACGTCCTTCTTGCCCTCGAGCGTGTTGCCGTCGACGTACGACGTGCTGATCGTGTCGCCGCCGATCACCTGCAGCGTGCCGTCGCCGGGGACGGCCTTGCCAAGCGCCGTCGCGACCGAGCCGAGCGACGCGTGCTCGTCGCCGGGCAGCGGCACGAGCGAGACCGTCTCCGTGTCGCCGCTCTTGGAGGTGATCGTCACCTTCACATCCTCGCCGAGATTGGCGAGCACGGGCAGGTCGGTGTCGTGGATCTTGACGTAGAACCGCCGGCCAGCCTCGGCGTTTTCAAGCTCGTCGCCGGTGTCGTCGACGAACGTGCCGACGAGCCCGAGGGCCTCGATCGCCTTGTTCCAGTTGCCCTGCGCGAAGTGGCACATGCCGATGTAGTAGTACGACTGGTTGGCCCAGACGGTATTGGGGAAGTCGTTGGTGATCCGGCGGAGGAACGGGAAGGCCTGGGCGTATTGCCGGGTCTGGAAGTAGGCCATGCCCTGCAGGTAGAGCCCCTCGAGGAACAACTCGCGGTCTTCCCCTTCCAGTTCCTTGCCCGGCTGCTCGAGGGCCTTGAGGTTGCGGAGGTAGCCGATCGCCTCCATCTGCTGGCTGCGGGAGAGCGCATGCTTGCCGAGCGCGAGGTAGGCCCGGAACCGGATCGGGTCGGCCGGATACTGCTCGACGATCGTCTCCAGGATCTTGGCCCCGCGATCGTGCTCGCCGGCGTCGAGCAGTTCCTGACCCTTGCGGAGCAGTTGGAAGGCGGCGTAGTTGCCGCCATCGCCTTGCTTGCCCCCCTCGGCCTGCCCCTGCCCCTGACCCTGCGCCGCCTCGCCGCGGGTCCGCCGCGGCCGCTGCGCTTCGGCCGCCTGCGGCAAAACCAACGTCGCCGCGATCGCGATCGCCAGCACGCCGGGTCGCAGAGTCGTCATTTGAATTCTCGGCATGTCATTCCTCCGCATCGACGCCGCCTCCGATCGGGAGCCCCATTTCCTCCAGACGCTGGTGCGCCTGGCTCGATTCGCCGCTCTTGGGATACCGCTTGAGCACCCCGCGGAGCGAGCGCACGTATTTTTCCTTGATGCCGGCGTCGCGGTAGAGGTAGGCGACGGCGAGCGACGCCGCGGGGGCCCGGTCCTTGAAGAAGTTCTCGACTTCCTTCAGCTGCGAGACGGCCGGCTCGAGCTTGCCGAGCTTCGCCAGGCATTCGGCCGTCCAGAAGAGCGTCTGCGGCGGGCTGTCGGCCTGCTGGTAGTCCTTGATCGCCTCCTCGTACTTGCCCGTCCACTGGAGCAGGTTGCCGCCGAGAACGAAGGCCTCCTTCGCCGTGTCGGGCACCTTCTGCATCTCACCGGCGATCGCGAGGCCCTCCTTGATGTCTTCGGGCCCGCGGGTGGGAAGGTGATGGGGTGTGCACCGCCAGTGGAGGTAGCGGAGGGCGGCCATCTTGCCCTTGCTCGAGTCGCTGAATCCCTGGCATGCCCGGAGGGCGAGGTCGCGGGTGCCGGGCAAGTGCCAGCGTTCCCGCATCCAGTCGCAGATCTTTTGCTTTTCGCCATCGGGCATCTCGGCGAGCTTCAGCTTGCCGAACGTGTTGCCGGCGAGCCCGGTGTCGCCCTTGTTCTCGACGATGGCGTAGACCATTGCGAGGATGTCGGCGTTGCTCATCTTGGCGAAGTCGAGCTTGCGGTAGTATTCGTCGGCCTTCGCCTTTTCGGCCGCGAAGAGGCCCACCCACCGGCCGATCCGGCGGAAGTCGCCCTCCTTCTGGTGGTCGGCGAACTGCTTGTCGAGCCGCTGCGCCCAGGCGGCGGCGTCGCGGTCGGCCGCGCGGATGTAGTTGGCCACCGCGATCTGCTGGTCGTCGTTCGTCTTGAGGGCCGTCTGCAATTGGCCGGCCCAGTAGCGGTAGAACGACTCCCGCTCCGCCTTCTGCAGGTCGGTGAACTTGTCATTCTTCTCGATCTGGTCGCGCACCATGGCCCAGTAGCCTTCATCGGTGGCCACGTTGGCCCCAGGTTCCCGCGCGCTCCAATCGAAACACTTCACGGCCACGTAGAAGTCGCGAAGCTTCTTGTTGTCGGGCTTCGTGCGGATGTGGTAGGGCACGACTCTGGCGATCGCCGCCTGCGCGGCTTCGACGTTCCTCGTACGGAATTCGACGGCCACCTGCTCGAACCGCTTGATCCCCTCGTCGGGCTTGTCCTGCTTGATGAGATTCTCGGCGAGGCCGTTGAGGGCGGCGGCACCGAGCGGCTCCTTCACGTAGTCGGCGTCTTCGGAAAGCTCGAACCAGGCCTTCATCGCCTTCGGCACGTCGCCGCTTTGCATGTGGCATTCGCCGATCCGGAAGAGGGCAGCCGCGGCATATTTCACGTCGTCGGGAAAGAAGTCGATCACCTCCTGGTAGACCTTGATCGCCTCGAACCGCTTCTGGGCCTCCTGCAGCGAGCGGGCCTTCCGCAGGATCGCATAGGGCGTCACCTTCGATTCCGGAAACTGGACGATGAAGGCGTCGTATTCGGCCACGGCCCGCGGCCATTCCTTGGCCACGAAGACCTTGTCGGCCCTGTCGATCGACACTCCCTCGAAGGTGTCGAGCTTCGCCCGCTCCTCCTGCGAGAGGCTCGTCTCCTGGGCCCGGACAAAGCCGCCGTCGAGGCCGGCGACGATTGCCGCCAGCACGAAGATCATCCGCAGGTTCCTCATGGTGCGAATCTTCCTGGATCGCGAGGGGATCGTGAACCGGTCTGCGGCGGCCCGCTGGGCCATCCGCTCACCGGATATATGGCAAAGGGAGGAAATCCGTTACGCGACCAGGGTGTGGAACAACCGGTTCAGCCGCCTAAAAACCGGTCAGAGCGTAGTGTATCCTCGGTCCGGAAAGGCCGCCACGCGGCGGAAACCCCTTTCGTGGATAAAATCCCCCATGGGTTCCGCAACCTCCATCTAGCCCCACCGGAAACCGTCCATGTCGGCCGCCGTCACCTGCGAAAAATCGCTCGCGCACCTGCGATCGCTGGGGCTCGTGAGGCTCGACAACGCCGAAGCGGCAGCGCTGGCAGCGGCGATCGATGGGGTCGCGGCGGGGTCCGTCGAACTGTTCGGCTCGCGAACCGACCCGTCGAGTCGCGGCGGTGACATCGACCTGCTGATCCTGTCCGCCGCACCGCGTTTCGAGACGGCCCGACGGGTGAGCAACCGTTTCTTCTTGCACTGCGAGGAACGGCTCGACGTCGTCGTGCTCGACCCGGATCGGCTCACGGCTGCCGAGTCGGCGTTTCTGCAGTCGCTGCGGAGGGTGAAGATCGCATGACTGTCGAGCCGCTTCTCGCCGACTCGCAGGCCAAGTTGCGGGCCGCACTCGAACTCGTGTTTGCGTCGGCGGATGCTTATGCACCTTTCACTCCGGGCCGCATCTACTCGCCGCAGGAACGAGAGCCGTACGACGCGCTCAGCGATCGATTCCTGAGGGCATTCGAATCGAGCCTCAAATTCTTTCGCACCTGGGAGCGGGTCCGGGAGGCGAACGTGTCGGATACGTTCCGCGATCTGCTGCTGCGCATGGAAAAGGTCGGCCTGATCAGCGACCACTCGACGTGGGTCGCCCTGCGGGATCTCCGAAATCCGGGGGTCACGATTACCTGCCCGATGAACTCGCCTCCCTGTATGCGGCGATCATCGGCGAGGCCGTGCCGGAATTCAGGCGTCTTGAGACCGCCGCAGCCGCCCGGCTCCGGGAGGCGTGAACCGCAACCCTGGGGCAACTCGCGATAGGATGGGCGACGAGCGACGAGGTGGTCTGTATCTCCCCGAGGACTTACACATGAAGGTGTCATCTGCGATCGTGCGAGCGGCGCGTGCCGCGTTGCTTTTTTCTTGCGCGGCCGCGACTGCGGAACCGCCGGCATCGCCACCCTGGGATCTCGCCGGCCTCGCGGCGCCTCCCGCCGTCGAATGGCTCGACGACGACGCGCCGGTGCGATCGCTCCTCTACGCGGGTGAGCCCTACGGGGAAAAGGGCCGACCCACGCAAGTGTTCGCCTACTACGCCACGCCCGCGAGCATCGGCGCGGATCCTTTGGCCAAGCCGGCCGCGGGCAAGGTGCCCGCCTGCCCCTGGCCCGGCATCGTGCTCGTGCACGGCGGGGGTGGCACGGCCTTCTCCGAATGGGTCACGCTCTGGGCCCGACGGGGCTACGCCGCCATCGCCATGGACCTCGCGGGCAACCGGCCCGATCCAACCTCGACGAAGAAGAACGCCGTCGTTCGACTGCCCGACGGCGGGCCCGGGCAGGAGCACAAGGACAAGTTCGACACGGTCGCCACGCCGGAAGTCGACGACGACTGGCCCTACCACGCCGTGGCCAACGTGATCCGGGCCCACTCGCTCTTGCGGAGCCTGCCGGGAGTCGATCCCGACCGCACGGCGATCACGGGCATCAGCTGGGGCGGCTACACCACCTGCATCGTCGCCTCGCTCGACGACCGGTTTCGCGCGGCGGTGCCGGTCTACGGCTGCGGCCACCTTCGCGACAACAGTTGCTGGCTCGGCGAATTCGCGAAGCTCGGCCCCGAGCGGTCGGCGCGGTGGGCCAGTCTCTACGATCCGGGCAACTACCTGCCGAAATGCCGCGTGCCGATCTTCTTCGTCAACGGCACCAACGATTTCGCCTATCCCCTCGACAGTTTCATGAAGAGCCACGCCGACGTGCGGCACGCGCCGAAGAACGTCCGCATCGAGGTGGACATGAAGCACGGCCACGAGCCGGGCTGGGCCCCGCCGGAGATCGCCGCCTTCATCGACGCCGCGCTGCTCGGCAAGCCCGCGCTGCCGGTGATCGACCCGCCCGTGGTCGACGGACCGGTCGCGCGGTGCCGCGTCACGGCAGGCGGACCGGTCGCCAAAGCGGCGCTCGTCTCCACGAGCGACCCGGGACCAATCAACAAGCTCACTTGGCAGACCGTGCCGGCCGAGGTGGCCGCCGACGGCACGCTCACCGCGCCAAAGCCTCCGGAGAATGCCCGGGCGTTTTTCTTCACGGCCACCACCCCCGCCGGGCTGCAGGTGAGTTCGCCGGCCGCGATCGCGGCGGACGGCAAGCCCGGCTCGTTCGCCGACTTCGACGCCCGGGCCAAGGCCGGGGAGAAACTCAACGTCGTCTTCTTCGGCGCTTCGCTCACCTGGGGCGCCAACGCGTCCGATCCCGTCGAGACCTCCTACCGCGCCGTGATGCGCGACCGCTTCGAGCGGGAGTATCCGGCCGCGCATTTCCGGTTTCGCGACGCGGCCATCGGCGGCACCGGTTCGCAGCTCGGAGCCTTCCGGCTCGACCGCGACGCGCTCGCCCACAAGCCCGACCTCGTGTTCGTCGATTTCACCGCCAACGACGGCATCGGCTCCGACGACCCCGAAACACTCGCCTCCTACGAATCGATCCTGCGCCGGCTGGCCATGGCGGGCATCCCGGTGGTGCAGGTCGCCTTCCCGTTCAAATGGGACATCGACACGAAGAAGCTGCCCGGCATGAAGCGGCTCACCGCCCACCGGGCGCTCGCCCAGGCGTACGGCAACGGCTGGGGCGACGCGGTGACGCATATCTGCCGGGCGTTCGACCAGAAAAAATACACGCTCGAGGATCTCTGGGTCACCGACGGCGTCCACCCTCACGATCCCGGCTATCGGGAATTCGCCGCGGCCGCCTGGGATGGCTACCAGGCGGCGGTCAAGGCCAAGCTGGCGCCGCGTGTGCCGCCACAGCCGCTCCACGGCGGCACCTACATGAGCCTGACGCGATTCCGCCTCGCCGACCTGCCCGCGCTGCCGTCGGGATGGAGCAAGGGACGGCCGCATCTCACGGCCGCCAACCACGACTGGCTCATGTCGCGCTGGCTCGACGACCTCGTCGTGGCGCGGAATCGCAAGCTCGACGAGCAGGGCAAGCCCGGGAAGGAGCCGCAGCCGCTCGAACCCTTGCGGCTCGAGGTCCAGGCGACGGCGATCCTGCTCTTCGGCGAATCGACCGCCGAATCGGGGAAGTTTCGCCTGAAGGTCGACGGCAAGCCGGTGACGATCGCCTGGGGACCCGACAAGGGCTCCGAACTCTTCGACGGGAATCGCTGGAAGACCGCCAACGGCTTCCTGCTCCACGAGGTGGCCCGCGGCCTCGATCCGAGCGTGCCGCACCTGCTCGAGATCGAGCCGGTCTTCGACGATGGCAAGGCCCAGGAACTGAAGCTCGAAAGCATCTGCGTCGCGGGCGGCAAGGCCGCCGTCAAGGCGGCGGAAACCCACTGAAAAGGTGCCAGCCACCAAATCTGGAGAATCTGGGCAAGCCGCTTACGCATCTTGCCCAGATTTGGTGGCTGGCACCTTTATTTATTCCTCGTCGGGGTCGAGCTCGAAGTCGTCGTCCAACTCGCCGCCGAGTTTCTTCTCCATGTCGAGATCGGGCTGCCCCTTGCGGCCGGAGCCCGTTGCGAACCGCACCGTGCCCCAGAGATCCGGATGGAGCTTCGCTTCGATCGCCTCGTCCGACAGCATCCTCGTCTGGGGGTTGGCCCAGTAGAGTCGCTCGAGCACCTCGCTGCCATCCGGTCCGCTCACGAGGATGCCCCAGTCGAACTTGTAGGGCACATCCGGCACGATCTCGAGCCCCAGCGACTTGAGCGGAATCATGGCTTCCAAGCAGTAGCCATTCTCGCCGCCCCGCGCCGCCATCCGCACGTCTGGCAGCTTCGCCACGCGGTCGAAGGCCGCCTGGGCCACGCCCGTCACCGCCTCCCATTCCTCCTCCGGCTTGGAGCCCGGCTTGTTCGGCTGGTAGAGCACCGCCGTCGGCCCCTCGTCCGTCATGGTCATGAGCAGGCGGCAGTCGCCCACGGCCGGAATCTTCCGCTTCACGTCGGCCTGCGGATCGACGCCGATCTGCAGGTCGACCGACGCGCCGGTCTTGAAGAGGCGATGCCAGTCGTTGCCCGTGTTCTTGAGCGGCCCTGATCCGCGCACGTTGAAGCAGACGTAGAGGTTCGCGTCGTCATAGGCCATGGCGAGTGAAGCGTCGCGGCCATCGAGCGCCGCAGTCGTGAATTCCCAATCGGCGGGATTGCCGTCGATCGTGATCCCGCCCTTCCGCCGTCGGCACTCGATCATCTTCGCCGCCTCGTAGAGCTTCCGCGACTGCACCTTGCGATCCCATTCCATGGCCGCGTCGACGTCTTTTTGGGTCACCGTCAGCGCCCCCCCGAGCCGCTTGAACTTTTCGAAGCCCTGCACCTCGACGACGCTGGTGGTGATGCCGCCGGCGACGACGTAGAACTTCCCGTCTTCGCGGGTCTTGCAGAAGGAGCCGTTGAAGTGCTCCTGGCCCGCCGTCACGTCGGTCAGGTCGAGCCCGCGGTCGTGCTCCTTCATGCTCCACGGCTTCTTGTTCGGGCCGAGGAGGTCCTGGAAAATCCGGCCGGCCAAGAGCCCGTCGGCGGTCCAGATGTGCCACGTGCCGCAGTTGGTGTTCGTCACGAAGAACTCCCCCAGATCGCCCGCCGTCGCCGTTTCATGGCCGATGACGTCGAACTGCGCCACGGCCTGGCCCGGATACCACGGCGTCTTGGCACCGGCGATCGCGTGCACGCCCCAGCCTTCCACCGGATGCGTCCAGGCGGCCTTCCCGTCGGCATCGACGGCGGCCATCCGCTGGTTGTCGAAGACGACGAAGAACCGGCCGTCGTCCATCCGCACCACGCGGGAATTGAAAGCCTTCTTTTTCCGCTCGTAAGCCGGAGTGCCGTTGGCGAGGATCTCCTTCACTTCATAGCGGAAGTTGGACGAATCGACGCCGAGCGTCTCGTCGAACCTGCCGATGGCCACGGCACTACCGTCCGGCGCGTCGAAAAATTCCACCTCGTCCGGCTGCGGGGCACCGTCGCCGCTGCGATCGCTCCACACAAACCCGGCATCGCCGAGGGCCTTTCGGCCGAGCTTGTCGAGGATCCCCGGCGTCTTCAACATGGGAAAGCCACCGGCATGACCCATCGCCGCCACGCACTTGAGCCGGTCTTTCTCCCGGAGATAGACGATTCCCGCCGGCTGGACGGTGAACATCGGCCGCGTCACGAGGTACTGGCGATCCTTGATCTGAATGGCCTGCTCGCCGGCCCGCGCGTTGCCCTGCCAAAGCACGTTCTTCAGGGCCGTGGCCCCCGTCTTCCAGTCGATGGCGAACTCGAGCCCGTGTCCGTCGTACGGTGCGTAATAGAGCCGCGACTTGTCGAATGGATCGAGGGCCCCACCGCCGCCGTAGGCCGTGGGGCCGAACATGTCCTTCTTGAACGTGCCGTCCACGCCCCAGAGGCTCACCCGCTTCGGGGACCAGTCGCACTCCACCACCCAGAGCTGGTTTTGGGCATCGACGGCCAGATCGACCGCCACGCCCGGGCTGCTCGTGAACCGCTTTGGATCGTAGGGGCCCATGATCCGGCCGCCCGGCGTGCCGATCGTCCGCAGCGGCTTGCCTGCCGCGTCGAAGACGCGGATCACACGCTTGTCGGCCGCACTGTCGAACACGAAGAGTTCGCCGGCCTTGCCACACGTGATCGCCGTGGGCCGCCCCACGTCGAGTGGCAGCGGCACATGCTTGCCTCCGTCGATATCGATCTTCACAACCTTGCCGTCGGAGATGCCGTAGAGCGATCCATCCGGGGCGAAGGCGATGTCGCTCCCCTGGGGGAACGGGATTTCCAGCACGAGCTTCTTCGTGGTGAGATCGTAGACCTCGATCCGCTGGGTCGCGAGGATGTCGACCGGAGTATCGCCCCCCGCCACCCGCAGCACCGCCACCCCGTAGATTCGGCAGCGGGTCGGATCGAGCGTTCGGCCCCCACGGTCGCTCCGCACTCCCATCGGGTAATAGCCGTGATCGCTCGACAGCCACTGTTCGGTCACCCGCATCCGGAGCGCGCGCGTCGTCACGTCGCGGCCGAAATCGACATAGCCGTCCATGTAGCGGGCCGCGTGGTTGTAGGCCTTGTCGGGGTGGTAGTACAACCGCCGGTCCTGCTCGTAGGTCGCGAGCTTCTCCCAGCCCTTGTCGGCCTTCATGTCGGGAGAGCCGTCGCCAGTCCAGGCGTCGATCTCGGTGAAGCGGCCGTCGACTTCCTTGATCGCCAGCCCGCGGACCTGCTGCGGCGCATCCCACTCCATCATGTAGATGCCGGGATTCTCGGACGTCAGCGGCCTCTCGCGGTTCGCCTCCCACTCCCCCTCCGGCGTGACCGTGCCGGAATTCACGCTCACCTTGCAGGTGGGGAAGAGATTCTCGAAGCGGCGCCGGAGGATCTTCATGCCCTCGAGCTGGGCGAACCAGGCGGCCTTGTTTTTGTCGTTGGAGCCCGCGCCGTCCCCCTTGTCGCCCAGGTCCAGCCCGCCGTCGAGGGTTGGCCCCCCGTCGTCGCCCAATTCGCCGCCCAGAGCCGCCTCGTCGAGTTCATCGAGCCCCTTGTCGAAGCTCAGGCGGATGGCCCGCGTCAGCGTCTTCTCGGGCGCCGGCACCACGGTCCACCCCTTCCCCTTGCCGGCATACAACCGCTGCCAGTCGGCGTCCTTGTTTGGATTCGGCGGATAGGCGGCGCCCGGCTTCAAGACGCTGATGATCATCTGCAGGTCCTTCACCTCCGGCAGCGGAAAGACGAAACTCCCGATCGGCGTCTCGCTCTCGAGCGCGATCACGATGTGCTGCCGGGCCGCCGGCTGCTTCGCGGTCTCGAGATAGATCAGGTCTTGGCCCGCCGGCGCGCGGGTGAGCCGCAGCAGTCGCAGGAAGTCCTCGCGGCGGTCGGGTGCAAACGCGTCTGCCTTCACCGGCTTCGCATACTTCGGCTCGCAGTTGTCCTGGTCGACGATTCCCGGGTCAAACGCGTTTTCCAGCCAGTCGGTTCCTGCGTTCACCGCGACGTAGAGCCTGCCGTCGCGAACCGCCAGGCCAGTGGCGCCGCGCTGTCGGGTGGCGCTGGCCTCGAGCTTGAAGGGCGTGTCGAGCTTCTTCTCCGGCAGCGTGAACCGCCAGACGTAATCGACCAGCCCCTTGAAGGCGAAGCCCCCCGCCACCGTGGGCATGGCATAGACGTCTTTGCCGTCGCTCGCGAGGAAGGCCGGTCCGGTCCAGGGGATCATGTTGCTGTGCCCCCAAGCCTTGCGCCCCTCGAGATCGCACTCGATCAGGGCCGAGCCACCCTCGCACATTTGGGCGCCCAGGAAGACCCGGTCCGCGCCCGCGGCGCAGACTGCGCGCGGCGGCGTATGGTTCGCCATCCAGCCGCCGGGGCCGCTATCCCCGTTCGGCCACGGCGAGTTGTCCTTCGTCAGCATCTCGACGTTGGGGTACGGCGTCATCTCATATTTGAGCTGCAGCCCGGGATGCGTGATCGCCTTCCACGTGTAACTGCCCGGAGCCACGAAGCTGCCGCTCTCGTCCTTGAGATCCCAGCCCACCGTCTGCTCGCCGGCATCCATCTCCAGCCGCGCGGGAAAATTCCGCGCCCGGCGGCCGTCGGAGCCGTCGACGGCCATCGACACGATCGCCTTCTCCGGCAGTGCAAACTTGATCGCCAGCGGCGGTGCCTGCCCCGCCACCTCGAGCTTCGGCACAGCCGCCTCCTTGAGGTCGGCGAACACCTGCAGCCCCGAGATCGCGCCACAGCGAGCGGTTCCGTTGGGACCGCCCGTCGACCTGGTCGCTTCCGCCACGAACCGCAGTCCCCGCGTCGTGATCGGCGGAAACGTGATCACGGCGGCTCCGCCGTCCGACCGTGGCTCCTGCTTGATCCGTGCCCAGTCCTGCGGGCCGGCCACCGCCGGGTTGATGCCGGGCGGTCCCTTGTAGGAATACATCTTGAAATTCACGAAGTTTGAATTCAGGAGGATCCCGGAAATCTCCCGTGGCTCGTTCCACGACACCACGAACCAGGTCGGGTCGATATCGGTCACCGGGGGCCGCGGCACGCGGCCGGTGTCGTCCGGGCCATGGCTCTGCCAGGAGCCCTTGCCGGCGACGATGTTCGCCGCCTTGTAGTACGTCGGCGGACTAAACTGCGCATACGCGACGTATTCCGCCTCACCGTTGGCGAGCCCCTCGGGCACGATGTTGTAGAGCCGCGGCTTCATGAGCCGCAGGAACGTGAAGGGATCCCAGCCGTACCGGTCGTTCTTCACGGTGCAGAGAAAGGCCTGCGACTCGCCCGCGGCGGTCGCCAGCCGCCAGCCCGACTGGTTCGGCGGAAACGTCACCTCCGACCAGCTTTCTGCCTTGGCGGGATCCGGCGGCAGGGCCTCGCCCGGCTTCAGGTACTGCATGGTGCCGTTCTTCTGGAAGAGCACCGCGCCGAACTTCACCGGCCGCTTGAGCACCACGAGATACTGGATGACCTTGTGTTCCTTCCACTTGCTGGGTTGGATCGCGGTCCACGGATTCCCTCCAGCGAGCCCCAGCGTGGCGAGGATGCCGTTCTTGAAGTCGCCCTCGGCCTCCTTGCCGTCGACAAACGCCTTGCAGGCCTCGAGATCGATGTCCGACTTCTTGAGCCCGATCGAGAGGTCCGGCCCGGTCGCGGCGGGCGGCGCCGCCGCGGCCTCGGCCGCGAGTCCGGCGAGGATCGAGAGAACCGCGAGCCATGAAGTAATACGGCGATTCATCGAAAAACACTCCCGATGGTGCGTGGGACCGCTCGGCCGCCAATATAATGTCGGCCGCCACTATAATGAGTGAAAGCCGCCAACGGTTACACGAAACGAAAAAGGTGCCAGCCACCAAATCTGGGCTCGGCCACTGATCCGGCGGAGCGACAGCCCGCCGCTCAGAGCAGTTCGTCCACGTCGCCCAAATCACGGTGCCTTCCCGTGGCACGCTTGTTCCGCAGCAAATGCTCCTTGCCGATGAACGTCACCTCGACGGCTCCGTAGCGGCCTCGAACCGTGGAGGACCGTGCCTCGTCGAAGGTCACCCCGTCGATCCTGTTGAGGAGGTCGATCCGCACCGGCTCCACGCCGACCGCCAACACCGCGTCGGGTTTCCCCAACGTCTCGACGGGCACGGTCGCTGGCTGAAAGCCGAAGGCCACGAGCGCCGCCTGGAGGCGCACGAGGTTCTCATCGCCATCGGAAAAGAAGATGTCTATGTCCTTCGTGAATCGCGGAAAGCCGTGATACGCGACCGCGTAGCCCCCCACGATCATGTACTCAACGCGATGAACTTCGAGTAATCGTAAGAAGTCTTCGAAGTCTGGTTGGGTATTCATAGATGAACTTCCCAGCCTGCAGCCTCAAGGCCTCGACGGCGTCGAGGCGTTCTTCAGGCGTACAGGCCTGCCATGCCGCACGATCGGCACGTGCCTGCGACACCTGGTCAGTGACGCTCAGCCGCGCCGGCTGTTCGGTCGAACGCTTCATCGATTCGTCGTATTCCCGGGATCATCGAGTGTACCACCGCCGAGCTGGCAATCGCCCCTCGCGGCCCGGCTTCGCCGCGGCATCCTATTCTTCGTCGGGGTCGAGCTTGAAGTCGTCGTCGCCGCCGAGCTTCGTCTCCATGTCGAGTTCGGGCTTGCCCTTGCTGCCGCCGCCCGCCGAAAACCGCACCGTGCCCCAGAGATCCGGGTGGAGCTGCGCCTCGATCGGCTCGTCGCTGAGCATCGCCGTCTGGGGGTTGGCCCAGTAGAGTCGCTGGAGCACCGCGTTGCCCTCCGGGCCGCCCGCGAGGATGCCCCAGTCGAACTTGTAGGTGACGTCCGGCACGATCGTGAGCCCGAGGGCCGCGAGCGGAATCACGGCCTCGGCGCAGTAGCCCCTCTCGTCGCCCTTCGCCGCCAGTTTCACCTCCGGCAGCTTCACGACGCGGTCGAAGCCCGCGTACGCCACATCCGTCCGCGTCTGCCACGCCTCGTCCGGCTTGGCATCGGGCTTGTTGGGCTGGTAGAGCACCGCCGTCGGGCCCTCGCTCGTCATCGTCATCAGCAGGCGGCAGTCGCCCACGGCGGGCGCCTTCCGCTGCACGTCGGCCTTCGGATCGACGCCGATCTGCAGGTCCACCGCCGCGCCGCTCTTGAAAAGCCGCTGCCAGCGGTTGCCCATGTTCTTGAGCGGCCCCGAGCCCTGCACCGTGAAGCAGACATAGAGGTTCTTTTCGTCGTAGGCCATGGCGAGCGCGGCGTCGCGGCCTTCGAGCGCGGCGCTCGTGAAATCCCACTCGGCGGGATTGCCGTCGGCCGTGATGCCCCCCTTTCGCCGGCGGCATTCGATCAATTTCGCCGCCTCGTGGAGCTTCCGCGCCTGCACCTTGCGATCCCACTCCATGGCCTCATCGACGTCCTTCTGCGTCACCGTGATCGCGCCGCCGAGCCGCTTGAACTTCTCGAAGCCCTGCACCTCGACGACACTGATGTTGTTGTGGCCGACCACGCCGTAGAACCTGCCGTTCTCGCGGGACTGGCAGAAAGCGCCGCGGAAGTGCTCCTGCCCGAGCGACACGCCGGTCAGGTCGAACCCGCGGTCGTGCTCCCTGCTCCAGGTTTGCTTCACAGGGCCCAACAGGTCGGAGAAGATCCGGCCCGCGAGCAGGCCGTCGGCCGTCCAGATGTGCCAGGTACCGCAGTTGCCGTTGGTCACGAAGAACTCGCCGAGATCCCCCTTCGTGGCCGTCTCGTGGCCCACGACGTCGAACTGGGCCACCGTCTGGCCCGGGAACCAGGGCCTCTTCGCCGAGGATATCGCTTGCCCGCCCCAGCTCTCGGTCGGATGCGTCCAGCCGGCCTTGCCGTCGGCGTCGACGGCGGCCATCTTCTCGTTGTCACCGACCACGAAGAACCGGCCGTCGTTCATCCGCACCACGCCGGAGCCAAAGGCCTTCTTCTTCCGCTCGTAGACCGGGGCGCCGTTCAAGAGGATCTCCTTCACCTCGTAGCGAAACTTGGGCGAATCGACGCCGAGCGTCTCGTCGAACCGGCCGACGTGCGCGGCACGTCTGTCGGGAATGTCGAAGAATTCCACTTCGTCGGCCTGCGGCGTGCCGTCGCCGCTGCGATCGCTCCAGAGGAACCCCTGCGTTCCGAGGGGCTTGCGGCCGAGTTTTTCGAGGATGGCCGAGGTCCGCAGCGGCGGGAAACTGTCGGCCGCTCCCATCGCCGCCACGCACTTCAGCCGGTCTTTCTCCTGGAGATAGACGATCCCCGCCGGCTGCGTCTGGAAGTGCGCTCTCGTCACGAGGTAATCGCGGTCCTTGATCCGGATGGCCTGCTCTCCGGCCGGTGTGTCGCCCTGCCAGAGAATTCTCTTGAGCGCCGTGGCCCCGGTCTTCCAGTCGAGCGCGAACTCGAGCCCGCCGCCACTGAAGGTCGTGTAGTAAAGCCGCGAGTGGTCGTAGGGGTCGAGGACGCCTCCGCCGCCGTAGCCCGTGTTGCCGAGCAGGTCCTTCTTGAACGTGCCGTCCACGCCCCACAGGCTCACCCGCCTCGGCGTCTCGTCGCACTCCACCACCCAGAGTTGATCCTTCGCGTCAACGGCGAGATCCACGGCCACGTTGGCGCTGCTCGTGAACCGCATCGGGTCGTACGGCCCGACGATCCTCCCGCCCGGCGTGCCGATCGTCCGCAGCGGCTTGCCTGAGGAGTCGAAGACGCGGATCACCCGCTGGTCTCGCGCGCTGTCGAACACGAACAGTTCGCCCGTCCTGCCACACGTGATCGCCGTGGGCCGACCCACGTCGAGCGGCAGCGGCACGTGCTTGCCCCCTTCCACGTCCACCTTCACCACCTTCCCGGCGGAGATGCCGTAGAGCGATCCATCCGGGGCGAACGCGATGTCGCTCCCCTCGGAGAACGGGATCTCCTTGACGAGCTTCTTGGTCGCCACGTCATAGACCTCGATGCGTTGCGTCGCGAGCAGGTCGACCGGCGGCTCGCCTCCCACGGACTTGAGCGGCGCCACGCCGTAGATCCGACAGCGGGTCGGATCGAGTGTCGGGCCGCCGCGGTCAATCCGCACGCCCACGACGCCCGCGCGGTCGCCTTCCCTCCACATCCACTGTTCGGTGACCCGCATCCGGATGGCCCGTGTCGAGACGTCGCGGCCGAAATCGACATAGCCGTCGATGTAGCGGGCCTTGCTGTTGTGGTTCTGGTCGGGGTTGAAGTAGTAGCGGAGCTTCTGCTCGTAGCTCGCGAGCTTCTCCCAGCCCTTGACGGCCTTCATGTCGGGAGAGCCTGCGCCCGTCCAGGCGTCGATCTCAGTGAACCGGCCGTCGATCTCCTTGATCGCGAGGCCCCGGATCGGCTGCGGCGCATCCCACTCCATCATGTAGACGCCGGGGTTCTCGGACGTGAGCGGCTTTTCGCGATTGGCATCCCATTCCCCCTCCGGCGTCACCGTGCCGGAATTGACCGTCACTTTGCACGTGGGGAAAAGATTCTCGAACCGGCGACTGAGGATCTTCATCCCCTCGAGCTGGGCGAACCAGGCGGCCTTGTTCTTTTCCTTGGAGTCAGCATCACCCGCCGCGTCGCCGAGACCGCCATCGAGGGCCGGATCCCCCTCGTCGTCGAGGACCGCCTCGTCGAGTTCGTCGAGCCCCTTGTCGAAACTCAGCCGGATCGCGCGGGTCACCGTCTTCTCCGGCGCCGTGACGACGGTCCAGCCCTTGCCCTTGCCGGCGTAGACCCGCTGCCAGTCGGCGTCCTTGTTTGGCTTCGGCGGATACGCGGCGCCCGGCTTCAAGACGCTCACGACCATCTGCAGATCCTTCACCTCCGGCAGCGGAAACACGAAGCTGCCGATCGGCGCCTCCCTCTCGAGCGCGATCACGATGTGCTGCCGGGCCGCCGGCTGCTTCGCGGTCTCCAGGTATGCAAGGCCATTCCCTCCCGGCGGCGTGCCGGTGAGCCGCAGGAGCCGCAGGAAGTCGGCACGGGGCAGCGGATCCTGAAGCATGTTGGTGCTCTTCGTCGGCTTCGGGTATTTCGGCTCGCAGTTGTCCTGGTCCACGATCGACGCGGCAAACGCGTTCTCGAGCCAGGTGTCCCCCGCGTTCACGGCGACGTAGAGCTTCCCGTCGCGGACGGCCATGCCGCTAACGCCCCGCTTCCGCGTGGCGGTGGCGTTGAGCGTGAAGGACGTGTCGAGCTTCTTCTCCGGCAGCGAGAATCGCCAGACATGATCGACCTGCCCCTGGAGCTCGAAGTGGCCTCTCGACTCGGGCATGGCGTAGAGGTCCTTGCCGTCGCTGGCCAGGTATGCCGGCCCGGTCCAGGCGATGATGTTGCCGTGGCCCCAGTGCTTGCGGCCGTCGAGATCGCACTCGATCAACGCCACGCCGCTCTCGGCACACTGAGACGCCAGGAAGACCCGGTCGTCGCCCGCCACACACACCGCCCGCGGCGGCGAGTGATCGGCCAGCCAGCCGTCGGGACCAGGATCGTTGAGGCGCCAGGGCGCATTCTCCTTGGTCACCATCTCGACGTTTGGATAGGACGTCATCTGGTATTTCACCTCGAGGCCGGGATGCGTGATCGCCTTCCAGGTGTAACTTCCCGGGGCCACGTGGCCGCCGTTCTCGTCCTTGAGATCCCAGCCGACGGTCTGCTTTCCACCCTCCATCTCCAGCCGTGCGGGCATATTCCGCACCCGCCGCCCGTCGGGGCCGTCGATGGCCATCGAAACGATCCCCTTCTCGGGCAGCGTGAGCTCGATCGCGAGCGGCGGCGATTCCGCCGCGGCGGCCGGCTTGAATTCCGGCACCGGCGCGTCGCCCAAGTCGGTGAACACCTGTAGCCCGGAGATCGTGCCCCAGCGAGGCTCCACCTCGTTATTCTTGATGGTCGCTTCCGCCACGAACCTGAGCCCCCGCGTGGTGATCGGCGGAAACGTCAGCAGAGCGGCGCCGCCGTCGGCCCGCGGGTCTCCCTTGATCCGCGTCCAGGCCTGCGGACCGGCCACGGCCGGGTTGATGCCGGCCGGGCCCGTGTAGGCATAGACCTTGAAGGTCTTGAAGTTCGACGCGAGCAGGAGGCCCGAGATCGTCCGCGGCTCGTCCCACGAGACCACGAACCAGGTCGGGTCGATATCGGTCACCGGCGGCCGCGGCGTGCGGCCGGTGTCTTTGTCGGGGCCGTGGCTCTGCCAGGAGCCCGCGCCGGTGACGATGAACGACGCCTTGTGGTACGCCGGCGGGCCGACCGCCGCATACGCGACGTATTCCGCCTCGCCATTGGCGAGCCCCTCGGGCACGATGTTGTAGAGCCGCGGCTTCATGAGCCGCAGGAAGGTGAAGGGATCCCAGCCGTACCGGTCGTTCTTGACCGTGCAGAGAAAGGCCTGCGATTCGCCCGCCACCGTCGCCAGCCGCCAGCCCGACTGGTTCGGCGGAAACGTCACCTCCGACCAGCTTTCTGCCTTGGCGGAATCCGCCGGCAGGGACGCACCCGGCTTCAGGTACCGCAGCGTGCCTTCTTTTTGAAAGAGCAGCGCGCGAAACTTCACCGGCTTCTTGAGCACCACGAGATACTCGATGACCTTGGCTTCCTGCGCCTTGCTGTAATGGATCGCCGTCCACGGATTCCCTTCGACCAGCCCGAGCGTGGCGAGGATGCCGTTGTTGAAGTCGCCCTCGGACTCCTTGCCGTCTACCCAGGCCTTGCAGGCCGCGAGGTCGATGTCCGATTTCTTGAGCCCGATCGTGAGGTCCGGGCCGGTCGCGGCGGGCGGCGCCGCCACGGCAATCGAGACCAGGCTCGCGAACGCGAGCAATGCAGACACCAGTCGCTTCGGGATCGTCATCGCAAAGACTCCAGGTAGGCAAGCAGGTCCGCGGCCTGACCGGCCGACAGGTCTCGAAGCAGTTGTTCGGGCATGAGCGACGTAGGCAGCGGCTCGAGCTCGTCGATCGTCGCGGCGGCCAGCTCGGTCAGTTTACCCGCGGCATCGACGATCGAGACGGTCTCGTCGGTCCGCTTCACCATGAGCCCCGTCACGCTGCGGCCGTCGTCCGTGACCGCCAGCCACGTGCGGTACTCGGGCGCGATCGTCTTCGACGGCTCGAGCAGGCTTTCGAGGATTTTCTGCCGGTCGAGCCGCGTGGCGACGCGGTCGAGCGCCGGGCCGACCGCGCCTCCCTGCCCGCCGACGGCATGGCAGGTGCGGCACTGCACCGCGCTCGATTCGGCGAAGAGCGACCGGCCGCGGTCGGCGTCGCCGGCGACCGACAGGATCGTCTGCGGGTCGATCGCCGCGCCCAAGCGTCGCACCCGGCGCTCGGGCGGCAGGAACCTTTCGAAGAGACCGATGACGACGGTATCGGCCGCGCCGATCCCGTCGAGCACGAATTCGCGGGTCGCCGCCGGCAACCGGCCGGCGACGAGCGCGTCGGCGAGCGTCGCCGCGCCGCCCGTCGAGCCGAGCAGTTTCGTCAGGAGTTGCCGCCGTTCGGCGAGCCGTTGTTCCGCCCGTGCGGCGGCCGCTTCGAGCCGCTGCTTCTCGGCCGCCGCGAGGTCGGCGTCGTCGGGCTGCGTCCGCTTGGCTTCGGCGGCGATCTTGCGGGCCATCTGCAACCGCTCCCGCGGCGCGTCGGCGCTCTCCTTCGCGAGCACGGCCTGCTCGTCGATCGCAACGAGCCGGGCGACGAGCCGCCGCTCGATGGAATCGGGGGGCAGCGACGCGATCCACTCGCGGACGAGGGCGAGCCCGGCCTCGTCGACCAGTTCGGCGCCGATGTGCGGCATCCGGCCGGGGCCGGACGTCGCCATGCGATACCAGAGCGTCGAACGATGGGGCTCGCCCGGGGCGATCACGCGGGCCTCGGGTATGGCGAAGTCGCCCCGCGCCGGCCGCATCCCGAGCACCTCCAGATCCGCGGTGACGATCTCCGTGTTGAGGTGGACGTGCGGCACGCTGCCGCCGCCGAAGCGGTGGCAGCCGGCGCAGTTGGTGTGCAGGTAGGCCCGCGCCCGCGCGTCGAGCGCGGCGGTGGGATCGTGAGGATCGGGGAACCGCGGCAGCGTGTCCTCGGAGCCGGGCCGCTGGATGGTGTCGAAGGGGTCGGCCTCGAGATTCGGCTTGATGACGACGTCCTCCAAGAGGCCGCGGGCGCGAAATTCGCGGAGCTGGTTCACCGCCTTGCCGTCGCCCGCTGCCGGCACGTCTCGATTGAGCTGGGCGACGTCGAAGGCGAGCGACGTCCCGGCCCACTCGTTGTGGCATCGCTGGCATTCGTTGCGGCCGAGAAACCGCCAGGTCTGCTCCCGCCTGCCGCCCGGCGCGCGGGCGTCGGCGATCTCGAGCGGCAGGCTCTTCCCCTCGGTCGCCACGAGGTCGGCGTCGGTGCCCGCCTCGTTCCAGGCGTATGAATAGCCGTGCCAGTGGCGGCCGTCGAAGTGGAGCAGCTGCGTTTCGAGCTTGCGGTCGCTCTGCGGATCATCCTCCCGCATCCGCATCGAAAACGTCTTGGCGAGCACGGTGCCCGGCGGATAGTTGAGACTCGTGGAAAACATCGACCCCTGCACCGGCTTCTTGCCCGGATTGAGCTTGACACTGCCCGTGCCGGGGAGGCCGATGAACCGGCGGGACTTTGCATGGTCGGCCCAGGCCTCGGCCGCGATCTCGAACGGCGTCACGCCGGGCATCGGCTGCTGCTTCGCGGTATCGGCAAAGAGACCGGTCTCGGAGAGCCGCTCGGGAAACTTTCCCGCATCGGCCACCTCGTCGTTGGGCAGGATCTCGTGGATCGAGCCGTCGTCGTAGTCGAGGATGAAGATCTCGCCGTCGCGATCCTCGGCGAAGGCGACCACGCGGATCGTGGGGGCGACGAGATCGACGAGCGGGCCCGGCCCGTCGCCGGTCGTGCCGATGCTCCACACGCGGCGGGTCACCCAGTCGCCGAAAACGTAGCGGCCGACGAGCTCCGGAAACCTCTTGCCGCGATAGACGAAGCCGCCGGTGATCGAGGCCCCGGCCGTGTGCGGCACCTGGCACCAGGGCTTCGCGATCGGCGCCGGGCCCCGCGGCCAGTCGGGATGGATGGGGTTCGCGCCCTCGACGATGCTCCAGCCGTAGTTCTCGCCCGCCTTCACGCGGCAGACGAGCTCCCACACCTCGAGCCCCACGTCGCCGGCCCAGAGTTCGCCCGTCTTTCGGTCGAAGCTCATCTTCCAAATGTTGCGGTTGCCGAAGGAATAGAGTTCGCCGCGGGCTCCGGGCACGTCGACGAAGGGGTTGTCGGCGGGGATCGAATAGCCGCGGCCACTCGTCGGATGATCGACGTCGATCCGCATGATCGAGGCCCGCAGGTCGGTGAGGTCCTGCCCGGTCTTGTGCGGGTCCGCCGGAAAATGATCGGCCCCGTCGCCGGCCGACACGTAGAGCATGCCGTCGGGGCCGAAGGCGAGGCAACCGCCGTTGTGGCCGCCGGACGGCCAGGTGATGATCTCGACCTCGCTCGCCGGATCGGCCCGCGGCACGCCGCCGTCGTCGATCACCTCGAGCCGCACCACTCGCGTGCCGTTCGGAAAGGGCCGCGACTCGTCGCGGTAGCCGATCGTGTAGCAGAGATAGCAGAAGCGGTTGGTGGCGAAGTCGGGGTGGAAGGCGAGATGGAAGATGTTCCACGGCCGGAGCAGATCCGCGTCGGACCGGCCGACATTGAGCCGCTTGACGAGGTCGGCGATGTCGACGAACGGGTCGGCCCGGCGGCAGTCGCGGTCGGCCGGGATCGAGTAGACCTTGCCCCATTGCTCGGTCACGAAGACCCGGTCGCTGCCGGGAGCGAAGGCCAGCGAGGTGGCCGACCCGAACCGCAGGTGCTCGTAGACTTTCTTCGTGCGGAATGGGGGCGGCGGCTCCGGCGTGCCCTTCACATTCGAGGCGGTCCAGGGCACCGGTGCCGCGGCCGCGGGGGCCACGAGCCAGGCGATCGCGAGGGCCGCCGCGACAGCCCACAACGTTCCGGTAGTCTGTTTCATGAGTCAATTATGGTGCCAGCCACCAAATCTGGGTAGTTTGCAAATTACCCAGATTTGGTGGCTGGCACCGTTTTATTGGTACTCCGCGCGGCCCCAGGTGGCGGCGCGTTCCCAGACGTAGATCCGCAGCGGCTCGTCGGGATTGCGGATCTCCACCATCTGCTCCCGACGCATGCGGCCGGCCGCGTCGGCCCAGATCACCTGCCAGACCGCGGCGAGCACGTCGCCGCTTCGCGGCGGGTCGTCGGCGCAGCCGAGCTGCGACCAGGGAATCGCATATTCCATCGTGTAGCCGGTGCCATCGGCGGCGGGGGCGAAGCTGCCGCTGAAACCGGCCGGATTGACCCGCATCTCGCCGACGAGCGCGCCGTCGACGATCGTGAGGCAGGGTGTCTTCGTCGGGGCATGGAACCACATCGTGAGATGCGCGAGCCGCGGATTGCGGGCACACTCTTCCTGCTCGGGCGAGGGCGCGATCCGCCGCTGGCCGTAGTAGCTGGAGGAATTGCCGCGGGCCGGCCAGCCCATCTGCCGATCGGTCGAAACCCGCACCTGCACGCCGCCGCCCCGCCAGCCCCAGGCAGCGTCGATCTCCGGGTCGATGATGCTCCGCAGCGGCAAGGGATCGCCGACGCGGGCCGCGATGTAGAGGAATCTGTCGTCGTACATCATCCGCCCGTCGGCCCGCTCCGCGCAGGAGGCGGTGCCGTCGCGGGTGCCGCTGAAGCCAACCGCATCGCCCCATTCGTCGAGCCGGCCGTCGATCACCATGTCGGCCGGTGCCCGATGGACGGCGATCGAGGCCTGCCGGGCCGGACCGTAATACCGCAGGTCGTCGCCCGTCGACGAATTGCCCAGCGGGATGCCGACGTCGGCCGGCAGTTCGCGGACGAACCGCTCGGGCCGGAACGCCATCGGCACTGGCTCGGCCTTCGGCACCGCTGGAAATCGCGCCGCATCCCCCGCGACCAGCCGCCGCGGCACCCGCGTCGCCTCCTGTCGCCGGCCCGCCGAGGTGATGACCTCGCCGTCGTACACCTGCACGTCGGTGGCGTTGCCCGCCCCGATGCTGACCGCGAACTCGGTGCCGAGGTCGAGCACGTCGGTCGTGGGCGTCCGCACGACGAAGCCCTGCATCCCCTCGGGCATCCGCACGACGAGGTTGCCGTCGTGCAGCGTCGCCGACAGTTCGCCGGAGAGATCGAGTTCGCCCGGCCCCTCGAAGACGACGACCACGCCATTGCGGAGCAAGAGTTCCACAGCGCCGCCGACGAGCGAGATCCGGCCGGCCTCGAGGCCCTGCCCGATCGCGAGCGGTTGCTCGCCGTCGGCCGGCAGCAGGAATCGCGTTTGCTTCACAGTCGCGAGCGGGCCGCGGCCGGCCGGCGGGCCCGCGGGCTGCACGACGAGCATCCAGGTGGCCACGGTCGCGGCCCCGGCCATTGCCGCCGCCGCAAGAAACGCCGCCGCCCGGCGGATCGGCGACCATCGGTCGTCGCCCCGCTTCGCCGCGCGGGACGGGGGCGGTGGCATCGGGGCCAGGAGCGTGGCGTAGTCCCAGTGGAGGACGGTGTGCAGCGCGGCGAACTCGCGGAAGATGCGCCGCGCCGGCACGCCGCGGTCGAGGATCTCCCGCAGCCGGCGTTCCTCGGCCTCCGAGAGGCCGCCGTCGGCCAGAGTGTTGAGGAGTTCCGTGAGCTCGTCGCGCTCGCGCTGCGAAAGGGAGGTCATGGCAGAGCCTCCTCGGCGAGCGTGCGGTTGATGCAGTCGAGCAGGTTCTGCCGCATGCGTCGCAGGCGGTCGGAGAGCGTCTTCAGGCTCAGGCCGAGCGCCGCGGCCATCTCGCCGACCACCGCGTTCGGCTCGTAGCGGCGAACGAGCAGGTCACGCTGCCGCGCGGGGAGCTTTTGGAGGCAGGTGGCCAGCGCCAGGCGGCGGGCCTCGAGGACGGGATCCTCCCGGGCGGCGTCGTCGGCCAGGAGCGCCGCGAGCGATTCATCAAACACGAATCGCAGCCGCTTGCGGCGCTTGAGGCCGGCGAGCGTTTGGAATTTCGCAATCGCCAATGCCCACGGCAGAAAGTCGCGCGTGGAATCGAACTCGGCGGCCTTCTTCAAAAGCACGAGGTTCGTCTCCTGAAGGATGTCGTCGGCGTCGGCGGGGTTCCAGATCAGGGAAAAGATGTAGGCGTGCAGCTGCCGCTGGTGCTTGGTGAGGAGGGCGACGAAGTCGTCTGAGACTGGCATCTCGGAGGCCAACGTGTCGAGGGACCCGTAACAGTTTAGCGCGACGGCTCAAAATTCCGCCCCGATCCCCTCCCGGAAATTCCGGTGCCAGCCACCAAATCTGGGCAATTTGCCAAATTACCCAGATTTGGTGGCTGGCACCGTTATCGTTATCGCGCTGAACCCCGGCTGCCGCCCGTCGGAGACGAAGAGGACGAGCCGGTGATCGGCCGTGTGGCCCACCGCGGTCTGCGGATAGGTGGCGTCGCCCCCAGGCCCCGGCGGGATCGTGCCGTCCTTGAGCAGCCGCACGTTGCCGGCCATCGCGTTGTAGAGATCGACGTTCGGCTCGGTCGCATATCCGGTGGCAGCGTCCTTCGGACGGACGACGAAGGTCACGGTGTTGTCGGCGGCGACGTTGAATGCGTCCTTGATCCACGTGCCCCAATCGGACACCCTCACGCCGTCGCTCACTGCCAAGGAACTGAGATCGGCCACGCCGAGCTGCCGCTCCTCAGCGGTGCGGCTGAAGAACCCGCTGTTGATACCGATCTGGGCGCCGCTCCGCTTCACGAAGTCGCGGGTCGTCTCGAGGTCGCATTCGCCCGGCCGGTCGCCATTGGGCCCGGTCGTCTTGAAAAATGGTGCCAGCCACCAAATCTGGGAAAGATAGGTAGGTTTTTTGCGCAGATTGCCCAGATTTGGTGGCTGGCACCATTTCACTGCACCTATTGCGGGGAAGCGAGGTACGGCCAATAGCACCACCCTCGAAGGCTAGGTAACTTGACAAGGCTTTGGCAAGAAAATATACATCTGTTCATGCCACGCCCACATCGAGTTGCTCCCGGTGGACTGCCGTTCCACGTCCTCAATCGCGCTGTCGGTCGACGAAACATTTTTCAATCGGCCGCAGACTACGCATCTTTCATCGACGTCGTGGCTGAGTCGCTGCGAACCCGGCCGATGCGGATCTGCAGTTATTGCATCATGCCGAATCATTGGCACATGGTGCTCTGGCCCGAGCGCGACGGTGAACTGTCGGCGTTCGTCCAGCAAGTCTCGAACCTCCACGTGAAGCGCTGGAAAAAGGCGCACCAGGAGATCGGCCTTGGGCACCTTTATCAGGGGCGGTTCAAGTCGTTTCCGATCCAGACCGACGCCTATTTCCACACCGTGGTCCGCTATGTCGAGCGAAATCCGCTCCGCGCGAATCTCGTTTCGAGGGCCGAAGCATGGCCCTGGTCGAGCCTTGGTCAGGAATCGCCCAGCGACCCTATTCCGCTCGCCCCCTGGCCGGTGCCGCAGCCATCTGAGCGGCACGGAGAGCGATGGCGCGAGTGGGTGAACCAACCGCAAACTGAGCTCGAGTTACAGAGTCTGCGAACCTGCGCGGTGCGCGGTCGGCCGTTTGGAGACGAATCGTGGGCGAAGCAGATCGCGTCGAACCTGGATCTCGACGCGACGCTCCGACACTGCGGGCGACCCCCCGTCGCCGAAAAAGCGATCTGGGTCCATTAATCCCCTGCACTCCCCAGATTGCCCAGATTTGGTGGCTGGCACCGATTTCTACGGGCAGCTTGGCCGCTTTCTGTTTCAAACGGTTCCCAACGGAGGTGCCATTGACCGGGCTATCCTTTTGTATTGCAAAAGTGACACGCCGATGTGTAGTATCCTTGTACACAAGGACTGAAGCATGAAGCCTACGCGGTTGGATGTCTCGATCAACATTCGTGCCCGGAAGCGGCAACGGGATCTCATCGATCGGGCGGCGGAGAGACTCGGCCGAAGTCGCTCCGAATTCATGCTCGACGCAGCCTGTCGGGAAGCGGAGGATGTTCTGCTCGACCAGAGTTTGTTCCTGGTTGACGCAGGCACCTTCGAGCGATTGCACCGCCTTCTCGACAAACCGCTTCCCGCGACGCCCAAACTGCGTCGGCTCATCGAGACCAAGCCGCCTTGGGGGCGGTGACTCGATCGATGGGCCGCTCCCGACTCTCACCCCCTTCGCCGATTCAGCCGACACACGATCTGACGGACTTCGATTGCGGTGAGCCTTCGCTCAACGACTGGCTGAGGAAACGTGCCCTGCGAAATCAGGCCAGCGGAGCCTCGCGTTGCTTTGTCGTCGCCGACGGCAACAAGGTGATCGGCTACTACACGTTGTCGGCCGGAATGATCGAGCGGTCGGCCGCCCCGCACAACGTGCGGCGGCACACGCCGAACTCGCTTCCCGTCCTGCTTCTTGGTCGGATGTCAGTCGATCGGCGGTGGCACAATCAAGGAATTGGGCAGGGAATGCTGCGGGACGCCCTGCTCCGTTCACTTTCCGTCGCTGCGGAGGCGGGCGTCTTCGCTGTTCTCGTTCATGCGCTCTCGGAGCCGGCACGCCAGTTTTATCTTTCCCGCGGCTTCGTCGAGTCGCCGCTGCGAGCGATGACGCTGCTGATGACGCTGGCGACTGTTCGCGACATCGTGCGCGGAACTGCCCCGGAATAACCGGGTGAGGCAAGCGTCGAGATGTCCGCCCGCGATGACAGCGGCTCCAGGCACGATGAATCACCTTGAATGAGAGTGCAAAAATGCCGTGCATTCGGCGGCACGCCGCGGAATCCGGCATGGTCGTGCTAAAGTTTAACGGCCGTTCCGAGAGGCACGAAAGTCTCCCCCGATGAAAACCCCACCCCCCGTCCGGTTTCTAGACGCCAACCTCCTGCGTTCGATCTCCGGGATCGAACTCAAGGCCCGGCTGCTCGTCGAGGGGATGTACGCCTCCCGCCACCGCTCGCCCGACTACGGCTACAGCGTGGAGTTCGTCGACCACCGCGAATACACCCGCGGCGACGAGCTGCGGACGATCGACTGGAAGATGCTCGCCCGCACCGAGCGGTATTACGTCAAGCGGTTCGAGATGGAATCGAACATGAACGTCGTCTGCCTGCTCGACACGAGCGGCAGCATGGGATACGTGCCGCAGGACAAGGGGCGGCTCTCGAAGCTCGAATACGGCTCCTACCTCGCCGCGGCCCTGAGCCATCTCGCCACTCACCAGCAGGATTCGCCCGGGCTCGTGACGTTCGACACCGACATGAAGGATTTCCTGCCTCCCAAGCAGGGCAAGCGGCACCTGTTCACGATCCTCTCGAAGCTCGAGAGCCTCTCCTGCAAGGGGGAGAGCGATCTCGGGCCCACGCTGAAGATGATCGGTCAGCGGTTGAGCCGCCGCGGCGTGATCGTGCTGATCAGCGATTGCCACAGCACGATCGAGTCGGCGGTCGACGGCATCCGCCACCTCGTCGCGCGGCGGCACGAGGTCGTCGTGTTCCACCTGCTCGACGCCGACGAGGTCACGTTCCCGTTCAGCTCCCTGACAAACTTCCGCGATCTCGAGACCACCGGCCAGCTGATGACCGATCCGCTGCGGATCCGCAAGACCTACCTCGACCGCGTCGGCAAGTTCCGCGAGGCGATCAAGGCCGGCTGCGCCTCGGCGGGCGCCGACTACCGCTTCATCGACACCTCCGAGCCGCTCGAGACCGTGCTCCGCGACTACCTCCTCTTCCGCCGGCAACGGTCCCGCTGATCCGTCACCCCGCGCCCGCACCGCGGCCCACGCACCATGAGTTTCCTCTTTCCAGCCATGCTCGCCGGTCTGCTCGGGATGAGCGTCCCGATCGCGCTGCACCTGATCGCGAAGCACAAGTTTCCGATCCGCGACTTCCCCACGCTGCGGCTCTTGACCAAGGACCAGCGGACGAACCAGTTCGCGATGAAGCTGATCGATCCGTTGCAGCTCCTGCTGCGGCTGGCGGTGCTCGCGCTTCTCGTGCTGGCGATGGCCCGGCTCTTTGCCCCGGCCGACCCGGCGCCGGCCCCGCGGAATCTCGTCGTCGTGCTCGACGCCTCGGCGAGCATGAACCAGACCGTGCTCAACGCGGAGAAGACGGCCCGGATTCCGATCCTCGATCTCGCGATTCGCGAGGCCCGCCAGCTGCTCGGCGAGATCCGGCCGCCGAGCCAGTCAGCCGTCGTCGTCGCCGGCGACTCGACCAAGGTTCTCGCGACGCTCGAGACCGGAAACGAGGCCGCCCTGGCGAGCGTGCCCGACGAGGGGCCGGGCAGGATTCGCGCGTCCGACGGATCGGGCGAGGGCCTCGTCCACGCGATTGCCACCGCGGCGAGCCTCGTGCAGGGCCGCCGGGAGGTGAAGTCGCAGATCGTCGTGCTCTCCGACCTCCGCGCGACCGCGTTCACCACCCGCAACCAGAAGGATCTCGAGAAGCTGCTCCGCGCCCGGTCGAGCCTGGGCGACAAGCTGGAGCTCGTCTTCGTGAATCTGGCGGGCGATGCCAATGAAAACCTGGCCGTCACCGCCGCGCGTGTCCGGGGAGGCAACGTCAAGGTCGGCGACGATGCCCACCTGATCGCAACGGTCAAGAACGCCGGCACGGAGGAGAAGAATGCCAAGCTCCAGCTCGTCGTCGGCGGCAAGCCCGATCCGGCCGTGACCGAGGTCACGCTCGGGCCCGGTGCGGAGGCGATCGTCGATCTCACGATGCCGGTGAACCGTGCCGTCCGCACCATCACCGACGTGCGGATCAAGGAGCCCGATTCGCTCGAGACCGACGACGCATCGAGCGTGCCGCTCAACGTCGCGGAGAGCCGCCGCGTGCTCGTCGTCAACGGCGCGAGCCAGGCCGCCGCGCAGGATCAGTCGCTCGCAAACCTCGGCCAGGGGGCGGCGGAGGCCGAGGAGGCCGAGGGCTCCACGGTGGACGGCGCTACGATCCTGCGGTATGTCCTCAACCCGGGGCGTGAAATGGGCCGCTCGAACGGCACCGGCATCGACACCACCGTGGTCGCCCCCGATGCGATCGCCAGCCAGACGCTCAGCAAGTTCGAGCTCATCGTGCTCTACGACGTCTCCAGCCTGCCCGGCAAGGCGGCGGAGGATCTTCGCACGTTCGTCCGCGACGGTCGCTCGCTCCTCATCGTCTGCTCGGGTGACGCAAGCGCCCTGCAGTTCAACCGGAATTTCTTCTCCGCCGACCCGCGGAATCCGGGGCTCGCCCCCGCCCAGCTCGGCAACGACAAGGAACTCTCTCCCGCCCTGGCCCTCGCGGCGCCGCGGTCGGCCCATCCCTGGCTCGCCCCCTACCGCGATCCGCTGCAGGGGGATCTGTCCGCCATCCAGTTCACGAAGATCCGCGAGCTCTCCGCCGTGAACGAGGCGGCCACGGTCGTGCTCGCCGCGCCGGACGGACGGCCGCTCGCCGTCGACATGCCGCTCGGCCGCGGGCGGGTGATGATGCTCGCCTTCGGCTGCGAGTTGGATCGCGGCACGCTCGGCCGCACGCGGGTCTTCCCGTCGCTCATGTGGCGGCTGGTCGACTACCTCACCGGCCGGCTGCGGGTGCTCCCCGCCGACCGGATCGTGGCGCAGAAGCCCGCGGCGGTCGATGTCTCGGAGCCGGGATTCGCCTTCGCAACGGAGCTGGAGCTGACCCGGCCGGAGGGGGATCCGCTGCGGCTGCCCGTAACCGAGCAGCAAACCGTTTTGATCCCGCCCTTGCCGGCGGGCAACTATCAATTGCACAAGCCCCGCCCGGCGGGTGCCGCGGGCGGCTACACCCGCAACATCGCCGTCCACCAGGATCCCGGCGAGAGCGAGATGGGCCGGGCCGATGCTGATCAACTCGCGGAGTGGCTCGGCGGCCCGGCGAAGATCATCGAGCCCGGGCAGTCGGCGAGCCTCGCGGCGACGGGCCGCGAATTCCGCGGGCTCGTCGTCTGGCTGCTTCTGGCCGCCTTCATTCTGGAAGCCATCACCGGCTACCTCCTGAATGCCCGCCGTGAAAGAATCCGCGCACGCGAGGCCAACGCATGATGCCGATCTACTGGCTCCTGGGCCTCGACGAAGCCGGCTCCATCACCAGCGTGAGCGACTGGGCGTGGCGGGCCGCCGCGCCCTTGCCGATCTGGGCGCTCGTGCTGGTCGCCGCGGTCGGCCTCGCCATGGCGGCGTTCAATTTCCTGCCGCAGACGGTCGCCACGTGGCCCACGCGGCTCCTGCTCGCGCTCGTGCGGCTTGCCGGGCTCGCGCTTATCCTGCTTCTGCTCTGCCAGCTCGAGGCCCGGCTCACCGTCGAACGCAGCCCGCGGCCCACGATCGCGGTGTTGACCGACACCTCCGCGAGCATGGGACTCCAGGACGTCGCCGGCGAATCGCGGCTCGCCGCCGCCAGGAAGTTCGCCGATCAGTTGACGCGCGCCGTCGGCTCGCGGGCCGAGGTCGTCAGCCACGACTTCGACTGGCAGCTCAGGCCGGCCGATCCCGCGGCGAAGCCGGACCGTCCGACCCGGCTCATCGAGGCGATCGCCGAAACCGCCCGCACGGAAAACAACCTCCGCGCCATCGTCACCCTGACCGACGGCAACGACACCGCCGGCGACCGCGGCCAGCTGCTCGCCCCGGTGCTCGCCGCCCGGCCGCTCCCGGTCTACCCGGTGGTGTTCGGGTCGGAGACCGCGCCGAAGCTCGCGCGGGTGCAGATCAACTCCGGGTCCCCGTACGTGCGGCTCGGCGACGAGCTGCCGATCGCCGCCACGATCACGGCCAATGAGCTCGGCGAGCAGAAGGTCACCGTCCGGCTCCTCGAGGAAGGCAAGCCCGATCCGATCGCCGTCCGGGAAAACGTCTCCCTCGGCGACGAGCCGGTCCAGATCTCGTTCGTCGTCAAGCCCGACAAGGCTGGGGAGAAGGTCTATCGCGTGATGGTCGACGGCGTCCGTGACGCCGTCAGCGAAAGCCTCCAGGTGGCGGAGCATCGCGTCAGCGTGCTCGACGCGAAGATCCGCGTGCTCTACCTCGACATCCCGCGGGACGAGCGGAAGATCCTCGGGCAGTGGATCGCCCGCGATCCGGTGGTGGAGGCCGCCTTCCTCACCATGATGCCCAAGGGCGGCTGGTACGCCCAGGGCACGATGTACCACAAGAACGCCGGCGACGGCCTGCCGAACGCCGAGGCCGATCTGTGCAAATACGACGTCATCATCCTCGGCGACATCCCGCGGTCGTATTTCCGGGAGGGGGGCGACACGGCCGAGACGAAGATGCAGTGGCTGGCCGATTTCGTCGGCCGCCGCGGCGGCGGGCTCGTCATGCTCGGCGGCCGCAGCGTCTACGCCGCCGGCCAATACCAGGAATCCGCGCTCGCCCGCCTCGCCCCGTTTCAGGTCGAGCCCACCAGGGCGCCGCAGGTCGAGAAGCCGTTTCGCATCACGCCGACCCCCGCGGGCCTCAGCCATCCGATCATGCGTCTGGAAGGGGATCCGGCCGCGAATCGCGATGCCTGGTTCGACCTGCCGGCGCTCGACGGCAACAACCGCGTCGGCGGCGCGAAGCCGAGCGCCACGCTGCTGGCGGTGCGGGAGCTGCCCGAGGGCCCGATGCCCGTCATCGCGGTGCAGAACGTCGGCCGCGGCCAGGTGCTCGGGCTCTCGGCCGACACGACCTGGCGGTGGGAGATGATGCGGCCGGCCGACGGCGAGGACTACTTCCGAAAGTTCTGGGGCAATGTCGTCCGCGCGATCGCCCCGGATCCGCGGCTCGCGCCCGATCGGCCGCAGGTCGCGCGGCAGCAGACGGCGGCCGAGGTCGGCAAGACGATCAAGCTCTCCACCCGGCTGCTCGACAGCGTGTATCAGCCGGTCCGCAACGCCCCCGTGCAGGTGAAGGTGACGAGCCCCCGCGGCAGGGTCACGCAGTATGTTCCCCGCGACGGCCGCGACACGCCGGGCCTCTACGAATACGAGGTCGCCCTCGACGAGGCCGGGGCGTGGAAGGTCGACGTGACGCACAAGGACAAGACCGCCACGGAGACGATCCTCGCCGGCAACGGCCTCGAGGAGCTCGACGAGCCGCGGGCGAACCCCGCCGCCATGGACGAATTCGCCCGGGCGACCGGGGGCAAGGCGTTTAGCGCCGGTGATGCCGCGGCGGTCGTAAACGCGATCGATCTCACCCCGACCCGCATCGCGGAGAAGCAGGTCGTCGCCTTCTGGAACCTGCCGCTGACGATGGCGTCGCTGATCGGCCTCGTCTGTCTCGATTGCTGGATTCGAAAACGGAGGGGAATGGTCTGATGCCCGGACGCAGCCCCCAACTTGAATCGCTCCGCCGCGTCGTCCGCCGGTTCGGCGGCTTCCGCTGGCGGTGGTCGGTGCTGCACGGCCTGGCCCTCGCGGTGCTCGCGCTGCCCGGCAGCCTGCTCGTGTGGTTCCTGCTCGATTGGGCTTTCCGGTTGCCGCCGTGGCCGCTCGTGATCCTCTTCGCCGTTGCGGCCATCGGTGGAATCGTCGCCGCGATCGTCTGGGGAGTGCCGCCGCTGTTCCGCCGCGTGAAACTGGAGCGGGAGGCGGTCGTCATCGAATCGCTCCACCAGTCGCGTGAACAGCCCCCTGGCGGCGGGCTCGACAACCAGCTCATCGGCAGCCTGCAGCTCGGCGAAGAGGTGGACCGTGCGGCCGGCCGTTCCCTCGGCTACTCGCCGGAGTTCGTCTCGATCCTGCTCGACCGCACGTCGGCCCGGCTCGCGGACCTCGATCCGCGATCGCTGCTCGATCTCCGCAAGACGAAACGGCTGCTGCTCCCGGCGGCCGCCGTGATCGCAGCGATCGCGCTGCTCGCGATCTTCGCCGGCGGGGCCATCCAGGATCGAGCGAACCGGCTGCGCGATGCCTATGCGGCCGTGCTCGACACGCTCTTCCCGGTCGAGTTGCGGGTGCGGCCGGGGGATGTGGCCATCGTGCGCGGCCGGCCGGTGGAGCTGGCCGTGGAGGCCGTCGGGGCGCGGCGGCGCGAGATCGTGCTGCATCGCACGGACCTGAAGGGGAGCACGGATCTCGGGGAAAAGAAGGCCGAGGCGACGCCGCTCACCCTGAAGGACGGCGCGGCGGCGTTCACGGTCGATCCGACCGTCGATTCCTTCACCTACGAGTTCGAATACGGCGGCCGGCGGAGCAAGCCTCATCGCGTGCTCGTAGACGACCTGCCCGAGATCAATGCGATCAATTTCGAGCTCTCGCCCCCCTCCTACACCGGCCAGCCCGCACGCACGCTCACGGGCCGGCTGCCGAAGGTCGCCGGCCTGGCGGGAACGACGGTGCTCGTAAGCTTCGGGGCGACCACGGACCTCCATCCGGAGCTCTGCTACGTGCAGTGGGCCGATGGGTCGAAGCAAGTGCTCTCGATCAGCGGCCGCTTCGCCCATTTCGGCTTCACGCTCTCGAAGCCCGACCGGGCGACGATCTATCTCACCGGGGCCCTGGGGCCCGGCTTCGAGATGGCCGAGCCCGTGGCGTTCGACCTGGCCGTGGTCCAGGATCAGCCGCCGACGGTGAAGCTCGCCATCAAGAATCGCCGGATCGCGCTCTTCGAGGACGCCGCCGCCGCCTTCCTGCTCAACTGGACCGCGGAGGATGATTTCGCGGTAGCCGAGGTGAACCTCGAATACAAGATCGACACCATCGACCCGCTGCTCGGCCGATCTCCGCGGGAGGGGGGCGTGCCCCGCCGCATCGAGCCCGCCCGCGATCTCGTGAAGGGCCGGTTTGCCGACATGTTCAAATCGCTCGATCCGCCGCTCGCGCCCGGCGACCGCATCACCATCACGCTCGTCGCCAAGGACAACAACACCGAGACCGGCCCCGGGGCCGGCCGGTCGCCGCCGGTGGAGATCGTGGTCGTGCGTCCCGATCTCGCCGGCTTCGTGGAGCAGAACTTCGGCTTCGGCGGCGCGGCCCTCCTCGGCGGGCTGCAGAAGGTGAAGCGAAACACCGACCTCTTGATCGAGGCCACGAAGACGGTGCGGACCGAAACGAAGCTGGCGGTGGACAAGCAACCGCTGAAGGCCGGCGCCGGCTCCGAGACGACCCCCGGCGGCGCCGACGACGCGATGGCCGACTACTTCAACCTCTTGAGCGGAGAATCCCAATGAGGCTCCTCGCGATCGTGATGGCGCTGCTCCTCGCGTCACCCGCCGGGGCCCAGAACTGGGAGGAGCGTGCAAGCCGCCTCAACAGCAAGGAGGTCAGCGCGGACGACGCCGTGGCCCGCGGCGCGGCCGAGGAACAGGACAAGCGCAACAAGATCTGCGTGCGCGGCATCAAGCCGGCGATGCCCGGCGTCGACTGGA
>JBIIOK010000098.1:0-9465 GCA_044336985.1 Pirellulales bacterium | reverse complement strand
CGCAGCGAACTATCGCGCCGCGGCGGTTTCGGGGAACCGGTCCTGGATCGGCTGCACGGTGAGCGGCTCGGTACGCATCCCCTCCATCGCGCGGATGCAGGCCTCGGCGGCCGGCAGCGTCGTGATGCAGGGCACTCCGTAGAGCACGCTCGCGGCGCGGATGCGACCTTCGTCGGTCCTCGCCCCCTTGCCCCGTGGTGTGTTGAAGATCAGCTGAACGCGGCCGTCGATGAGATGGTCGATCAGGTTCGGATGCCCTTCCTGAAGCTTCTTCACCACCTCGACCGGGATGCCGGCCTCCGCGAGCGCCCGCGCCGTGCCGGCCGTCGCGATCAGTTCGAAGCCGAGGGCCGTGAGCCGCCGCGCCATCCCCACCATCATCTCCTTGGCCTGCTTGCTCGCGACGCTCAGAAAAATCCGCCCCTTCTCGGGCAGGAGGATCCCGGCGGCGATCTGGCTCTTCGCGAAGGCGATGCTGAAGCGGTCGCTCACACCCATCACCTCGCCCGTGCTCCGCATCTCCGGCCCGAGCGCGATGTCGACGCCGGCGAACTTCACGAACGGAAAGACGCTCTCCTTCACACTCACGTGCGATGGCACCGGATCGGAGTCGATCCCCTGCTCCGCGAGGGTCAGGCCGGCCATCACCTTCACGGCCACCTTCGCGACGGGCATGCCGGTCGCCTTGGCGACGAACGGCACCGTGCGGCTGGCGCGGGGATTCACCTCGATCACGTAGAGCGTCGGCCGGCCGTCCTCTTTCTTGACGGCGAACTGCACGTTCATGAGGCCGATGACGCCGAGGCTCCGCGCCAGGCCCGTCGCGGCCGCCTTGATCTCGTCGACCACCTCGGCCGACAGGCTGTGCGGGGGGATGCAGCAGGCCGAGTCGCCGGAGTGCACTCCCGCCTCCTCGATGTGCTCCATGACGCCCGGAACGATCACGTCCTTGCCGTCGGAGATGCAGTCGACGTCGACTTCGATCGCGTCTTCGAGAAAGCGGTCGATGAGCACCGGCTGCCCCTGCGCCACGGCGAAGGCCTCCGCGACATACCGCTCGAACTGCGTGTTGTCGTAGCAGATCTCCATCGCCCGGCCGCCGAGCACGAAACTGGGGCGCACCAATGACGGATAGCCGATCCGGGCCACCTCGCGGCGGGCCTGCTCGAGCGTCCGCGCGATGCCGCTGGCGGGCTGCTTCAGACCGAGCCGATCGAGCAGGTCGCGGAATTTCTCGCGGTCTTCGGCCATCTCGATCGTATCGACCGAAGTGCCGATGATCGGCAGGCCCGCGGCATGCAGCGCCCGCGCGAGGTTGAGCGGCGTCTGGCCACCCAGCTGCACGATCACGCCGTCGGGCTGGATCCGGTCGGCGATGTTGAGCACGTCTTCGCCGGTGAGCGGCTCGAAGAAGAGCATGTCGCTCGTGTCGTAGTCGGTGCTGACGGTCTCCGGATTCGAGTTGACCATCACGCTCTCGATGCCCATCTCGCGGAGCGCGAAGCTCGCGTGGCAGCAGCAGTAGTCGAACTCGATCCCCTGCCCGATCCGGTTCGGCCCGCCGCCGAGGATCATCACCCGCTTCTTGCCCGGCGTCTTGGGGCGGGTTTCGTCCTCCTCCTCCCACGATGAATAGTAGTAGGGGGTCTGGGCCTCGAATTCGGCGGCACAGGTGTCGACCGACTTGTAGCTGGCGACGATGCCGCGCTTCTTCCGCTCGTCGCGGACCTCCATTTCGGAGCAGCCGAGCATCACCGCCAACTGCCGGTCGGAGAAGCCGCATTGCTTCGCCTGCCGGAGGAGCGCATCGTCGATCGCCGCCAGCGAACCGACCGTGCGGACGAGGCTCTCCAATTCGACGATCTGCTGGAGCTGATCGAGAAACCACGGATCGATCGCGGTGAGCTCGTGCAGCTCGGCGACCGTCATGCCGGCCTTGATCGCATAGCGCAGATACCAGACGCGATCCGGATCCGGCGTGGCCACCCGCGCCCGGATGTCGTCGAGCGAGGGTTCCGCCGACGTGCCCCAGAGGTCTTTCTTGTCGGAACCGAACCCGAACGACCCCACTTCCAGTCCACGGAGCGCCTTCTGGAAAGACTCCTTGAACGTCCGCCCGATCGCCATCGTCTCTCCCACGCTCTTCATCTGCGTGGTGAGCCGGCTGTCGGCCTCGGGGAATTTCTCGAAGGCGAACCGCGGCACCTTCACGACCACGTAGTCGATCGACGGCTCGAAGCAGGCCTTCGTCTTCCGCGTGATGTCGTTGGGGAGCTCGTGCAGCCGCCAGCCGACGGCGAGCTTCGCGGCGATCTTCGCGATCGGAAAGCCCGTCGCCTTACTTGCCAGTGCGCTCGAGCGGCTCACCCGCGGATTCATCTCGATCACGATCATCCGCCCGGTCTTCGGGTCGACCGCGAACTGGATGTTCGACCCGCCCGTCTCGACGCCGATCGCCCGGATCACGGCGAAGCTCGCGTCGCGCATCCGCTGGTATTGCTTGTCGGTGAGCGTCATCGCCGGGGCGACGGTGATCGAATCGCCGGTATGCACGCCGCACGGATCGAAATTCTCGATCGAGCAGATGATGACGGCGTTGTCGTCGGCGTCGCGCATCACCTCCATCTCGTATTCCTTCCAGCCGAGGATCGACTCCTCGACGAGCACCTCGCCCACCGGCGAGAGATCGAGGCCGCGCTGGACCTTCGTGTCGAACTCCTCGCGGTTGAAGGCCACGCCGGAGCCCGACCCGCCGAGGGTGAAACTCGGGCGGATGACGGCGGGCAGGCCGATCTCCGCGAGCACCTCGCGGGCTTCGGAGAGCGACCTCACGATCCGGCCGCGACAGGTCTCCAGGCCGATCTTCTGCATCGTGGCCTTGAAGATCTCGCGGTCCTCGCCGCGCTTGATCGCATCGGCCTTGGCCCCGATCATCTCGACGCCGTGCTTCTTCAGGATGCCGCGGCGGTCGAGTTCCATCGCGAGATTGAGCGCCGTCTGGCCGCCGAGCGTCGGCAGCACCGCGTCGGGCTTCTCGATCTCGATCACCTTCTCGAGCATCTCCCAGGTGAGCGGCTCGATGTAGGTGCGGTCGGCCGTGCCGGGATCGGTCATGATCGTGGCCGGGTTGGAATTCACGAGCACGACGCGGTAGCCGTCCTCGCGAAGGGCCTTGCAGGCCTGGGTGCCGGAATAGTCGAACTCGCAGGCCTGTCCGATGACGATCGGGCCGGAGCCGATGAGCAGAATCGTGTGGAGGTCGTCGCGACGGGGCATGGATGCTTGGCGGAGGGCGGAAAAAACAAATTTCCCGAAGGTAGCATGCTCGCCGCCGATCGTTCAACGAACGACTACAATCCCCGGCATTTCCGCACGCCCTTCCCCGGAGACGCTCCCATGTCGATCGCCACCCCTTCGCTCGACGCCTGCCGCGACGCACTGCCCGACGATTTCAAGGACACGCGGCTCAATCTTTCGAGCGTGCTCGCCGGTGAAAATCTCCAGCCCGGGCAGGCCCTCGGGGTGGCCCTGGCCGCCGCCCGGTTCGTGCGGCACAAGCCGCTCGCCGACGCGCTCGAATCCGACATCCGCGCCGGCCTCGGCGACGCGGCGGCCGCCGTGGTCTCCGACGCCACGGCCGCGGCGGGCCTGATGGCGATGAACACCGTCTATTACCGGTTTCGCCACATGCTCGGGAAGGAAAGCTACGAGGCACGGTCGCCGCGGCTCCGCATGAGCCGCATGGCCCAGCCCGCCACGAGCAAGGCCGACTTCGAGCTCATGAGCCTCGGCTGCGCGGCTTTGGCCGGCTGCGAACTCTGCATCAAGAACCACGAGGCGAGCCTCGTGCACCTGGGCGTGAGCGAAGACGCCTGCCACGACGCCGTGCGGATCGCCGCGGTGATCAACGCCGCCGCAGTCGGCATGTAGGGTAGGCTTCAGCCTGCCGAGAGTAGACCGCTTGGTCCCCAAGCGGATCTCCTCGTATCCGCACTCAACGCGTAAAAACCGGCACGGAGCTGCCTCTTACCCTCTCGGCGGACGTTCGCTTCGGACATCCTGTCCTTCGCTCACTGCATGTCCGCTCGCTTCGGCATCCTGCCTGCGCTCGCTCCCATAGCCCGCGAGAGGGTAACAGGCAGCTCCGTACCTACCCGCTTTCCCAGTAGGACAGGCTTCGGGTGACCCGTACCCCGCTCGCCGGCGTTGCTGACAAGCGCAGGCAGGATGCCGGAGCGCAGTCAGCATCGAGCGAGCGAAGGGCAGGATGCCCGTAGCGAGCGTCCGGAGAGCGGGGTGCGGGTCACCCGAAGCCGGGTTGCGCTAGTTGAGGCAAGCGTCAAAGCGGACAGGAGGCAGATCCGCTTCGGGACGAAGCGGTCTACTTTCAGCCCAGTTCGCGCAGGTATTCGAGCGTGTAGATGCCGCTGTCGTGACCGTCGGAGAAGGCGATCTTGTAGGCATACTGCCCGACGGGCTGCATGCCGGTGATCGAGAGCGGCACGATCTCCTCCGGCTTGAGCACCTGCAGCGGGTTTGGCTTCGCCGGCTCGACCCGTCGCTCGCGGCAGGTGGCGCAGGGGCAGGCGTCGCGCAGGAGCCGCGGCGAGTAGCCGGTGCGGGCGCCGTCGCTCCACGCCACCTCAATGGCGCCATCTTCGAGGCGGCTGATCGACTGGGGAATGGCGTGGTTCATGGGCGTGCGTTTCGTGGCGGGAAAGAACGGCGATCGACCACCCGCCGCCCCTTGCCCTCGAAGCGGGGCAGGCTGCCGAGCGGCACCGTGGCGACGTCCACTCGGAGGCCGAGCCGCAGCTGCAGTTCGCGGGCAACCCGCTCGGGTGCGTTCAGGTGATCCTCGATCTCCAATTTTAACACGTCGAGACTGGCGTTTTTTGTGAGGGTCAATCGATATTCGACCACCTCGGGAAAGCTTCGCACGATGTCGTCGATCGCCCCCGGGAAGACGTTGACGCCGCGGATGACGAGCATGTCGTCGGTCCGGCCGAGGATGCCCCCCTCGAGCAAAACCCATGGGCTGCCTCCGGCGGCGATCTCCTCCGGCGTCGGCCAGCGCGGCCGCACGAGGTCGCCGGTGCGGTAGCGGATCACGGGCGCCCCCGTGCGGCCGAGCGTGGTGAGGACCAGTTCGGAGAGCTCGCCCGGCCCGGCGGCCCGGCCGGTTTCCACGGAGAGAAACTCTGGGTGGAAGCAGGGCTCGATCACGTCGAGCCCGCGGCCGGCGAGGTCACCCACGCCCCAGGCGCCCACCTCCGTCGCGCCCGCGTGGTCGAGCACCTCGGCCCCCCAGGCCTCGGCGATCCGCGCTCGGACCGCCGGCCGCGAGCCGCCCGGCTCGCCCGCGACGATCACGAGCCGCACCGGCAGGCCCGCCGTGTCGATCTTCTGCGCCTGTGCCACCTCCGCGAGATGCAAGGCGTAGCTCGGCGTGGCGACGAGCACGGTCACCGCGAGGCTGCGGGCAAGCTCGAGCCGCGCGGCGCTCGACTGGCCGCCGGTCGGGATAGCCATCGCGCCACGGGCGAGCGCCGCGTCGAATGCGCTCCAGAAGCCCACATACGGCCCGAACGAAGAGGCCACGAGCACGCGATCGCCGGCCCGCACCCCGCCGCGGTCGAGGATCACCCGCCAACAATCCATCCACCACGCCCAATCGTCGGCAGTGTCGAAGACCGGGAGCGGGCGGCCGTGCGTGCCGCTCGTCTGGTGAAAACGAACGTAGCGGTCGGGAGCCCAGGTGAGGTTTGCGGGATGGCCCGCGAGCGTTGCCGCCTCGACCAATTCCTCCTTGAAGGTGAAGGGCCAGGAGGCCAACTCCTCGAGCGATTCGATCTCGAGCGAGACGCGAGCGAGCTTCGCCGCATAGAAACTGTTCGCCGGCAGGATCTCGCGGAGGAGCGACCGCAGCCGCTCGCGTTTGAGCCAGTCGAGTTCGGCGCGGGATTGCGGAGCTGGTTCGCGGACGGTCATGCCGGGATTATGGCACGCCGAGACTCGGGATTCCCTGCGCGGGGGCATTTTGCAGCGGCGGCTGCAGGGCCGGTGCGGGGGGCGGGAGCGGTTGCGGCGGCCCCATTTGCAGCGGGGCCGGCTGCGGCGCCGGCATGCTGCCCGCGGCCAGCCGCGACTGTTCGGCCCGGGCCACGACCTCCTCGGGAGGGGTCGCCGCGGCGGGCATCATCGCGAGATCGACGACCCGCTCATCGCGAATCTCTCCCGGCCAGAGGTTCTCTGAAACAAAGTCGAGCGGGAAGATCTCGTACCACGGGATCGGAAACGGCTGCCGGACGGTGAGCGTCTCGAAGCCGTCCTTCACGAGCCGGATCTTGCGGGTGCCGTAATAGACGAAGTCGGTCGAGACCGGCGTGGTGCCGATCTGGTAGTCGTCGACATAGACAAGCGCGCCCGGCGGACTGCTGCGAATCGTCATCCGCCGCTGGACGCAGCCGGAGCCTGCCACGACCGTCGCGAGGCAGACGATCGCCATGAACAGCATGCGCAACCGGCGGAGAAGGGTCTCGGGCAGCATGGCGGAACGATAGAAACCCGGCCTGCGGGCCGCCAGAGCAGCCCGACCGCCGCATTTCCCGTGACAAAGCGTATCGCCCGGGCCGCGTGGGGCCGCTAGAATCCCGGGCTTTCCAGCCCGACAGGCGGGCCGAACGCACCTGGCACCCAAGGCAGCAGACGCGTGGGCAAAGGCACAAGCCTGATCTACTGCGATCGCACCGACATCGGCCGGCGCCGTTCGAACAACCAGGATTCGAAGGGGGTGCTGCCGCCGTCGAGCCCGCAGCAATACCGCACGCGCGGCTGGCTGTTCCTCGTCGCCGACGGGATGGGGGCGCACGCCGCCGGCGAGGAGGCCAGCCGGATCGCCGCCGAGCGGGTGCCGCTGGTCTACGAGAAGCTGTCGGGCCGCTCGCCCCCGCTCGCGCTGCGCCGGAGCATCGAGCAGACCAATGCCGAGATCAACGCCAAGGGGGAAAGCGCGGCCGAGTTCAAGGGGATGGGCACCACCTGCACGGTGCTCGTTGTCTTGCCGCGTGGAGCCCTCGTGGGCCACATTGGCGACAGCCGCGCCTACCGCATCCGCAGCGGCAAGATCGAACAACTCTCCCGCGACCACTCGCTCGTCTGGGAACTCGAGTCTGGGGGCCTCACGCGGGAACAGGCGGCCGGCGCGGCGCCGAAGAACATCATCACCCGCTCGATGGGGCCACACGCGCAGGTGGAGGTCGATCTTGAAGGGCCCTTTCCCATCGAGGACGGCGACATCTTCCTACTCTGCAGCGATGGCCTTTCCGGACAGGTCACCGACGAGGAGATCGGCCTCGTGGCCGCGGAACTGGAGCCGCGCGAGGCCGCCGACGCGCTCATCGGCCTCGCGCTGGTGCGCGGTGCCCCCGACAACGTCACCGTGGTCGTCGCCCGGGCCGGCCCCGAGGAGGTGTCGAAGGCGTCGTCGTCGGACGAGCCGTGGCCGCTGAGCGACGAGCCGGTCGCGTCCAAAGGCGCGGCGAACATTCCCTGGAAGTGGCTCGCGATCTCGGGTGCGAGTTTGTTTGCCTCGCTGCTGCTCGTCCCCAACAGCGACGTGATCGGCTGGATCAAGGACATGACTAATAAAGAAGCGGCGGAGGCAATCAGCATGATCGGCTGCGGCGCGGCGCTGCTCGCAGCCATAGCCTCTGCCTTGTTCGCTCTCCTTGGCTTTCTCATCCCGCCGGCCGCCGACGGCCGCGTGCTCCCGCTGGGCCGGCAGTTGGGCAAGGGACCGTATCGCTCCTATTCGTGCGCGGCGAGCGAGACCTTGCTCGAGGGCATTCTCGGCAGCATCGAGGCGGCCGCCGACGGCCTGGCCGACGCCGACCGCGAACGCACGATCACCATCCTCGCCCGGGCGCGGCAAAACGCGGCGGCTCATTCCTTCCACGAGGCGATGATGGCGGCCGCCGAGGCGCTGGCCATCTATAGGCGCACCATCGAGCACTCGCGGATCGACCAGACCGCCGGGGGGCGTGGATGAAGATCATTTCCCGGTACGTGATGAGCGAACTCCTCCAGGTGTTTCTCGTCGCCCTCACGGCGCTCACGCTGTTCATGCTCGTGGTGGGCCTCGTGAAGGAGGCGCAGCAGCAGGGCCTGGGCATGATGCAGATCGCGGCGCTGGTTCCCTATGTGTTGCCCGAGGCGATGCGGTTCGCGGTGCCGGGCACGATGCTCTTCGCGGTCGCCAGCGTCTTCGGGCGGCTCTCGGCCAGCAACGAGATCACGGCCCTCAAGGCGGCCGGCATCACACCGATGGCGGCGATCTGGCCGGCGATCGCGGTGGCGGTGGTGGTGAGCTTCGTCTCGGTCTGGCTCAACGACATCGCCGTCTCGTGGGGCCGCGACGGTGTCCGCCGCGTGATCATCGGCAGCGTCGAAGACATCATCTATGGACGGCTGCGGCAGCAGCGGTCCTACAGCACCGCCAAGATGTCGATCAACGTGAAGGGCGTCGAGGGCCGGAGGCTCATCCGCCCCACGCTCTCGTTCCAGCCCGGCGGTGAGGCAGCTCCAGTGACCGTCTCGGCCGCCGAGGCGGAGATGCGGGCCGACGCGACGAAGGGCACGCTCACGATCACCTGCAAGAACGGCACCATCCATGTCGGCGACGTGAAGGCCGTCTTCCCCGACACGATCGAGCGGGTCGTGCCGCTGGATACCGTCAGCCGCAAGGAGACGGTGTCGACGAGCCCCTCCGAGATCGCCATGGCCGACTTCCCCCGCGCCCGGGCCGACCAGATCGTGGCCATCAGCCGATTCCACCAGTTGGCCGCCGCCAAGACAGCCCTGGCCATCTTCTCCGGCCGCATGGAGCAGACCCTGCCCGCCGCCGTCCAAGGCGAGCGGCAGGAGGTGAAGCACGCCACCTCGCGGCTCAATCGCATCATCATGGAGCCCTGGCGCCGGTGGGCCAACGGTTTCAGCTGCCTCTGCTTCGTGCTCGTGGGCGCCCCGATGGCGATCCGCATGCGCAATGCCGACTTCCTGACGAGCTTCTTCCTCTGCTTCCTGCCGATCCTCGTCATCTATTACCCCGTCTTCATGCTCGGCGTGTCGCGGGTGAAGGCGGGCGTCCTGCCGCCCCCGGCCGTCTGGATGGGCAACATCCTGATCATGCTCTGGGGCCTGTGGCTGCTGCGTCGCGTGATCCGCGATCGGTAGTAGGACGGGCTTCAGCCTGTCGTGGCACGCGGTTTTCACCGCCCCCGAAATCTGCCACAATCTCCGCTCACCGATCATCCCGAACCCTGGAGGACTTCCCATGCCCCGTCCCGTCACGCTGTTCACCGGCCAGTGGGCCGACCTGCCGCTCGAGGATCTCGCCCGCAAGGCGAAGGAGTTCGGCTACCAGGGTCTCGAGTTGGCCTGCTGGGGCGACCACTTCGACGTCAC
>JBIIOK010000023.1:0-25516 GCA_044336985.1 Pirellulales bacterium | reverse complement strand
AGCCCCTGATGCCCGACGTGAAGCAGACGCTCGAGGCCGTCGGCCGGCTGGCCGAGGTGCTCGCCCGCGCCGCCCGCGACGTGGCCGAAGGCTCCGATTACTAGACCGCCCCACCGGCCCGCCCCCCCGCCCCATCCCTCAGCATGGCCACCACCTCGCTCCCCGACGCCGACGAATTGCCAATTGGCGAAAACCCCGCCGCTGCCGACAACGGTCCCGGGGCCTACAGCCGCGAACTGCTCCGCCGCCAGATCGAACTCTTGCGGAGCGAGTCGGCAGTACGAGCCAAGCTCGAAAAAGAGATCACCGCCGAGCACGAGGCCGAGCGAAAGGCCACGCTCGCCGAGGCCGAGAAGAAGACCGCGGCGACGAACGAGCACTACGCCCGCGAGATCGAGGCGACGAAGCAGGAATACAGGGCGGTGCTCCAAAAGATCGCCGCCCAGGCGGCTGCCGATCAGCAGAAGCTCGACGAGCAGCGAAAGACGGTCGGCACCACGATCCTCCGCACGGGCGAGAAGCAGTCGCGGCAGCTTCAGGAAGACGACCAGTTCGAGGAGGCCTCGTTCAAGGAGGTCTACAAGGAGAAGCGCAAGGATCCGGTCAAGATCTTCATGAAGGCCGAGAAGGAACTCGGCCGGACGGTCGGCCAGTTCGACGCGGCCGACACCGAGACGGCGAAGGCTCTCAAGGCATGGGGCGTGGCCGTGGCAACTCCAGCCGAGGCGGCCGCCGAGCCGGCGGCTGAAGCCACGGAAGAGGCACCGGCGGAGACGGGCGACGCCCCCGCCGCGCTGCCGACCGGCGCGGAGATCCTCTCCTTTCTTGAGCAGCTCCGCTGCTCGGTGGTCGAGCAGGCCAAGGCGCTCTCCGGGCTCAAGGCGGCGAAGTCGGCCTTCGCGGGCGGCACCGTCGGCGCGGCGGTGATGCTTCCGCTACTGGCCGCGATCGGTGCGGCCGCTGGGGCCTTCTTTGGCGTGCCGGGCGAGCTCTCGACAAAGGCGATCGCTGCCGCCGTGGCGGGGCTCCTGCTGGCCGGCGGTGGCATCGGTGGCGGCCTCTGGTTCGTCGGCCGCAAGAAGAAGCAGGCCCGGGAGCAGGCGGCCTCGCTGCGGACCGCCCTCGAGCGGGATCTCACGACGGCTCGCCGCGGCCTCAAGGCAGCGGGCGAATTCATCAAGTCCCGCCGCGACGATCAGATCGCGGCGATCGACGAAAAGTTCAAGCGGCAGGTGGAGGAGCGAAAGAATCTCCTGCAAACGCGGCTGGCCGAGATCGCGGCGAAGCGCGACAAGCAGACGGCCGACCTCGAGACCAAGTATCAGGCGGCGACGGCCACGATCCTGCAGCGGCGCGACGGTGGCAAGGACGCGGCCGACAAGAAATATCCGCCGCGGATCGCCGCGCTCTCGACGAGCCTGAAGGAGGATCTCGACAAGGTCGTGCAGAACCGCGACGCGCGGCTTGCGGCCGCCGACGCCCACCGCCACGACCGCTGGACGAAGATGACCAATCATTGGCGGCAGATCCGCACCACGACGGCCGCGGCCTATGCGGAGGCCAACCGGATCGACGCCGACGCCTTCCGCGGCTGGGACGACCTCTCCCGCGACGACGTCGCCCTGCCGGCGGTGCCGCCACCCGGGCTGCGTTTCGGCTCGCAGGCGCTGTCGCTGGAGAAGCTGCCGGGAGGCGTCTCGTCTCACCCTGAACTCAATGCCTTCGGGCCGATCGACTGGGCGCAGCCGGCGATCGTGCCCTTCCCGCACCAGGCTTCGCTCCTCATCAAGACCACGGCCGAGCAGAAGGAGGTCGCCTCGGAGATGATGCAGGCCCTCACGCTGCGGATCGCCACCGGAATCCCCGCGGGGCAGAGCCGCTTCACGATCATCGACCCGCTGGGCCTCGGCAAGCAGTTCGCCGGCTTCATGCACCTCGCCGACTACGACGAATTGCTCGTCACCAGCCGGATCTGGACGGAGCCGCAGCAGATCGAGCAGCGGCTGGCCGACATCACCGAGCAGATGGAGGTGGTGATCCAGAAGTATCTCCGCAACGAGTATGAGTCGATCGGCGCCTACAACGCCGACGCGGAGGTGCCGGAGCCCTACCGCTTCGTCGTCGTGGCCAACTTCCCGGCAAACTTCACCGAGACGAGCGCCCGCCGGCTGGCGAGCATCGCCGCCAGCGGCGCCCGCTGCGGCGTCTACGTGATCCTCTCGATCGACACGAAGGCGCAGATGCCATCGAACTTCAGCATCGCCGAGATCGAGAAACACGCCACCACGCTCGTGCTCAAGGACGGCACGTTCACCTGGAGCGATCCGGAGTTTTCCAAGTGGCCGCTCACCGTGGAGCAGGCTCCCTCCGACGAGGTCTTCACGCAGATCATCCAGCGGGTCGGCAAGGCCGCGAAGGCGTCCAAGCGAGTGGAGGTGCCGTTCGACCGCGTCGCGCCCAAGGAAGAAGACTGGTGGAAGGGGAGCACGGCGGGCGAGGTGCTCGCCCCGCTCGGCCCCGCCGGCGCCAAGAAGCTGCAATACCTCAAGCTCGGCAAGGGCACGAGCCAGCACGCGCTCATCGCCGGCAAGACGGGCTCCGGCAAGTCGACCCTCATGCACGCGATGATCACGAGCCTCGCGCTGCAATACAGCCCCAACGAGATCCAGTTCTATCTCATCGACTTCAAGAAGGGCGTCGAGTTCAAGCTCTACGACCACTACAAGCTGCCGCACGCCCGCGTGATCGCGATCGAGAGCGAGCGCGAGTTTGGCCTGTCGGTGCTCGAGCAGCTCGACCGCGAGTTGAAGCGCCGCGGCGATCTCTTCCGCGACCTCGCCGTGCAGGATGTCGCCGGCTTCCGCAAGACGGGGCACGCCGACCCGATGCCGCGGATCCTGCTCATCATCGACGAGTTTCAGGAAATCTTCGTCGAGGACGACAAGCTCGCGCAGGATGCCTCGCTGATCCTCGACCGGCTCGTCCGCCAGGGCCGAGCGTTCGGCATGCACGTGCTCCTCGGCTCGCAGACGCTCGGCGGCTCCTACAGCCTGCCGCGGGCCACGATGGGCCAGATGGCGATCCGCATCGCGCTGCAGTGCAACGAGGCCGACTCGAGCCTCATCCTCAGCGAAGACAACACCGCCGCCCGGCTGCTCACGCGGCCCGGCGAGGCGATCTACAACGACGCCAACGGCATGGTGGCGGGCAACAATCCCTTCCAGGTCGTCTTCCTGAACGACGAGCGACGCGAGCGCTATCTCGGCGCGCTGCGGGCACTGGCCGACCGCCGGACCGACATCCCGGCCGTGCCGCGGATGGTGTTCGACGGCAACGAGGCGGCCGACCCCGCCGGCAACCCCCTGCTCCGCGAACTGCTCGCCGCGGGCACCGTCCACGGCAAGGAGCTCACGGCGCCGCTCGCCTGGCTCGGCGATGCGATCGCCATCAAGGATCCGACGGCCGCGATCTTCCGCCGGCAAGGGGGCGCCAACATGCTCATCGTCGGTCAGCGGGAGGATCTCGGCACGAGCCTGCTGGCGATGTCGATGATGAGCCTGGCCGCCTCGCACGATCCCCATCCGGGGGGCGCGCAGGGCCGCGCAGCCCGGTTCGTGCTCTTCGAGCCGGCGATCGCCGAAGAGAAGCCCGACCTGCTCCTCTCCCAGCTCACGAGCTCCCTGCCGCACGAAGTGGACGTCGCGGGCCGGCTCGGCGTGGGCGACGCCTTCGAGCGGCTCGCGGCCGAGGTACAGCGCCGGATCGACAACCAGATCCTCGACGGCGAGGCGGTGTTCGTGATCGTCCGCGATCTCGGCCGCTTCCGCGAACTGCGGAAGGCCGACGGCGACTTCGGGTTCTCATTTGGCGCCGAGAAGAAGGCTGGGCCGGCGACGAACTTCAACACCGTGCTCAAGGACGGCCCCCCCGTCGGCATCCACACGATCATCTGGTGCGACTCGCTCACGAACCTGATGCGCACGTTCGAGCGGGGCACGCTCAAGGAGTTCGAGCTCCGCTGCCTCTTCCAGATGAGCGGCTCCGATTCGAGCCAGCTGATCGACAATCCCCTCGCCAGCAAGCTCGGCCCCCAGCGGGCCCTCTTCATCCACGAGGAGACGGGCACGTTCGAGAAATTCCGCCCCTACGCCTTCCCGACACCCGAATGGCTCGCGGGCATTTCCGGCCAGCTGCGGTCCCGGCCCCAGGGCACGCCCGCCGAGCGGCCGGCGGTCGATTCGCAAGCCGCGAAGCCCGCAGCGGCGTCCGAAGAGAAGTTCGACTTCGGGTTCGGCGCCGGCGACGGCGACTTCAACTTCACGAAGTTCCTCGACGACGACCCGCCCGCCCAGTAGGACAGGCTTCAGCCTGTCATCAATCAAGACAGGCTGAAGCCTGTCCTACGGTTCGCTGGGGCGGCGGCCGATGTGGACGGTGAGCGTGAGCCGCTCGCCGCCGCGCACGATCTCGAGCGGCACGTCGGTGCCGATCGGCGTTCGCGTGAGCAGGAGCACGAGTTCGGCCGGCTCGGAGATCTCCTCGCCGTCAAACGCCATCACCACGTCGCCGGGTTTCACGCCCGCCAGTTCCGCCGGCGAACGCGGCTCCACGGCGGCCACCACGGCGCTGGCGCCATCGGCCGCAGGCGCGGGGAGCGAGGCGAGCGAAATGCCAAGGTAGCCCCGCTCCACGTGGCCGTTTTTGCTGATCTCCTCGGCCACGCGGCGGGCGGTGTTGCTCGGGATCGCGAAGCCGATGCCGGTGTAGTCCTTGCCGACGATGGCCGTGGTGATGCCCATCACGCGGCCGTGGACGTCGACCAGCGGGCCGCCGGAATTGCCCGGGTTGATCGCGGCATCGGTCTGCAGGAATTCCTGCAGCGGGTTTTCGAGCACGCCGCGGCGGCCGACGGCGCTGACGATGCCGTAGGTGAGCGTGCGGTCGAGGCCGAAGGGATTCCCGATCGCCCACACCATCTCCCCCACCTCGACGGTGTCGCTGTCGCCCCAGGATGCGGTGGGCAGTTGCTCGGCTTCGATCTTCAGGACGGCGAGGTCGGTCGCGGCGTCGGCGCCCACGAGTTGGGCCTGAAACCGGCGGCCGTCCGCCAGCGTCACCACGGTCTCGTCGCTTCGGGCGACGACGTGGTAGTTGGTCACGATCACGCCATCCGACCCGATGATCACACCCGATCCCATCGATTCGTCGGTGGCGCCCTGCGGGGTCGCCCCGCGCAAGGCGGCGATCTCGTCGGCCAGGGTCATGACGCGCCTTTTCGAGGTGACGTTGACGACCGACGGCCCGATGATTCGGGCGAGCATCGTGAAGAGCTTGCCGACCGGGGCGAGCTCGGTGCCGATCGCGGCGTCGCGCATGGCGGAGAGCTCCGCTCGGGTGCGGGCGTATTGCACGCGGGCGACGAGCGACGGCCAGACGATCATGGCCACGAGGCCGACGAGCCCGAGCGTGAGCAGGAGCGTGCGGCGAGGGGCGGCGTTGGATGGGGCGGCCATGGGCGGCGAGCGGGGGGTCGTCGGGCGAAAGTCGGGCGAAATTGGTTATGCGCCCGCCAGGTCAGGAGTGCAACCTGAGCCGCTTGCGGACGAGGTCGATCGCCGTCTTCGCCGCCCGCGAAAGCCGCAGCGGCCCGCTGCCGCCGAGCCGGTGTTCGATCACGTCGGTGCCCTCCGGGCTGGCAAGGGCGATCACCACCGTCTCAACGCCCTCGGCATCCCGGCGGGCGGGCCCCACGGCCAGGCCGCAGGTAGCGCCGAGCTCGTCTCGCGCCCACGCCGCAAGCTCCGCAGGCGTTCGGCCGTCTGCCGCGCTAGGAAGCACGATCCCGCCGGCCACGCCCCCATCCACTCCGGCTGCCCGCCGGCGTGCGGCCGCCTGCGCAAAGAGCGCCGCCACCTGCCCCTGCGTGGCGATCTCGACGGTGGCCAGCGTGGACCCGGCAGCGGCGGCCGCCGCGAGGGCGGCGTCCTCGATCTCGTCGTCCTCGGTGCCGTAGACCAGTTCGCCGAGGCATTCGCGGATCACCCGTTCCGTCGGCGCGATCTTCGCACGGCAGGCGGCCTCGTCGGCGCCCCGGGCGACGATCCGCAGCGTGATCGTCGCCTCGTGGGCCGTGATGCCCACGAGCGGATCGCGGCCGCGCTCGATCAGGTCGGGCAGCATCGCCTCGAGCGCGCTCTCCCCCGCCCCGAAACACTTGATCCGCCGGAATTGGATCGTGCCCACCGCCGGCTGCATGGCCAACAGCGCGGGCACCACGCTCTCGCGCCACATCACCCGCATCTCGGAGGGCACGCCCGGCAGCGCGAAGATGCGGCTCGATCCGGTCGATCGCCTGAGGATCTCGAGGTCGATGCCGGGCGCCGTGCCTTCGGGGTTGGGGATGATCCTGCTCGTCCGCGGGAAGAGCGCCTGCCGACGGTTGCTCTCCGGCATCGGCATCGCCCGCCGGGCGAACCGCGATTCCACCGCCACGAGCGCCTCCGCAGAGAGCTCGAGCGGCTCGTTGGCGACGATCGCCAGGACATCGCGGGTGAGGTCGTCGGCGGTGGGGCCGAGGCCACCGGTGACGATGACGAGGTCGGCCCGCTCCACGGCGATCCGGAAGGCGGCCACGCCGTCGTCGAGCGCGTCGGTGATCGTCGTGTGAAACGAGGTCGTGATGCCGAGCACCGAGAGCTCTCGCGAGATCCATTGGCTGTTGGTATCGAGCCGCTGGCCCGTCGTGAGCTCGTCACCGATTGCGATCACTTCGGCGTTCATGCCGGTCTTTCTCCGCTGGCCTCGTGAAGACCGTACCCTACGCTTCGGCGACAAACCGCTCCACTGGTCAGCCGCGGCTCCGCGGGAAACAATGAGACCATGAAAATTGGTGTCCTCGGAATTGACGGCCAGATCGCCCCCATCGTGGCGGCGGCCCGCCGGCGCGGCGACGAAATCACGCTCGCGTGCGACGTGGCCGGCTCCCCTCACGCCGCCGCCCTCGACGGCGTGCCGAGAGCCGATTCGTGGGAGGCCCTCGTCGACCCGCGGTCCTCCGCTGCGGTGCTGGTCGGCGGCGAGGGCTGGAACGAGACGCGGGCCGAGGGTGTTCGCAAGCTCGTGCAGGCGGGCCGCACACTCGTGCTCGCGCAGCCGCTCGAGCTTTCGATGCTCTGGGCCTACGAGCTCGACATGATCCGCAAGGACTCGGCTGCCCGGCTCGTCCCCGTGCTCCCCGACCGGCTGCAGCCCTTCGTGGCGCGGCTCAAGCGGGCGATCGAAGCGGGGCTGGCCGGCGCGGGGGCGCTTGGGCCCCTCGAGACGATCGAATGCCAGCGGCGGCTCCGCGACCGTTCCCGCGAGAGCGTCCTCGGGCAGCTTGCCCGCGACGCCGACCTCCTGCGGGTGCTCGTCGGCGATCCGCGCCGGCTCTCGACGCTCGGCGGCGGCGATCTCGACACAGCCTGGGGCACGCTCGCCGTCGGGCTCACCGGCGCCGCGAATCTGCCGGTACGCTGGCGGGTCACCCGCGGCGAATCCCCCGGCCTCACGATCACGCTCGTCGGCGGCTCGGGCTCGCTCGCCGTCGACATTCCCGATGGCGATGGGGCCGAGTGGACGCTCGTCACGGAGCCCGGTGGCCGCGTCGAGCGGGCCACGTTCGACCGTGCCGCCACGATCCTGGGGCTGCTCGAAGGCTCGTCTCCCACTGGCGCGGAAATCGCCCCGGCCGTGTGGGACGACGCCGCTCGCGCGATCGAACTGGCCGAGACCGTTCCTCGCAGCCTGGCGAAGGGCCGCGCGATCGATCTCCACCAGGAGGAGTTTTCCGAGATTGGCACGTTCAAGGGCACGATGGCGTCGCTCGGCTGCGCGATCGTGCTGGGTGGGCTCTTCGTTCTTCTTCTGGCGACGCTCGTCGGGGGCATCGCCAAGGAAGCCGGCTGGGAGTTCGGCGAACGGATCGCCAGCGTCTGGCCGGTCGCCGTGCTCGTCGTGCTCGGGGCCTTCCTCCTCCTGCAGTTGCTGCCGTTCCTGATCGGCTCCGAGCCACCAGTCCGAGGGGGCGATGCCGGCCCCGACAAGCCCGGCCGGCCCCATGAGTAATTTCACGATCGCTGGCACCACTTCCGATTTCTCGGGGCGTTGCCGCGGCGTGGCGGCCACCGCGGTGTCGGTCCGGAAAACTCTGCGGGCCCAAGCGAACGGCGATGGAATCGCCACGGCCCGCCGTCCGATCCACCTCTAGGTCAGAGGCTCGGGCTGCCGCCGGAAGGCGGGAGCCCGGTGTTCGCCTTCCAGGGTGTCGTGGACTCGGGGAATCGTCTCCATGCGGTGTACGTGGGTTTTTCTGCCGATCGTGGCCGTGCTCTTTGCGGCCGCGACGGCCCGACCTGCGTGTGCCAGCGAGTCCCGGCGCACCGCGATCGTGCGGGCGATCGAGTCGAGCCGCGACTCGGTCGTCAACATCCACGGCCAGAAGGTCGTCTCGGGCGACGCCGACCCGAACGCCGAAGGCGAGCAGCGCCGCGTCAACGGGATGGGAACGGGCGTGGTGATCGATGCCCGTGGCTACATCGTCACCAACTACCACGTCGTCGAGGGCGTGAAGCGGATCGAAGTGACGCTCGCCTCGGGGAAGACGGTCGCGGCAACGCTCGTCAGCCACGACCCGCGGACCGACCTCGCGGTCATCAAGGTCTCCCACGACGCGCCACTGCCGGTGATCGCCATCGGCACCTCGAGCGACCTCATGATCGGCGAGACGGTGCTCGCGCTCGGCAATGCCTACGGCTACGAGCACACGGTCACCCGCGGAATCATTTCCGCGCTGCACCGCGACGTCGAGGTGACCCGCACCCAACAATACAAGGATCTCATCCAGACCGACGCGAGCATCAATCCGGGCAACTCCGGCGGGCCGCTGCTCAACATCAACGGCCAGATGATCGGCATCAACGTCGCCGTGCGGGCCGGCGCCCAGGGGATCGGCTTCGCGATCCCGATCGACAAGGCTCTCGCCGTGGTCACGGAACTGCTTTCCGTCGAACGCGTCGACAAGACCTGGCACGGCATCGTGGCCAAGGGGGATGGCCAGCGGGGCGTGATCGTGGAGGCGGTGCACCGCGAGAGCCCCGCCGAGACGATCGGGATGAAGGCCGGCGACGTGATCACCCGTGTCGGCGACCTGCCCGTCACCTGCCAACTTGACGTCGAGCGGGCGATGCTCGGCCACAAGGCAGGCGACAGCGTGGCAGTGATGGTGACGCGGTCCGGCGCCGTCGAGCGGATCGAACTGCCGCTGGCCGCAGCCCGACAGCTCTCGATGTCGATCGACGAGCGTTGCTGGCTCGAACTCGGCCTGCGGGTCGAGACGATGCCATCGCCGAAGGTGCAGAAGCTTCAGGCCCGCTACCGCGGCGGCCTGCTCGTGAAGGAGGTCCGCAGCGGCGGGCCCGCCGCCGACCAGGGCATCCGCGGCGGCGACATCCTCGTGGGACTGCACGTCTGGGAGACGGTGTCGGTCGACAACATCACCTACGTGCTCGACAAGGCCCGCGAAGACAACCTCGGCCCGCTCAAGTTCTACGTCCTGCGGGGCCGCGAAACGCTCTTCGGCCACCTCACGAGCGATACGATCCGGCGGTAAGGCGAGCGGCTTGTTGCTACCATACGGTTTTCCCGCGCGAGCGACCCGTGGAAACCGACTTCGTCAATTGGCTGATCTCCCGCATTCCGGCTGACGCCCGGCTGGAGGTGCCGCCGGGCGACGACGCGGCCGTCTTGAGGCCGCCGGCGATGCGGCGGACCGTGGTCACGGTCGACATGCTCATGGAGGGCACAGACTTTATCCTGGGCCCAGACTGTCCGCCCGAGGCGATCGGCCACAAGGCGCTCGCCGTGAGCCTCAGCGACCTGGCGGCGATGGGGGCCCGCCCCGAAGCCGCGTTCGTGGCCGTCTCGCTGCCGCGGCACGGCGGCGATCAGATCGGCCGTGGGCTGCTCGAGGGCATCGGGGCGCTCGCCGCACGGGAAGGCGTCACGCTCGCCGGAGGTGACACGAATGCCTGGGATGGGCCGCTCGTCATCAGCACGACGGCGATCGGCAGCGTGCCGCCCGGAAGGTCCTGGCGGCGCGACGGCGCGCGGCCCGGCGACCTGATCGTCGTCACCGGAGGTTTCGGGGGCAGCCTGCTGGGCCGGCACCTCGCCGTCGAGCCGCGGTGCCGCGAGGCGCAGTTCATCGCCGAGCAGTTCACCGTCCATGCAGCGATCGATTGCAGCGACGGCCTGTCGCTCGACCTCGGCCGCCTGATGGCGGCGAGCAACGCCTGCGGCGTGGTCAACCTTGCGGATGTGCCGATCCATCCCGACGCTGTCCGGATGAGCGGCCAGCCGGGCGACGGCAAAAGCCCGCTCGACCATGCGCTCGCCGACGGCGAGGATTTTGAATTGATCATGGCGATGCCGCCAGACGCGGCGCGGGCGCTCGTCGCGGCTGCCGCATCGCCGTCGCTGGGCCTGCCGATCACGGTCATCGGTGCGGTCGAGGCCGGGAGCGGGCTCGTGGCCATCGCGGCCGATGGCAGCCGCCGGCCACTCGAGCCACGGGGATTCCTCCATGACTTCGACTCCTGATCCGGCCCCGCATTCCTGCGTCATCAAGGTGGCCGACGAGGAATCACTCGCCGGCGTCGCGGCCGACCTCGTCGCCGCGCTGCCCCGCGAGGCATTCATCACGCTCGAGGGAGACCTGGGCGCCGGCAAGACGACGTTCGTGAAGGCGATCGCCGCGGCGGCCGGAATCGATCCCGCCGAGGTGGTGAGCCCCACGTTCGGCCTCATCCACGTCCACGAAGCGGCCGCGCCGGCGGGCGGCATGCCGCTGCGGCTCGTTCACGCCGATATGTATCGGCTCGCCGACGAGACGGAGCTCCACGAACTCGGCTGGGAGGATGCGCTTCTCCACCGCGCGGGCGGCCGCACATGGGCATTCGTCGAATGGCCGGCACGGATTGCCCGCGCGCTGCCCGACGACCGGCTCGACATCGCGATTGGGATCGATTCCGAAACGGCCCGCACGCTTTCGTTCACCAGCCGCTCGCCGGCCTACGACGGCGTCATCGCGCAGGTGGGCCGCCCAGCGACTCGAGTTCCGCCGCGATCTCGCCCGTGAGCGTCGCCTCCAGGGCCGCCAGCGCCCGAGCCACGGGCACGCCGTCGAGCAGCCGATGATCGGCCAGGAGCGTGACGGTCATGCGGCCTGCGTCGTCGAGCGGCGAGTAGCTGAGGCTCGTCGTCAGAAACGTGGGATGCATCCGGTTGGAGCAGCCCTCGCCCGCGAGCGTCGAGAGGCTGAACGTGCCGATCCGCAGCGCCCGCTTGGGCGACGTCGACCGCAGGTTCCACCGCAGCACGATCCGTCGCAACAGCCGCGGCACCATCGCCAGCTCGAGCTGCCGCTTGAAGGTCTCGTCGATCGGCGCCGTGGCAAACCGCGTGATCTCGGCCTGCAGCTTCGCGAGGGGCATTCCATCGGGTTCGCGGATTCGCGCCCAATAGATCGCCTCCGGGTCGAGGGTCCTGTCGGCGGGAAGTGTCTCGTCGCCGCGCGGCCGGCTCAGCGCAAGCGATGCCACGCTCACGGGGCTCGTCGCCCAGCGGGGCCGCCGCAGGAGACCAGGCACATGCCAGCTGCGGAGCGCCGGCCGGTCGCGGGCCACGATCGAATAGGCCTTGAGGAAGATCGCCGCCCAGCCGATCCGCGTGGCTGCCGCCCGCCGGAGGCGCTCCACCTCGCCGAGCTGCATCACCCGATCGACCGGAAAGATCGGGATGCGCCGCGAAAGGCGGACGATGTCCGCCACGAGCATCCGCTGGGAGTCGAGCCGACGGGTTGAAATAAAAAGGCGGTCGCGGGTCATGAGGTGAAAAACCTACCCCGCCCCGAGGCACTTTGGATAGACTGCCGGCCCACTTTCAGCAGGTCATTGATCATGCGCATGCTTCCCGCCACGACACTTCTCGGCGTCATCGACATCCAGGAACGTCTCATCGCCGCCGTGCCGGCCGCTGATTTCGTCGTCGCGCGGTCGGCTCGGCTCGCAGAGGCGGCGCAGATCCTCGGTGTGAGGGCGGTGCTCACCGAGCAGTATCCCAAGGGGCTCGGCCCCACGCCTGCGGCGCTCGCGGCGCTCTTGCCTCCGGCCGTCGCGAAGATGTCGTTCAGCTCCTGCGGCTGCGGGCCGTTCGCCGCGGCCGTGGACGATCCCGCGCCGCCGGCGGTCGAATCGGCCGTGCTCTGCGGCCTCGAGACGCACGTCTGTCTCGCCCAGACCGCGCTCGATCTTTTGGCGCGGGGACTCGCGGTCTTCATCGCGGTCGACGCCGTCGCCTCGCGGCACACGCTCGATCACGAGGTGGCCTTGCGGCGGCTCGAGGGTGCGGGCGCGATTTTGACGACGACCGAGGCGATCCTCTTCGAGTGGTGCCGCACGGCCGAGCACCCACAATTCCAGGCCGTGCGCAGGCTCGTTGTCTAAACGCACCTGTGGACCAAGGCGAGGGGGTCGGCGGAAGCGTGACGAGCTTTTGGCCCGAGTCCGCGAGGGACACCGCGAGGAACCTTCTGTCGCCCCCGAGCCGGCGCGTTACAGGCCCGAAAGGTCGATGCCTTCCGCGGGGAGCGGCTTGCCTTGGAGGCTCTTGAGCCGCGCGACCTTCGCCGCCGCCGACGGCTCGCCTTCGCGCTCCTGGCCCGGCGCCGAGCCGAAGAGGATCACCTGACCGTCGGGGCCGACCAGTTCCCAGACCCTTGCACCCAAGACCGTCTTCGGCCGGCAGTCAACCAGCCCGAGCGACTCCCACTCCGGGCCGATCACCACCGCCACCGCGGCCGCTTCCTCGACCGCCATGTCGCCCCACGCGGAGCCTTCCGGCCCCTGCGGGCTCGAATCGATTCCCGTGATCCGCGGATATTCCGCGGCCGCTTCAGGCGTGAAGTCGCCGCTCGGTAGCACGACTCCTTCGGCGTCGACCGCCAAGAGCCCACCCTTCACGCTCACCATCGCCACCGGCTCGCGGCAGAGCACCTCCACCACGGCGGCGGCCGGATGCCGCGGCTTCACGCTCACCACCTGCTTCACCCAGGGATGCGTGTCGAACGCCCGGGCGAGCCGGTTCGGCAGCTCGGGATCGCCGATCGGCACGCCGCCGTCGAGGCTCGCGGTCCGCAGCGCCTCCGTTTTGATGTCGCTCTTCACCCACGGAGCCACGCCCAAGAGTTCCACCATCTCGGGCCGCAGAATCGCGTCGTCGCGCCAGAGCACAACGTCGCCGATCCGCGACCAGAGCACGACGCCGGCGGCCAGCGCGGCCAAGACCACCGCCGCCGCCCCGAGGCCGGAGCGTCTGGCCGAGACAAATTCGGCGAAAGTGCCGCCGGCGGCGGGCTCCACGCTGGACGGCTTGCGCCTTGGGGTTGCGGTCATCGCCAGCTTCACCACATCTCGATCTGCGGCGTCAGCTCGACGCCGAGTTTCTCGCGCACGCGGCCGCGCACCAGTTCGATGAGGCCGCGGACATCGTCGCTCGTGCAGCCCGGTGCGGCGACCACGTAATTGGCATGCGTGGCGTAAACCGAGGCCTCGCCCACCCGCAGGTCGCGGGCCCCCGCCTGGGCCACGAGCGATTCCGCGCTCGTGCCGTGCGGATCCTTGAACATCATCGCGACCGACCTCGTGCCAAGCGGCTGCTCCGACCGCTCCACGATCCACTCCTTCTGCATCCGCTTCGTGAGCGACTCCGGGCTTTCCTCGTCGAGTTCGAGCCGGCAGCCGACGACGATGCCGTCGTCGAGGTTGCTCCAGCGCGAGCCGAAGGCGAGTCGTCCGCCGCTGCGCACGTCGATCTCGCCCGTGGGCAGCATCACGCTCACGTCGCGAACCCGCTCGCCGATGTCGCCGCCATGCCCGCCGGCGTTGCCGATGAGCGCACCGCCCACGGTGCCCGGCACACCCACGAGCGTCTCGAGACCGGAAAGCCCCGCCTGCACGGCCGCCGCCACGAGGTGCACGAGCTTCGCGCCCGCGCCGGCGATCACCGCCGGCTTCTTCACCTCGATCGCCGAGAATGCCGGCGCCGAGAGCCGCACCACCATGCCGGCAAAGCCCGTGGCTGGAATGAGGATGTTGGAACCGCCGCCGATCACGCGGAGCGCAATGCCTCGCTCCTGGCACCGCTTCACGACCCGCGACAGGGCCTCCACATCGACCGGCTCGCAGAAGAAGGCCGCCTCGCCGCCGATACCCAACCAGGTGTGATGGGAGAGAGGCTCGCGGCACGCGACCGCGAGGCCGAGATCGTCGAACGGGGTGCTGGCGGCCGGTTTCGAACCCTTGGTCATCTGTCGCTCACGGTTGCCCGGGGATATGAATGATCCGACTATTCTGCCCAAGCAGGCCTGAAAGCGGCAATGCGGGGATCACCGCGAGCCGCGGACTCGTCGAACGGGCCTTCCCGCCGGGCATCAGGCGGCGTGACGGCGGCCCCAGACGGGCGGATGGGCCAGCTGCAGCCAGCCATCCACGAGGGAGGCGAGCGACGCCTGCGGCTCGCCGGGATCCCCCGGGTCGCCCTGGCGACGGAGCCCTTCGCCAAGGATGACGACGCAATCCCGCCCGTCGAGCGACGAGAGCACACGGTCGATCCGGGCGTAGGCGGCCACGGCCTCGTTGCCGGCGTCTTCGTCGAGCACGGAGACGGGCACGACGACGGTCTCATCGCACCAGCGGGAGGCTCGCGATGCGAACCGGCTGGCGTCGATCCGTTCGGCGAGGTGCTCATCCGCGATCAGCACGAGCCGTCCCGGCGTCAGTCGGCGCAGGCTGCCGAGCGTCGTGGCAAGCGCATGGCCGCTCGTCGGCCGATCGAGGAAGACCGCCGCGTCCTGGCCGCGATCGAGCCGCTCGAGCCGCCCCGACACGCTGCCGGCCGCCTCGAGGCCACGGGCGATCCGTTCGAGCGGCACGCGATACCGCTGGCCGACGGCCGCGGCAAAGAGCGCATCGCGCGCAAACGATGTCGCGGGCGTCGACAGCGTCACAGGCGCCACGTGGCCGCCGGACCGCAGGAGCACCATCTGCCCGTGGAGGCTGCGCTCGACGGGGATCGCGGTGAGATCAGCGTCGTGACGCAAGGCCGCCGTGAGCCGTGGGCCGCGGTGGCGGGCGGCGAGCCGCTCCACCCGCTCGTCATCGACATTGGCGATGAGACAGCCGTGCGCGCCGAGGCTGTCGAGGATTCGCGCCTTGATCTCGTGGTAGGCCTCAGCGGACCCGTGGTCGTCGAGATGCGCCGTGGCGAGGTTCGTCACCACGACCGTGTCGCAGGCGATGCCCGCGAGGGCGTGGCGGGCGAGCATTCGGCTCGACACCTCCACCACCGCGTGCGTGCAGCCGCTCGCGGCCAGTCGCTTGAGCCAGGCGGCGAGCACCCTCGGCTCCTCCAGGTCGGCGGCCACCGGCTCGGTGGAATCGGCGTCGAGGCAGCCGAGGTCGGAGAGCACGCCCACGCGGAGGCCGGCCTCGGAGAGCACGGCGGCGGCGAGCCAGGCCGTGGTCGTCTTGCCACTGGTGCCGGTGATCGCGATCACCCGCATGCCGCCGGTGGGATCGCCCGCCAGGGATTGCGTCAGCCGGGCGAGGGCCCAGGCGCTGTCTGGGACGATGCAAAGCGGCGTGCCAAACGTGGGGATGATCCGCTCCGCCACGATGCCGCTCACGCCCCGGGCGATCGCCCGGGCCACCAATTCGTGGCCATCGCCATGACTGGTGAGCCGCGCCACGAACACGTCGCCGGGGCCACAGGCATCGGGATCGTCGTGGCAGCCGGTCGCGATGATGTCGTCGCAGGCGACGAACCGCGTCGTGGGGAAGAGTTCCGAGAGGCGGACACCGCGGCTGCGCCGGACATTCATCTCCGGCTCACGCGGCGGCTCGTGCCGAAAATCCGACCAGCACGAATCATCGTCCATTGCTTCGAACATGACGGGCCTCCTGCCTCGCATCAACCACACCCGCATTCATCCTTGAACGCGGTTGGAGCGAAATTGTGCGCGGGTGAGAACGAGGGTCAATCCCGCGTTCGCCACGTTTTTTCGAGAAAAACGGGTCAAGCCCAAAAAGTCTTTTCGCAAGTCGACCCGTCTTGCCAGGCTTGCGAGCAGGCCGCTTGCTTCACGGGCCGATCATTCCGCGCCGCTCGCCCGGGCGGCAGAAGTCTCCTTCGCGCTGCAATTTCTCCGCTGACGACCTACGGAGCTGCTGACCTCAGAAGGTCGAAATTGCATACGCTCGTCGAGCTTCAGCCGACCCGGGCTCGCTCGTCTTCTGGCGGCCCAGAGTAGGACAGGCTTCAGCCTGTCAGAAGCAGTTCCACTTGCGGAGCAAGCGGTCTACGCTGGACGGAGGCGAGGGGGTCGGCGGAAGCGTGACGAGCATTTGGCCCGAGTCCGCGAGGGACACCGCGAGGAACCTTCTGCCGCCCCCGAGCCGGTGCGACGAGGTGGAAATCCGCTTGCGGAGCAAGCGGTCTACATGGGCATTGCGAGGCTTTCGAGGTGCTCGCGGACCGAGGCGGCGCAGGCGGCGGCAGAGCCTTCGAGCCGCACGAGCCGCACCGAGAGCGGGGCCGTCTGGCCATCGCGCCGCAGGTCGTCGAGGTATTCCTCGAGCAGCTTCCGTCGGGCGGGCGTCGTGCGGAGCAGCCAGTGCACCCAGCACCACGCCTCGGCGTAGTGATCCTGCGAGAGTTCACCGGCAGAATGGAGCGATTCGAGCCGGGCCATGTCGATCCGCCAGGTGCCCTCGAGCAGCCTGCCGGAAAGGTGGGCGATGTGGTCGCGATGGGCGCCCTGCTCGCCGCGGGGCAGCTCGAAATATTCGGCGATCCCCTCGTCGAGCCAGAGCGGCACCGTCGGCACGACGGCATGAACGTAGCCATGTGTCGTCTCGTGCCGCAGGTCTTCGGCGATGCGATCCTGCCAGGGGGCAAAGACCGAGAGCGTGGTGTCGGTCTCCACGAAAAACGCCCGGCGCACCGGAAAGTTCGGGAAATGCTTCGCGGTGAAGGCGTCGTAGCGGGCGGTGTCTTCGAAGAGATAGAGGTGCACTGGCTCGTCGGAGACCGGCAGGCCGAGCTCTTGGCTGACGTCCGTGCGAAGCGTCTCGAGGTCGCGGACGAGCCTGTGCTGGCCGGCGATCGGAAAATCGGAATGGATCACGAGCTGGCCGGCGACCACCTCCGTGCGGTCGGGAAAGTCGCCGCTCTGCGAGCCCACCGCGTTGTTCGCCAGATGCGCGCAGCCGCCGAGGAAGCTCGTCGCCAAGGCGACGAGCAGATTCATAGGCAGGCGGATGGTCGCTGGCTGGGGGTGCATGCGGGGGGATGCTAGCGATGCCCGCCCGCAGGGCCAAGGCCACTCAGGGGCCGCGCATCCCCGCCACCGGCAGCGTCGACTCGAGCCTGGCAAGCGTTCCCTCGAGCGACTCAAGCGTGACGGGCCGGCCGAGCACGGCCCCGGCCCCGGCCTTGAGGGCCGCCTCGGTGGCGTCCCCGCGGGGGAACGATTCGAGGAGCACGACGGCCAGGTCGGGCCGGTTGGCGACGAGCATCCGCAGCCAGGCGAGGTCTTCCTCGCCAAGGCAGCCGACGTCCCAGACGAGCAGCGCCGCCGGCTCGTCGAGCGGCGGGCGGCCGCGAGTCCGCCGGGCGATCCGGCGGCCGGAAAGCGCGATCAGGTCGACGAGCCCCTCGAGATCGTCGCTGCGGGCCGCGGCCACCGAGACGGGCAACGTCTCAATCGCATTCCGCGACTCGCGCAGACCGTCACTGGCGGCGAGGATGCGTTCCTCGCGACGGGCCGTCGTGGGCAGGCCGAGCACACCGGGGCGGCCGGCCGCGAGGTCGGCGAACCAGCGCTCGAGGCGGCCGGGCAGGTCGTGCCACGCCACCTCCTCGACGCCGGGCAGCGGCGGCCCGCTCCGCCGCCTGCCGTCGGCAAGGCTCGTCGCCACCGAAAGGATCGCGGCAAGCGGCCACTGGCGGGCGACCACGAGCACGTCGTCGAGCGTGTGGCGACCGGGCCGGTCGGTCGCAAAGATCGCGAGCACGGGGACGCCCCACCCCGCCGCCTCGACCTTCGCAGGCGCCGCGGCGGGCGTCTCGGCCACGATCACCGCCATGCGCTCGGCGAGCCAGCGGTGCGCGAGGCCGAGTTCCACGCCGGTGGTCTCTCCCACCCAGAGCACGCAACGCGGCGCGGCGGATGATGTGTGAGGGAGCTCGCGGGCTTCCATGCTGACCTCAATAGTCCCGGCGACAGTGCTTATGGCTTGCGGTAGAGCGTGCCGAACTCAGCGACCTCGAATCCGAGCTTCTCGAAGAGCTTCATGGCGGGCGTGTTGGATCGCGAGGCGTGCGTCTCGACGATCGTCACTCCCTCCTGCTCGAGGTCGTGCATCGCCTCGGCCACGAGGTAGTGTGCGAGCCCCTGTCGCCGCCGCTCTCCTTCGATCGCCACTTCCATCAGTCCCGCCGCCTGCACGCCCCATGCCGTGGCGAGCGGCTGCATGTCCCAAAACGACGCGCTGCCGAGCACCTCCTCGGCATGATTGCGGAGTTCGTAGCGGCGCAGCGCGATCCCCGTGGTCGTCGCGGCCTCCCACCAGGTGCGGCGAGTCGGCTCGTCGATCACGCGGAGCACCGTGGTGCGGCGGATTGCGAGCTGGAGCCGGTTGACCGGCGGCCGAAATCCCGCGAGGCTCCGGCGCAGCACGGCGATCTGGTCGGCCACATCGTAGCCTGCCCGCTCGAAGACGCCCCGCATCGCCACCGACGAGTCGAGCACACCCGGCAGGTCGGAGCCGCCGTAGAGCCCGAGATAGAAGCTCCGCAGTTCGAACGAGCCGCCCCCGAGCAGCACCTCGGCCCCGCGCCGCCGCAGGTAGTCTTCGCACCGCTTGAGCAGTTCGTCGCCGATCCACTCCTGCCGTTCGTGCGGCACGACGGCGACGAGCAGCGTGGTGCCGACGCGACGCTCGACCGCGGAGCGATCCTTGTTGGGGCCGAACGCGGCGTGCGCGAAGCCCACGGCACGGTCGCCTTCCATCGCAACGATCAGGCCTTCGCGATCGAAGTAGGGCTTGGAGAAGACGCAGGCCTCGAGCAGCGCCGATGTCATCGGCTGCATCGCGGCGGGCCCCAGGTCGGCCGACCGCCAGACATCCGCCAGCCGCGGCGGATCGTCGTTGCGAAAGCAGCGGATCTCGATCACGTCGCGGCCTCCGCCCCGTGGCCATCGGCGGCGCTGAGCCTCACGAACACCTCGCCTGCCTCCTCTCGCACCTCGTGCACGGCCTGGCGGACGGTCGCGGAAAGCTTGTGCCCACCGGTGACGACGTCGAACTGCCAGCCGTGCCAGGGGCAGGTGAGCGTCGTGCCGCAGAGACGCCCCGTGCCGAGCGGCCCTCCCTGATGCGGACAGAGCCCGTCGATCGCATGCCATGTGCCGTCGACATTGCAGAGCGCCACCATGCGGCCGTCGACCACCCGCTCGATGCTGCCGCCCGGCGGGCATTCGGAGGCGACGGCGATGCGGATCCAGTCGGGCATGGGCGGGCGAGCGGCGGGCGACCGCGGCCCGAAATCAGGCGGCGGAGCGGTTCACTTTAGCCGCTGCGGGCGCTCCACGCCATCGGCGGTGCACCCACCAGTATTGCGCGGGAGCCCGACGGATCGCCCGCTCCAGCAGGCTCGTGTACCACTGCGACACGGCCGTGAGCCCGGAAGTCTCCTCCGTGCCTGCCGCGGGATCGGCCACGCCGTCGAGCCGGAGATCGTAGTCGAAGAGCCGTCCGCCGCGCCTCGTGGCGGAGCAGACCAGGATCGGGGCGCTCGACGAGAGGGCGAAGACGCCGATCGCCTTGTGCACGCTCGCAGGCTGGCCGAAGAATTCCACCCAGCAGCCGCGCGGGCCGGCGGCCTGGTCGCCGAGCAGGCCGATCGCGCCGTTCTCTTCGAGCACGATGGCCACGTCCGGGGCGCTCCCCTTCTTCGGCAGGATCCGCTGCCCGCGCGACTCGCGAAACTTCGTCACGAATTCGTCCAGCAGCGGGTTGTCGAGTTCTCGGGCCACCGAGAAGATCCGGAAGCCGAAGACGCCGAAGAGATAGGCGGCAAGCTCGAAGTTGCCGAAGTGGCCGGAGAGGATCACCTTCGGCCGATCGAGCCAGAGCGTCCGCACCAGCTCTTCCATGCCTTCGATCCGCAGATGCTTCCGCCAGGTGGTCTTCTGGATTACCCGCGGCGCATGGGCGATTTCTATCACCATCAGGAGCAGGTGCTCCCACATGCCCCGTGCCACGTCGCGGCACTGCTCATTCGACCAGTCAGGGAAGGCGAGCCGAAGGTTGTCGCGGACGACGCGGCGGCGGATCTTCACCCGGTTGGCAAGGAAGTCGGACCAGCTCCGCGCCACCCGCTCGCAGGTGCTCCGCGGCAGGCTCTGCACCACGCAGATGGCGACACGCACAGCCGCATAGGCGGCGGCGTCGGCGAGGCGGGTGGCAAGCGGTCGAGACACGGGCAACGTGGCTTCCGGGGCGGCTGGGTCGAGCGGACGGGATGCTGCCAAAACCCCGATCCCCACACCAGATCGGTTTCACGCCGCCGCGGTGTTGAGTTCAGGGGGCCGGAGCCGGCGTGGTCTGCCAGATCACGAGGGCGAGGCTCGCGGCATTGAAGAGGGCGTGAAGCACGATCCCGGGCAGGATCGAGCCGGTCAGCCGGGCCAGGTAGCCGGCCACGACGCCGAAGCCCACGAGCGGGATCCAGCCGAGGCCGTGGCCCAGGTGGGCCAGCCCGAAGATCACCGCCGACGTGAGGATCGCCTGCCAACCGCCCCACACCTTCTCCAGCCAGCCCTGAAGGACGCGCCGAAAGAAAAACTCCTCGGCCACCGGCGCCACCACGACCGCCGCCAGCGTCACGGCCAGGATCGCGCGGGGCCCACGGTGCTCGAGCAGAAAGTCGATGATCGGATGCTTGTAAGGCACGAGCCTGTCGAGCAGCCCCGCGCAGCCGAGCAGCGGCACGATGGCGAGCGCACAGGCCAAGGCCCCGAGCCGCGCGTGCGCGAAAACATGGTCGAGCGATAGCCCGACCGACCGCCACGACGCGCCGCGGCGGAGCAGATAGGCGGCGCCCAGGCTCGTGGCCGACGCCATGGCGATCGCCCCGCCGACGAGCTGGTCGCCGACGGTCATCGGCTTGGCCGCGAGCGCCGAGGAGAGCATCTGGCAGCAGAGCCAGAGATAGACGAGGATCGCCACGTCGATCCCGCCCCAGGGCACCGGCTCGCGGCGGTCATCCACTTCGAACGACTGCATCGGCTGCGCTACGGACTTCACTGCCCTGCCCCGGTCACGAGGCCACGGGCGGCCACGAGATACTCGAGCCCCGAATAGATCGTCGTCGCAACGGCGGCCCATGCCACCCACCCGGCAGCCTCCGCGACGCCCACGCCGCCGATCGCCGCCTCCGGCCAGGCCCGCGCCGCAAGCTCGAGCGCGATCGCGAGGCACTGCAGCACCATCTTCAGCTTGCCCGCCGGCCCCGCCGAAAAATCGTGGCCGGCCCGCTCCATTTCGGCGCGGACGGCCGTGACGACCAGTTCCCGCACGACCACCACGACGGCCATCCAGGGCAGGATGGCGGACGCTCCGCCGCGGCCGGCGAGCAGGACAAACGCGCCGCAGACGATCACCTTGTCGACGAGCGGATCGAAGATCCTGCCGAGCCGGCTCACCTGGTTGAACCGCCGCGCCCACCAGCCATCGACCCAGTCGGTCGAGGCGGCGACCAGGAAGAGCCCGAACGCCGCCGACCACACCTGCCATTCGATCGCGGCGAAGAGCACGAGCGCGAGCAGCAGCCGCGCCGCCGAAAGAATGTTCGGCACGGTCCACACGCGATCGAGTGCAGGGGAGTTGCTCATGCGGAACATTCTAAGTCGTATCGGGTTTTGGTGTCTCGCCGGCGAGCGGGCGGCAAAAGTCGCCTTCGCGCTGCAATTTCTCCGCACACGACCTACGGCGATTCCGACCTCAGAAGGTCGAAATTGCATACGCTCGTCGAGCTTTCGCCGACCCGCTCGCCTCCCCGCTTCCAAAAGTAGGACAGGCTTCAGCCTGTCAGAAGTAGACCGCTTGCGCCGCAAGCGGGTCCAGTTCCGCTTCGGGACGAAGCGGACTACTTTCGAAGTGGACTACTTGCTCACACCGGAACGCCGGCGAGGTCGTAGCCGCTCGAGGCCACGATCTCGACCGGAATGATCTTCCCGGTGAGCGGCTGCTTCGCGGAGCTGCCGGGAGCCGTCACGTAGACCACGCAGTCGATGTCGGGGGCATCGGCATACGTGCGGCCGATCCAGACATCCTCCCGCTCCTCGCTCTGGCGATCGACGATCACGTCGAGCACCTTGCCCACCTGCGCCCGGCTGTGCTCGTGGGCGATTTTCTGCTGCTCCCGCATGAGCTCGTCGCGGCGCGACACCTTCTCCGCCTCGTCCATGTGGCCGTCGAGTTTCGCCGCCGGCGTGTCGGGCTCGAGCGAATACGTGAAGACGCCCGCCCGCTCGAACCGCCACCGCCGCACGAAGTCGAGCATTTCCTCGAATTGCTCCCGCGTCTCGCCCGGGAAGCCGGTGATGAACGTGGTTCGCAGGACGAGGTTCGGGATCCGCGCGCGAAGCTTTTCGAGCAATGCCTCGGTGGGCTGCTTCGCCACCCGCCGCTGCATCCGCTTGAGCACCGGGTCGCTCGCGTGCTGCAGCGGCATGTCGAGATAGGGAATGATCTTCTTGCTGGCGGCGATCGCGTCGACCAGTTCGTCGGTGAAATACATCGGATAGAGATACATGAGCCGGATCCAGGTGAAGCCCTCGATCTTCTCGAGCTCCGCGAGCAGCTCCACCAGCCGCGGCTCGCCGTAGAGATCCATCCCGTAGTAGGTCGTGTCTTGCGCGACGATCACGAGCTCCTTCACGCCGTCGGCGGCGAGTTCCTTCGCCTCGCGGACCACCTCCTCGATCGGCTTGGTGGCGTGCTTGCCCCGCATCTTCGGGATCGCGCAGAACGTGCACGTGCGGTCGCAGCCCTCCGAGATCTTGAGGTAGGCCATGTGCCGCGGCGTGACCCGCATCCGGCCCGAGTCGTCGAGGGCCCGCGCGGGAGCCGGCTTGAAGATGCTCCGCTGCTCGCCAAGCCGGCCGATGAGCCGCTCAGCCGAACGGGCCACCTCGTCTCGCGAGAAGACGCCGATCACGGCGTCCACGCCGGGCAGCTCGTCGAGGAGCTTGTCTTTCTGCCGCTCGGCGAGACAGCCGGCCACGATCACACCCCGTGTCTGACCGGCCTTCTTGAGATCGAGCATCTCGTTGATCGCCGCATACGATTCGGCCCGCGAGGCGTCGATGAAGGCGCAGGTATTCACGATCACGAGGTCCGATCCCGCAGGATCGCCCACGAGCTGCCAGCCGTCGTCGCGCAGGAGGCCGAGCATACGTTCGGTGTCGACGAGGTTTTTCGGGCAGCCGAGGCTGACCATGGCGAACGTGCCCCGGCAGGTGGCCGGATCGACCGGGGCAACAGACGGCATCACGGAGGTTCCGGCGCCGCACGACGCGCTCGCGGAGGGATCGACGATCTGAAGCTGCTGCATGGTCGTCAGGCCCCTGCGGCGATCAGCTTGTCGAGCTCCTCGCGGAGCTTCGGCAGGATCGCGTCATAGGTAAAGGCGCCGAGCTCGGCGCTGCGTTTCTTGAGATTCACGTGCGTCGGGCCGCACCAGAGGCCGAGGTCGGCGTCGTCGGTCTCGCCCGGGCCGTTCACGCGGCAGCCCATCACGGCGATCGTGATGGCGTGCTCCTTCGCGTAGGACGTCATCTCCTTCACCTGCTTGGCGAGTTCGATGAAGGCCTCGTTCTCCACCCGCGAGCAGCTCGGGCAGGAGATGATGTTGAGCGACGAGAGCCCGTAGTCGACCACGCTGCGGACGCGGCCCGCGGCGATGTCGGCCAGGATCGCGTTGGCTGCGGCGATCTCCTGCGGCTTGTCGGCATTGGGTACCGTGAGCGACACACGGACGGTGTCGCCGATGCCCCGCGAGATCAACTGCTCGAACGCGATCCGCGTCTTGATGATGCCGTCGGGGGGCATGCCCGCCTCGGTGACGCCCAGATGGATCGCCACGTCGGGCCGCGCCTCGGCAAACCGCTTGTTGACCTCGATCACCTTCTTCGGGTCGGAGTCCTTGAGCGAGACGACATACCGCGTGAAGCCGATCGAGTCGAGCAGCTCGCAGTGCTCGAGGGCGCTGGCGAGCATCGGCCCGAGCGAATCGTCCTCGGCGAATTTTTCCTTCTTGGCGGGATCGACGCTGCCGCAGTTCACGCCCACGCGGAGAGCGCAATCGTTGGCCGCGGCCACGTCGGCGATGAACTTCACCTTGTCCTGCCAGGGCTTCGTCGGCTCGTGGTGGTAGAGGTGGCCGGGGTTGTAGCGGAGCTTGTCGACGTGCGGGGCCACCTCGACGGCGAGGCGGTAATTCTCCTGGAGATCGATCGCGAGGTTGGCCTTCGTGCCGGCGCGGATCGCGGGGAGCGCGGCGGCGTCTTTCTTCGAGTCGACGGCGATGCGGACCACGCCCGCGCCGGCCCGGTGGAGATCCTCCACCTGCGCGAGCGTCGCCTCCACGTCCTGCGTATGCGTGGCGGTCATGCTCTGCGGGGCGATCGGGTGGCCGGCGCCGATCGTGATGCTGCCGATCCTGACGGGCCGCGTGGGATTTCGCTTGATCTCGACCAAGGCTGCACCTCGTGTGACACTTTTCTCGAAAGAAACAATAGCAGACGCCACCCCGCCGGGGATACGCCCATGCGGTATGACCCGCTCCTTCATATCGTCCTCCACGAGCCGGAAATCCCGCCGAATGCCGGCAACGTGGGGCGGACCTGCGTGGCGATCGGCGCGAAGATGTGGCTCGTGAAGCCGATCAGCTTCAAGCTCGACGACTACTACCTGCGGCGGGCCGGCCTCGACTACTGGGACGAGCTCGAGTGGGAAGTTGCCGATTCGTGGGAGGATCTTCTCGCGCGGCTCGCGGCGATCGGCCGGCAGCCGAACTGGCTCTACGAGGTGGGCGGGCAGCGGAGTTACACCGACGTGACCTACGCGCGGGGCGACGTGCTTGTATTTGGGAGCGAGTCGAAGGGGCTGTCGGCTGAATTGCTGGCGGCCCACCCGAGGCGGCACCTCGCGATTCCGGCGCGGCCGCAGGTGCGGAGCCTCAACGTGGCCAATTGCGCGGCGCTCGTGGCCTACGAAGCCGTCCGCCAATTCGGCGGGCTAAGGTAGGGTAGGCTTCAGCCTGCCAAAGTAGGGTAGGCTTCAGCCTGCCA
>JBIIOK010000237.1:0-2739 GCA_044336985.1 Pirellulales bacterium | reverse complement strand
ATCTCGTCGCGGGCCGCGAACCGGCGGATTAACTCAACTCGCGCAACCCGGCCCGGGGCTGCCTATACCCTCTCGGCGGACGTTCGCTACGGACATCCTGTCCTTCGCTCACTGCATGTCCGCTCGCCAGCGTGAGCGCCTCCGCTTCGGCATCCTGCCTGCGCTCGCTTCCATAGCCCGCGAGAGGGTACAGGCAGCCCCGGGCCTCCCCGCTTTTAGTAGGACAGGCTTCAGCCTGTCATCAGTCAAGACAGGCTGAAGCCTGTCCTACGAGGAAGGGAGGCTTCGGGTGACCCGTGCCCCGCTCGCCGGCGTTGCTGACAAGCGAAGGCAGGATGCCGAGAGCGCAGTCAGCACCGAGCGAGCGAAGGGCATGGATGCCCGTAGCGAGCGTCCGGCGACGGGGCACGGGTCACCCGAAGCCGGCTTGGGCGCGTCGGGCTACTACGAAGCGAGCACGCGGCGGACGAGCGCGGGGTCGACGCCGTCGACGAGCTCCACGTGGCCGATCCGGGTCGGCAGCACGAACCGCAGCCGGCCGTCGAGCGTCTTCTTGTCGCGGGCCATGATCGATAACAGGTCGTCGGCAGTCGCCTTCGGGGCGTGCTTTGTGAAGGCGCCGAGATCGACCGGCAGTTCGAGCGATTCAAGGAGCCGATCTTGGCGGGCGACGACATCGGGCCCGATTCGGCCGAGCATCTCGGCGAGCCTGGCCGCGGCCGCCATGCCGATCGACACGGCCTCGCCGTGGAGGAGCGTGCCGTAGCCGGCGGCGGCCTCGAAGGCGTGGGCAAACGTGTGGCCGTAGTTGAGCACGGCGCGGAGCCCCGTCCGCTCGTGCTCGTCGCGCTCGACGACGTGGGCTTTGAGGGCGGCCGAACGCTCGACCACGTGCACCAGCGGTTCGGGCTGCCGGGCCAGAATGCCGGCGGCATTTGTCTCGAGCCAGGCGAAGAACTCGGCATCGAGGATCATGCCGTATTTGACGACCTCGGCGAGGCCGCTGACATATTCGCGGCGCGGGAGCGTCGCGAGCGAGTCGGTGTCGGCGAAGACGCCGCGGGGCTGCCAGAACGCGCCCACGAGGTTCTTGCCATGACGCAGGTTGATGCCGGTCTTGCCGCCGATGGCGCTATCGACCTGCGCGACGAGGGTGGTGGGGACCTGCCAGACGGGCAGGCCGCGTGCGAAGGTCGCTGCGACGAAGCCGGCGAGGTCGCCGACGACGCCGCCGCCGACGGCGACGATCTGCGTGCCGCGGTCGACGGCCAGCCGCGCACACTCCTCCCAGAGCCGGCCGGCCTCGGCGACCGACTTCGAGGCTTCGCCGGAGGGCACCGCGATCGTCTCCGCCGCGACGCCCGCGGCCGCCAGCGCCGCGATCACCTTCGCCGCATGCGGCTCGAGGATGGCGGCGTCGGCGATGACGACGGTCCGCTTCGCTCCTGCGGCGGCAAGCGCTCTGCCGACCGACGACGTGGCGCCGGGGCCGATCAGAATCTCGTACGACCGGTCGGCGTCGGGGGAATCGCCGCCTGCGAGCCTCACGCGAATCGTGCGGTGCGACACGGTCAGGCGACGCTCACGCGCTCGAGGTCAGCGGGGGTGACCGTGATCACGCGGGCGAAGCCCGTGTGCTGGCGGACATAGTCGAGTTCGGCCGCTTCGCCGGGGCTTGCATGCAACAGGGCCTCGACACGCGACTTGTCGGCCCGCGACCAGTCTTCGTATTCGTCGGGCCAGACGGTGTGGTTCTCGACGACGAGCGCTTCACGATAGGGATCGAAGGCGTTTGGCATCCGCAAGGCTCCTGATTCGAAACCGGAACGTTTCGGAGTATACATTCCCAACCGGGCGACCGCTCGGGCCGCCCTCCACCGCGGGAATTCGATCCGCCCATGCCACTCACGAACCCGGCATCCCCTGCCTTCGAGCCCGCCGCGCAGCCGACCGGAGGCCGCGGCACCACGATCGTGATCGGGCTGTTGCTGCTCGGGCTCGCCGCTGCCGGAACCGGCATTTGGTACCAGCGCGGGCAAACCCGCAGGTGCCTTGATCTGTATGGGGCCGACGCCGCCCGGCGGATCACGTCCGCGCCACGGGTGGAGATCGTGCGGCTCTTGCCAGGCGGCGCGGCCGGGCGGCTCGCTGCGGTTGATCGCCGCGACATCACGTCTGCCAAGGGACTCGTGCACCTGCGACGCGGACTCGTTGAAGATGCGAATTTTCTCTGGTCGGCCGAGCCCGCGGCCGATCGCCTGCCCGCAGACTCCTGGGATCTCGGGCTCGTCTTCTCCGATCCGGCCGTGCCGGAACAGCCGCCGACGATTTTCGTCATTGACTTCGACGAATCGGGCGGCCACGCCGCCGTGGTCGGGCGACCAGGACGCGTCGGCCTCGGCCGCCTCGAGGCTGGCCTGCGGAAGTGGGTAGAGAGCCTGTAGACGACTCACGGAAGCCCGACGCGCTAGCGAGGAGAGGGCGGGTTGGCTTCGGTGCCGGCTTGGGAAGCGACGCGGAAGGACCTTGCTTGCGCTGCGGGCTTTCGTAACGAGATTCCTCCCAAGCGGTCTACTTTTCCCCGGGAAACCGGCCTTTTGGCCGTCGTGGCCGGATCCTATTCTCTCCGCCCCGCGGAAGCTCCCCCCATCCCGCGAGAGCGAGGCCCTTCCATGCGATCGATCGCCGTGGCGAATCAAAAAGGTGGTGTCGGCAAGACGACGACGTCGGTCAATCTGG
>JBIIOK010000236.1:0-2740 GCA_044336985.1 Pirellulales bacterium | reverse complement strand
GATCTGCCGAACGTGTTGGCGGCGCTCGAGGAGCGGGGCTACCGCGGCTGGATCGGCCTCGAGCCCGTCGATGGCTTCGGTGCTCGGGCCGAGCTGGCCGACGCGATCAGCGCCCTGCGGGTGCTCTGACCTTCGACGCGATCCGCGTCAACTCTCCTCGCTCGCGCTTCGGGCTTCCGTGCCAGCCGTCCCGACTCTCCTCGCGCGCGTCGGGCTTCCGTATCCCACGAAAGCCCGCAGCGCCAGCAAGGTCCATCCGCGATCCACCCCGTTTTGTGGAATTCAACGAGGCATCGCCCGACCTTCTGGCTCCCGGCTTTTGAGCGTGGTATTCTCGCCTTCGTGCAACGCTTTTCCTTCATCCACCGGATCACGGCCTGGATGGCCCTCGTTGGCTACGCCATCGTGGCCAGTGGCCTGCCGTTGCCGATGGGAGCGTCTTCTTCGGCTGCCTCCAACTCGCCGGCCGCCAAGCGGCTCGCGGTGAAGGATCGTTCGCAGCCGTTTCCCTGCATGGACAAGCCCTGCGGCTGTGCGACGGCGGAGCAGTGCTTTTCGAACTGCTGCTGCAACACGCCCGCCGAGCTTTTGGCCTGGGCGAAGGCCAACCGCATCGATCCCGCCTTGATCGTGGCGCTCAAGCGGCGGGCCGCGGCGCCGGCGCCGGAGGCAAGTTGCTGCTCGACCGCCGCGAAGCCCGCGTGCTCTGCGCAAGCGGCCAAAGCCTCATGCTGCGAGTCGTCGGCGCCGGAGCCACGCGAGCAAGAGGAATCGCCCGTTTCCGTTCACACCGTCGTGCTTCGCGCGATGCTCGCCTGCGGAGGGATTGTGGCTGAGTGGCTGGCCGTGGGGGCCGCCCTGCCGCCGCCACCTGTGATGGCCTGCGATCGTGCCGCCGAGCCGATTGCATCGTTGATCCTGACCGACGAATCATCTCTCTCGGAGCGTCTCGCTCCCGAAGGGCCGCCGCCGCGATCGACCTGAGTTGGTGCTTACACCAACCGGTCGGTCGCCCATGGCGCAGGCCTTTTCCGGCATCGCAGCGTGCAATGCCGGGGCCTCGCGCGTGCGTGTGCCGCCATCACCAGAGGGAGTCGTCATGCATTCTTCGGCAAGACGACGAGCATTCACACTCGTGGAGTTGCTCGTCGTGATCGCGATCATCGGCGTACTCGTCGGCATGCTGCTGCCAGCCGTGCAATCGGCCCGGGAATCGGCCCGGCGGATGAGCTGTAGCAACAACCTGCACCAGATCGGCCTGGGGCTCGCCAGCCACGAATCGGCCAAGGGTTGCTTTCCCGGTCTGGGTGAGCGGATTGGCGGGGTCGTGAATCACGCATCGGGCTTCGGTGTGCTTGCGAAGATCCTGCCGTTCGTCGAGGAGGCCGGACTCGAGGATCTCATCGACTTTGGCCAGATGGCGACCGCGCCATCGACACAGTCGTTCAAGGGGATCATCAATCCTGTGCACGATGCCGCAGCCAGGACGGTCGTTTCGCTTTATCTCTGCCCAAGCGACGGCCAGAAGCCGGTCTTCGATCAGACGAGCACCGAGCGCACGCCCAGCGCGTTTGCCACGGCCGGTGCGAACTACATGTTCAACATCGGCAGCGGCACAGCGACTGCGACGCAGGTCAATTACGACACGCAGTTTCCGACCGACGGATTGTTCTGGTACGGGTCGAGGAACAAGTTCAAGGACATCACGGACGGCTCATCCAAGACGATGATCGCCTCGGAGTGCCTGCTCGGGGCGGGGGGAACGGCGCCTGCATCCGGAGGAACTCCTCCCGGTCGGCCCGGGCGGCACTACGTCGCGTTGAGCACGAGCACATTCCAGAACAATTCCAACAGCCCGGGTGGTTGGCTGCGCGGCGGCTCCGTGGTCACCAGCCGTCCCGCAGAATGCGAGGCCTCCGGTAGGGCGTGGGGCGTGATGCGCGGCAGTTCGTGGTTTTGGGGGGGGCGTGTCTGGAACTGCGGCTTCGACGCCGGACTCGTGCCCAACGCAGCGGATCTCGACTGTGGCGCGCACGGCCGCGGCTGGTTTGGAGCCCGCAGTGCGCACGGCTCAGGTGTGGTTGTCGCCATGGCGGACAGTTCGGTACGAATCGTGGAAGACTCGATCGAGCCGGCCATATGGCGGGCGATGAGCACCCGCTCCGGGGGCGAGGTCGTGAATGAACAGTAACCAAGTCTCGAGCTGCAGATTTCCAGCCGTTGCATCGCCCGCCTTTTTTCCAGGGAGTAAGTGACGAATGATTCGCCTCGCGTACCCGATCATCGGGATGCTTTCTCTTCTCTTTCCATCGATCGTTGTTGCCCACGACACCTGGGTGCAGGTGTCGGCCAAAGCCGTCCGGCCCGATGACGTCGTCCACGTCGACCTGTTCCTGGGCAATCACGGCAACGCCCACCGGGACTTCAAGATCGCCGGCAAGGTCGGTTCACTCGACGAGGTGCAGCTCGAGGTGATCGGCCCCGATGGACGGAAGACCGACCTCGTGCCCGACATGGTCGATCTCGGCTACGCCCCGAAGGAGGGCTTCTGGTCGGGACGGTTCGTGCCGGCCGCCGAGGGGCTGCATTGCGTCGGCCACTTCCGGCAGGGCGTCCGTCACGGAGCGATGGGATTCAAGGGGGGCAAGACGTTCTTCCTCGCGTCAAAGTCGCTCGACAAACAGGCGAAGCCACAAGGCCCGCTTCCAGAGCCGCTCGGCCATCCGCTCGAGTTCGTGCT
>JBIIOK010000235.1:0-2743 GCA_044336985.1 Pirellulales bacterium | reverse complement strand
GACGTGATCCTCGTGGGCGAGATTCGCGACAAGGAGACGGCCGAGATCGCGATGGAGGCGGCCGTCACCGGTCACTTCGTCTTCACCACGGTCCACGCCAACGACGCGGCGACGACGATCACCCGCCTACTCGACATGGGCATCGAAGCCACGCGGATGCAGGCGGCCGTCACGGCGGTGCTCGCCCAGCGGCTGGTGCGGGTGCTGTGTGATAAGTGCAAGGAGCCCTACAAGCCGTCGCCGGCGGATCTCAAGCGCTACGGCATCCCGGCCGACAAGGTGAACGTGTTCTATCGCGAGAAGGGCTGTGAGGCCTGCAACGGCACCGGCTACCGCGGCCGGACGGGCATCCATGAACTGATGGTCTTCGACAACAAGATTCGCGAACTGCTCGTCGGTCGGCCGTCGATCGAGGCGATCCGGTCGGCGGCCCGCAAGGGCGGCACGCGGACGCTCGCCGAATCGTGCCTCTACAAGGTCGTCGCGGGTGTCACGAGCGTGAATGAGTGTTCCCGCGTTTCGAAGTGAGCCTTCATGATCCAGACCACTCTGTTTGCCTCGCTGGTGCAGTCGCTCGGCGATCTTGTCGTGATCATGTTCGTCGTGGGGCTTGCGCTCTATGGCTGGCAGCACGGGCTATTTCTGGCGACGCTCGCGGGCCTGCAGGTGCTCGGCTCGTTTATTGCGGCGCTCTTCCTGGCCGACCTCATCGCGCCGCTGCTCGTCCAGGCTGATTGCCCAGAGCAGCATGCATTCGCCGCGGCGTTCCTGGTCGTTTTCCTCGGGACGATCGTTATCATCCGCCTGGCAGTGGGGGCGGTCGTGCGCGACGGAATGGTGCGGCTTGCGAACCTCGTCGACCGCATCGGCGGCACGCTCACCGGCGCGCTGGCGGGCTACGCGCTCGCCGGGGCGGTGCTCGTGGCCTGGTCGATGGCCCCCGCGCCGGCTGCGCTCGAACTCGAAGGATCCCGGCTGATGCTCGACGCTGGCACGCCGCTTTTGCGAACGGCGGCTCGCTCTTGCAAGGACGAGGATTTGGCGGCTCGCCTCGTGCGATCGTACGAGACCGGCGACTGGGAAAAGCGGCGCCCAGTAGTCGAGGCGACGCCCGAGGCAGAGTCGCCCGACGCGGCGCCAGCAGAGCCTGCCGCGGGGCCGGCGGTCAGTCCGCAGCCGTAGCGAGCACCTCGGCGAGGTGGATCGTGCGCGGCCTGGGGCCGGATGGCGGGACGTAATTGCGGGCGATCCAGCCGTCGAGCTGCAGTTGGCAGCTCGGGTCGCTCGACACGATGTAGTCGCAGCCCGTGCGGGCGAGCGACCCGCCCTTCACCTCCGCCATCGCCGTCGAGATCATCGGAAACTTCACGCTGAAGAGACCGCCGAACCCGCAGCAACTCTCCGGCTCGTCGCATTCGACGAGCTCGAGATCGCGCACGGCGGCGAGCAATTGCCGCGGAGCAGACTTGATCCTGAGCTCGCGGAGGCCGTGGCAGCCGTCGTGGTAGGTGACCTTGTGCGGGAATCGGGCGCCGACGTCGGTGACACCAAGTTTTTCGACCAAAAATTCGCCGAATTCAAACGTCCGCGCGGCGAGATCGAGCGCCCGTGTCTCGTGGTCCGTCCCCGCGAGCAACTGCGGATAGAAGACCCGCATCATGGCGACGCAGGAGCCGCTCGGGCCCACCACGGCCTCGGCCCCTTCGAAGACGTCGAGGGCGCGGATCGCGACGGCCCGCGCCTCGTCCCAGTAGCCGGCATTGAAGCTCGGCTGTCCGCAGCAGGTCTGGGCGGCGCGAAACTCGCAGGTGTGGCCGAGCCGCTCGAGCACGCGGGCCACCGCCATTCCGACCTGTGGCGCCATCTGGTCGACGAAACAGGGGATGAACAGGTTGATGCGCATGAGTAGGACAGGCTTCAGCCTGTCGCCGCAGATTATATCGCCCCAACGCAGGTGGCAGGCTGGAAGCCTGCCCCACTAGGCAGGCTGAAGCCTACCCTACTTTGGCAGGCTGAAGCCTGTCCTACTTCATGGCGCGGACGAGGGCTGCGCCCATGTCGGCCGGGCTCTCCGCGACCTCGATGCCAGCGTCGCGGAGGGCGGCGAGCTTTGCCTCGGCCGTGCCCTTGCCACCGGAGATGATCGCGCCGGCATGGCCCATCCGCTTGCCTGGGGGGGCGGTCTGGCCGGCGATGAACGCGGCGACCGGCTTCGTGACGTGCTGCTTCACGTAGGCCGCCGCCTCCTCCTCGGCGCTTCCGCCGATCTCGCCCATCATCAGGATCGCGTGCGTGTCCGGGTCCTTCTCGAAGAGTTCGAGGATGTCGATGAAGCTCGATCCCACGAGCGGGTCGCCGCCCAAGCCCACGCAGGTGCTCTGGCCGTGGCCGAGTTGCGTGAGCTGCCAGACCGCCTCGTAGGTGAGCGTGCCGGAGCGGCTCATCACGCCCACGTGGCCGGGCGTGTGGATGTAGCCGGGCATGATGCCGATCTTGCACTCGCCCGGCGTGATCACGCCCGGGCAGTTGGGGCCGATGAGCCGGCTCTTCGAGGCATGCACGACCGGCATGACGCGGGCCATGTCCATCACCGGAATCCCTTCGGTGATCGCGATGACGAGCTCGATGCCGGCGTCGACCGCCTCGAGAATGGCGTCGGCCGCGAAGGCCGGGGGGACGAAGATCATGGTGGCGTTGGCGCCGGTGGCGTCGCGGGCCTCGGCGACGGTGTCGAAGACGGGCA
>JBIIOK010000097.1:0-9530 GCA_044336985.1 Pirellulales bacterium | reverse complement strand
GGATTTGCGGGCTGAAACGGGGGAAGACACACTTGAGGCAAATCGTGCCTGTCTCCCGGGCTCAGTTTAGCGCGGCCGTTTCCGGGCGGCAATGAACGGCACCCGAGCAGCCTGAGGAAGCGAGAGTTTGTCCGTTCCGATGCAGACGACCACCTATGCCTCGTGGGCCGGCAGCATCGCGGAGCTCTGCGGCCAGCTCGCGGCGCTCGAGCCGCTCGCCCTGGCGCTGGGCGTCGCCAGCCCCGCCGACACCGACTGGCATGGACAGCTCTTCGGCAAGCTCGCGCCCCAGGTATCGCGGGAGCCGGTGCTTGTGGCGGCCGTCTGCGGCGGCACCAACACCGGCAAGAGCCTGATCGCCAACACGATCGTGGGCGCCGAGATCTCGAGGTCGGTTCCCGAGGCGGCCCGCACGCGGCATCCGGTGGCCAGCCTGCCGCAGGGGCTCGCCGCGCGGATCGATCTGGCCGCGCTCTTTCCCGGCTTCGTCCCCACCGCGTGGGCGAGCGAGCAAGACGCCCTCGCCCCCGTCGACGACGACCGGCTCGTGTGGCGCGAAGACACGACCGGCCGACAGCCCGCGCGGCTCATCCTGCTCGACACGCCCGACGTCGATGGCACCCTCCGCGAGAACTGGCACCGCGCGGAGCTCGTCCGCAACGCCTGCGACGTGCTCATCGCCGTACTCACCCAGCAGAAATACAACGACGCCGCCGTCCGCGATTTCTTCAGCGCCGCGGCCGCCGCGAAGAAGACCGTGATCGTGGTCTTCAACATGGTCAATTGGCCGCAGCAGCGGGAGCGGATCGGCGGCTGGCTCGAGACCTTCAAGGCCGAGACGGGCATCGAGCCGCTCGCCGTCTATGCGGCGCCGCACGATTTCGCGAAGGCCGAGGCCGGCAGGATCGAGTTCCACACGCTGCCCGAGTTTGCCGCCGGTGGGCCGCGGATCTCGGCCGCGCCGGCTGGCCCGGCCGATCTCGCCGCGACTTTGGCCCATGTCGACTTCGACCGCATCAAGCTCGAGGCGATGCGCGGCGCGCTTGGCGTCGTGCTCGACCCGGCCATGGGCGCCGGGGCCTGGCTCGACGCCTTCGAATCGACGGCCCGCGAATGGCAGGAGGCGAAGCAGCTGCTGGCCGACGAGGCCCGCGTGCGCGTGACGCTGCCGACCGCGCCGCGCGAGCTCGTCTGGAGCGAGATCTGGGATTGGCTCGAGCCGCGGCGGTCGACGTTCGATCTCGCCGTGAGCAAGGCGTATCGCGTCGCCGGCAGCGGCGTGATGTGGGCGGCCCGCCGGATGGGCGTCGCCCGTAGCGACGAGGAAAAGCGGGAGGATTTTTCGGCGATCGAACTGGCGGCGCTCAAGCAGGCGCTCGGCGACTTCGTGGAGCGGCTCGAAGACGCCAGCCGCCGCAATCCGCGGCTCGCCGCGATGCTCGACACGGCGCTCGTGGATGGCGACCGCACCGCCTGGTATGCCGATCTCGAGCGCCGCCATGCGGCGCTACCGATCGTGTCGGATGACTACCGCACGTTCGTCCGCACCGAGCTCGATCGCTTCTCCACGGAAAACCCCGGCATGGTGCGGTGGATCCTCACGGGGCTCAACGTCGGCGCAGTTGCCCGCCCGGCGATCACGGTGGGGCTCGGCCTCGCCGGGGCCGCCGTCGTGCCCGCCGCCGCGGCGACGGCCGGCGGCATCTCCACGCTTGTGCACCACGTGGGCGACGTCGTGGTCGGCACGGCGGCCACGCTCGCCGGCGAGGGGGCGCTCGGGCTCACGATGGCGGGCCTCAAGCCGCTCATCGAAAAACTCTTCGCGGGCTGGTCGGCCGAGCGCAGCCGCGTGCTTGCCGAGACGCTCCACGATGTCGTGCTCGGCGGCCGTCTCGAAGAGATCGACCGGCTCGCGACTGCCGCCGCGCGGCCCGAGGTGGCCGGCGCCCGGCGGCTCCTGTTCGAATGGCGGCGGGAGTTTTCACGCGCATGACCAACGACGCCCTCGCAAGCCCCGCCGCCCACGATGATGCCACGTTCGACGAACTGGTCGAGTCGCTCGCGCGCTGGAGCGGATCGCTGCCGGAGTGGGCGCCGGCCCGCCGCGTGCGCGCGGGCTGGGAGGAGATCGAGCCCCGGCTCGACCGCGCCCGTCGCGAGCTCTCGCGGGTGCTCGTCGTCGGCGTGGTCGGCGGCACCGGAACCGGCAAGAGCACGCTCGTCAACGCGCTGGCCGGCGGCAACGTGAGCCCGGCGGGCGACGTGGCCCGGCCCACCACCACGAACCCCGTCGTGATCGTCGCGAAGGATGTCGACTGCTCGTGGCTGCCGCTCGAGCAGATGCAGGCACGCGTGGTGCGCAGCGAATCGCCCGCCGTGGCCAACATCGTCCTCGTCGACTGCCCTGATCCCGACACGCAGGGCGACGCGCCAACGCAGCCCGGCGCCGCCGGCCACACCCGGCCGAGCGACTCGAACCGTAACCGCGAACTCCTCGAGGCCGTGGTGCCCGCCTGCGACGTGCTGCTGCTCGTGGCCACCGCCCAGAAATACCGCTCCTGGATCGTGTCGCGCGAGGTGGCGGCCTTCGCGCCGGGCCGGCCGCTGCTTTTCGTGCAGACCCACGCTTCCCGTGACCCCGACATCCGCGACGACTGGCGGCGCGAGCTCGAGTCGCAGGGCTTCGACGTGCCGCGGATCTTCCGGCTCGACGCGCTCGACGCGGCCAGCCGTGCCGCGGCGGGGCTCGAGCCCGAGCCGGGCTTTCGCGAATTGGTGCGGGCGATCGACGAGGAATTGGTCGGCCGCGCGGCAAGGCGCGTCCGCCGCACCGGTGCCGCCGATCTCGCCGACTGGTTCCTGCAGCAATCGCACCGCGATCTCGAGCCGCTCAGGCAGCCGGTGGCCCAGCTTTCAGCGGGCGTGCGTGACCAGCGAACGCGGCTCGAGGGGCTGCTCGGCAAGGCGGTCGAGTCGAAGCTGCGGGCGAGCCGGTCGGCGTGGCAGCGGCTCATTACGGAGGAGCTCGTCGACCGCTGGCATGGCGGGCCCTTCGCGACGTTTCTCCACATCGTCGCGGCGCTTGGCGCCTTCTGGCCGCGGATTCGGTCGGCTGGCGGCGGGCTGATCGGTCGGCTCCTTGCCGGCGGCGGCCTCGCGCCCGCTGCGGGCCGCGGCAGCTGGCAGACGATCGAGGAGCTCGGGCTTGGCGAGGCGGATGTCGAGCAATCCCGCAGCATCCTCGTGGGCCTGGCTGCGCGGGCGAAGATCACCGAGCCGCTCGTCGGCCGCGCCCGACTCGACGACGATCGCGTGCAGGCGACCGTGGGCACCCTGCTCGACCGCACGGCGGGCTGGCTTTCGTCCGGCATCGACAAGCTCGTGGCCGAGCGGCGCGGTCGGATCGACAGTCCCTTCCTGCGGATCGGCTGCGAGCTGCTCTTCTCGTCGCTCGTCGTGGCGGTGCTCGTGCGGGCCGGCTGGAACTTTTTTTACGGCCACCTCTGGAGCGGCCGGCCCGTCGAGGGGCTCGCGTTCCTCGAGGAGGCATTCGTCTGGGTGATCCTGTTCGGATTTTTCCTGCGCTGGCTCGTCTTCCTGCGGCTGCGGATGGGGCTTGACCGCGACATCGCGGCGCTCGTCTCGCGGCTGCCGGCGGCGGGGCTCGTCGATCCCTTGCTCGCCGACTTCGGCGACGCGGCGGGGAAGGCGGGCGGCTTCATCGACCGCGCCGACCGGCTCGCGCAGGAATCGGCGGCGCTGGCCGCACGGCTCGCAGAACCGGCCGCGGGGCTGGGGCGGCTTCGCGGCGGGCCCGGATGATGGGGATGAGGATGCGGATGCTGTCAGGGATGATTCGGAAGTGTGCCGCGCTCGTGGCGCTCGTGGCCGTGGCGCTGCCGGCCCGCGCCGCGGAGCTCGACGAAGTGATCGCGCGGGGCGAGCTCGTCTGGGCTGCCGATCAGGAAGGGGGCGGCCCGCACGTCTTCCTCGATCCCAAGGATCCCGGCCGGCTGACCGGCTTCGAGGTGGAGCTCGCCGGCCTCGTCGCCGCGGAGCTTGGCGTGAAGCCGCGGTTTCAGCAGGGGCAATGGGATCGCCTGCCCTTGCTCCTCGGCCGCGCCGCCGACTGCGTGATCAATGGCATCGAGCTGATCCCAGAACGGCGGCGCGACTACCACTGCTCGCGCCCCTACTTCGCCTATTCGCTGCAGCTGCTCGCCCGCCGCGACGGGCCGCTCGATTCGTTCGAGAAGCTTGCGGCCCACGGCCCCGGCGGCCGGTGGCGTGTGGGCGTGCTCACCGGCTCCGCGGCGGAGATCGTGATGCGCTCGCGATCCGACCTCGAGGTCGAGGTGATCGGCTACGACGGCACGATCGACTCGCTCGAGCAGGTGCAAAGCGGCGTGCTCGACGCCGCCGTGATGGACGACTGCATCTTCAATTTCTACGCCGACCGCTTCGCCGGGCTGCGCATGGTGGGCCGGCCGTTCGGCGGCGGGCTCTACACGATCCTCACCGCCAAAGACACGCCGCGGCTCTCCGCGGCAATCGACGAAGCCCTCGGGAAGATCATCGCCGACGGCCGGCTCAAGGCGCTCTACGATCGCTGGGATCTGGCCGGACGTCAGCAGGTCCTCGCGCTCCGCGATGCGGCCGAGATCCCGATGGCGAGCCGCCGCAGCCTTGCAGAGCTCGCTCGCGAGTCGCTGCCGTTGCTCCTCAAAGCCGCGGGGATGACGGTGCTTCTTTCCTGCGCGGCGTTTCCAGTGGCGATCCTGATCGGGCTCTTCGTGGCGATCGCGCGGCTCCACGGCCCGGCGTGGATCAAGCCGCTCTTGGCGGGCTATGTGGAGGTGCTCCGTGGCACGCCGCTCATGCTCCAGCTCTACGCGATCTTTTTTCTTCTGCCAAAGATCGGTCTGGCGTTGCCGGCGCTCGTTGCCGCGGTGGCCGGGCTCGCGCTCAACTATTCCGCCTATGAGTCGGAAATCTATCGCGCCGGGCTCAAAGCCGTGCCGCTCGGACAGTTCGAGGCGGCGCTGTCGCTGGGCATGACGAAGTGGCAGGCGCTTCGGCACGTGATCGTGCCGCAGGCGGTGCGGCTCGTGATGCCGCCGGTGACAAACGATTTCATCGCGCTCTTCAAGGACACGAGCGTCTGCTCGGTGATCACGGTGATCGAACTGACGAAGCGTTACAGCGTGCTCGCGCTCTCCTCGGGGCGGATCGTGGAGCTCGCGATCGTGACGGCGCTGCTCTACCTCGCGATGAGCTGGCCGCTGTCGCTCGTCTCGCGGTGGTTCGAGGGACGGCTGGAGAAGTCGCCATGATCAAGATCGACGCGCTCTCGAAGGCGCGGGGGGCGGTGCCCGTCCTCTTCGCGGTGAGCCTGGCCGTCGCCGAAGGGGAGGTGACGGCGATCGTAGGCCCATCGGGCGGCGGCAAGAGCACGCTGCTGCGGTGCCTCAACGGCCTCGAGAACTTCGACTCTGGCGCCGTCACAATCGCGGGCCACGCGCTCGCGCCGGGCGGGCATCATGCGGGGCTGCTCGAGCGGGTGCGCCGCGACGTGGGGATGGTGTTTCAGCAGTTCAATCTCTTCCCCAATATGTCGGTGCTCGAGAATGTGGCGACCGCGCCGCGGGTGGTGGCGCGGGTGTCGCCGGAGGCGGCGCGGGAGCGGGCGCTGGCCCTGCTCGACCGCGTGGGGCTGGCCTCGTTTGCGTCGGCCCGGCCGGCGACGCTCTCGGGCGGTCAGCAGCAGCGGGTGGCGATCGCGCGGGCCCTGGCGATGCAGCCGCGGGTGATGCTCTTCGACGAGCCGACGAGCGCCCTCGATCCCGCGATGTCGGCGGAGGTGCTCGACGTGATCGTCGACCTGGCCCGCGGCGGGCAGACCATGGTGGTGGTGACCCACGACCACACCTTCGCGAAGCGGGCCGCGACCAACGTCGTCGAGCTCGTCGCCGGCCGCGTGTCCCGCTCCGGCCCCCCCGCCACCGTCCTCCCGTAGGATAGGCTTCAGCCTGTCTCTGAATCGGCTTCAGCCTGTCTCACCAGGTCAAAAAACGACTCCGCCCGGGAGTTTCCTCCCGGGCGGAGCTCACTGACCGAAGTCGGGCAACGGTGTTTCTACCGCTTCGACCTATTTTCTACTTACTTGACCGACACCGTGCGGCTCACCGCCACGACCTTGCCCGGGGCCTTGGCCGAAGCCGAGGCATCGGGGGTCGGGGCAGCCGGGGTCGCTTCGACCGGGGTCGAAGCCGCACCACAGGCCGGCTCGCAGCAGCCGTTGCCGGCAGCGCCACAGGCGGGCTCGCAGCAGCCGTTGCCAGCACCACAATCCGGGTCGTTGCAGCAGCTATCGCAGCAGCTGGCACGACGACGGCTCAGGCAATCCTTCTTCGCTTCGTGGATCGCACGGAGCAGGTCAAGGATCGGGGTGCCACGGCACTTCCGGGCACGGGTACCGCAGCAAGAAGCCGCACCGCAGCTGGGCTCGCAGCAGCCAGCACCAGCGTCGCAGGCCGGCTCAGCACAGCCGTTGCCAGCACCGCAGGCGGGCTCGGCGCAACCGTTGCCAGCACCGCAAGCGGGCTCGCAGCAGCCGTTACCAGCACCGCAATCGGGCTCATCGCAGCAGCTGTCCGTGCAGCCGTGGTGCTTCCGCTTGCACTTTTCGAACAGGCCCTTCAGCCCGCCGAAGAGGTCATGCTTCTTCCGACCACCGCAGCAAGACGCCGCACCGCAGCTCGGCTCGCAGCAGCCGGCACCGGCGTCGCAAGCGGGCTCCGCACATCCATTACCAGCACCGCAGGCCGGTTCCGCACAGCCGTTACCGGCGTCGCAGCCAGGCTCACAGCATCCATTGCCGGCGTCGCAGCCGGGCTCACAGCACGAGGTGCAGCCCTTGTGGCCGAGCATCCGGTCAAGGAGCTCGAAACCGAAAGACTGACTACAAACGGTGACACCGAGAACCAGCGCACCGAGGAACATCATACGCTTCATCGAGCCACATCTCCTTTGCTTGTGGAGCACCCGGAAGTCGACTTCCGTTCTTGAGGCTTCGTTGCCCCGAGGTTGTGATCCACGAACTTTTCCGCGACAGGCCTGTCGAGCCATTCCGTGACTCGAAGCATTGCAGGTTGCTGCCGCCCCCTGGTTGCCCGACGGGCACAGTGATTGCCCCGGGGGTCAAGGTGGCTATCGACGGATGGACGAAGGCGGCTTGAGTGTCTCCAAGTTTTTTTCACGCAACGACTTACGTCTGCGCGTTGGGTAAGAAATGCCGCGCATTCGTCGTGCGTAAACTGTGCGGCGCGAGGCCGGAAAACCGTCATAGTTTCAGCCGTTTTCGTTCCCTGATCGTCACAGGTTCACACGTTGCAAAGCGGCGTGTGAAAGTCTGCCGGTCAGGCGAATGAAATCGCTGCTGCTTGACAGTCACCCACCCCCCGATACATTGCCCTCCACGAATCTGGTGGCCCGCCGATCGCAGCTGCTTTCGGTGGGCAAACAGGGAACTCCGGTGCGATTCCGGGACGGCCCCGCCGCTGTATCCAAGCGACGAGGCCGGCTGTGATCAGGCCATTGCGATGGCGCGGCGAAAGCCGTGACGCTCGCGAGAAGGCATGCAGCCGGCTGAGCTTGGGAGTCAGAAGACCTACCAGCTTTCGAGAGCATGCCAACCTGCGCGGGCGGGGAGGCAGGCACGGTTGCATCGGAATACTCCGGTGCGGCCGGTCGACAGTTCTTCGAGCAACGCTCCTGCAAGCAATCGCGCCGCCGATGGTGTGAACAGTCCGGGTTCGGGCTGCGCACTCGTCGGGGGGCTGCGATGTGCTTGCGTGCGCTCATATCGTATGGATACGACACGCCCCGTGCCAACCGCCGCGCGATCCCGCGCCGGCATGACGCTCGTCGAGCTGCTCGTCGTCGTGGCGATCGTGGCGGCGCTCGTCGCAATCCTGCTCCCGGCAGTGCAATCGGCCCGCGAGGCCGCCCGGCGGGCATCGTGCGCGAATAATCTCCGCCACATCGGCTGCGCCCTGCACGGCCATCTGCTGGCCAAGCGGAAGTTTCCGGTGGGCTGCACAGAGTGGAGACTGCCAAACGCTGCAACCGCCGTCGAGAAACAAAAACGAAATCTGGCGTGGAGTGCCTGGATACTACCTTGGCTTGAATCGCAAGAAATCGCTGATCGACTCGATCTGACCAAGCCGTACGACGACCCGGCGAACGCAACCGCTGCGATGACCGCGATGGCGGTATTTCTTTGCCCATCGGCTGACAGGCAAGGGGCGCTCGTCAATGGGTTTGGCGGAAGTGACTACGGCGGCCTCAACGGCGAACGGATGTTTACTCCTAACAATCCCGCTAAGGGTGTGTTTGTCAACGATCGTGGCTTCGCGGAACGGGATATTGCCGACGGCCTATCGAAGACGATCTTCGTCGGGGAATGTGCCGCGGGAGCCTGGCCCGATGGCCAGTGGATCAACGGCTACAACCTCTTCGACCAGCGCTACGCGATCAATTGGCCGACCTGGGAGGACGAGATTCGTAGCCGACACCCCAACGGCGCTCATGGCCTCGCCGGCGATGGCTCCGTCCGCCTGATCGTTGAATCGACAGACCTTCGCATTCTCGCCGCCGCGATCACACGGTCGGGCGGCGAGAGTCTTGCCACTCCCTGGAGCGTCCCATGACCCGCCGCCTCGGCATCTGCTTCCTCTTCTTCGGCATCGTTGTCAGCCCGGCCGCGCGTGCCGACGTGATCACGTTCGAGAGCGTGAATCTTCCCGCGAGCGGCTATCTCAATGGTGATCCCGGCAACCTTTCGGCGGGTGGGTCTGTAAGCGTGCCTTTTGTGTTGGAAGGCGTGTCATTCTCCAACACATTTGGGATCGACGCCTCCTGGGGCTTCCCGTACTGGAACGGCTTCGCCATCTCGAAGGTAGTGAACACGACCGATGGAACGTGGACGAACCAGTACGCTGCAAAACCGGGCAGCGGCTATCAGTCGACGAACTACGCGGTCGCCTATTCGAGCGCCGCCACGATCACGTTTCCGGTACCGGTGACCGCGAGTGGCTTCCAGATCACCAACACGACCTACACGTACGGCATCATGACGGAAGTTGACCCTGAAGGCTTCTCGGTTCCGCTGGGGTCAGGCGGCTGGTTCTCGGTCACAGCCACTGGGTCGCTGGATGGCTCGCCAGTTGGTTCCGCAGTTTTTTTTCTCGCGGACCTACGCGGTGGGAATCCGATTGGCGTGCGATCAGGATGGAATTGGTTTGACCTGAGTGGACTTGGCACGATCGACAGCCTGTCGTTTTCCTTCGCTGGAAGCGACGTCGGCGACTACGGGCTGAACACCCCCGCCTATTTTGCGATGGACAACCTGACCTACGCCGTGCCCGAGCCATCGTCGCTCATGCTGGTTGCCTGTGGTGCTACGGCGGGACTCATGGCGCGGTGGCGCCGGAAGCAAAAGGCATGAGCCGGCCGGGCGTGTCGCGCGA
>JBIIOK010000096.1:0-9543 GCA_044336985.1 Pirellulales bacterium | reverse complement strand
AGTTCGTCGGCGAGCCGGCGGCGGGCGGCTGCGTCGAGCGATCGCGATCGCGGCTCGACGACGAGCGCCGGCATGCCCGCGACGCCGATCAAGGCCGTGCGGCTCACCTGCGGATGGCGGTTGAAGACGTTCTCCACGGGCACGCTGTGAAACGTTTGATCGGCCGTCGTCACGACGTGGGCCCGGCGGCCACAGAAGTAGAGTTGGCCGCTTGCGTCGAGATAGCCCATGTCGCCCATGCGGTGCCACAGGCGGCCTCCCTCGATCACCTTGCTGGCCGCGGTCGCCTCCGGCCGGGCGAGATATTCGCGGCTCACCGTCCCGCCGCTGACGACGATTTCGCCGATCACGCGGTCCGGGCAGTCGACGAGCGGGCCAGTGGTCGGGCCGTCGAGGGGCTCGACCACGCGGAGCGTCACGCCATCGATGGCGCGGCCGACGGGCGTGCCCTGTTCGCCAGTCACGGCGAGCACGGGCGGATCCTGCCGCAATTCGTCGGCGGCTGCGACCGTCACGGGCAGCGCCTCCGTGGCGCCGTAGGGCGTGAAGCTCTCCGCCTGCGGACAGGCGGCCTTCACGAGATCGAGCGTGGCCTGCGAGACGGGCGCGCCGGCCATGAACACCCGCCGCAACTGCGGCAGCGACGTGCTGGTCTGCCGACAGCATTCGGCGATCTTCGTCCAGAGCGTGGGCGAGCCGAACGACGTCTGGTTGCCGAGGTCGCGCATCACGCGGATGATCTGCTGCGGCACGAGCGCAAGCGGGCGGCCCGGGTCGAGCGGGGGAAAGATGCTCCCCACCCCGAGGGCCGAGGTGAAGAGGCTGAAGACGGGCAAGAGCGGCAGATCCTGCTCGCCTCCGCGGAAGCCGAATTGATTGCGGAAGACTGCGAGCTGCTCCGTGAGCATGCGGTTGGTGAAGATCACGCCCTTCGGACGGCCTGTCGCGCCGGATGTGAAGGCGACGAGCGCCGGGTCGTCGTCCTGCCGCGAAACCGGCGGCGGCGCGGCGGCCGCGGGCGCGAGCAGGTCCCGCAGCCGCGTCGCGCCAAACAGCGGCAGCCGTCCGGCGACGACGCAAAAACGCAGCGAGCGAAAGAGTTCCTTCGCCTTGAGGCGGAGCAGGTGGGCCTTGGGCACGCCGATGAAACCGCTGGGCTCGGCCTCCTTGATGCAGGCCACCACCGCATCGACGCCCATGCCCGGGTCGATGAACACGGGCACGGCCCCGCGGCCCATCACGGCGTAGCTCAGTGCGAGGAAGTCGGCGCCGGGTGTCACGAGCATGATCACCCGCTCAGCCGCCCGCAGGCCGGCCGCCGCAAGCCCGCGCTCGTAGGCATTGATGCGGGCCGCGAGCGCGGCGAAATCGATCGCGTCGTACCGAGGCCGGTCGCTCCAGCGGGGAAACGAGACCTTCGTCACCGCCGACACCCAGGGCCCCGCCGTGGCCGCCGACTGGAGCGCGGCGTAGAGTCCGCTCGCGGAAGAATGGAGTCCGCTCGCTGCGGGGCGTGGATCGGCGGCCGACTGCAGGAAATCGTCCACCGCGGCGATCGACTGCTCGGGGGCATCCTCGAGCACGAGATGCGAGGCATCCGGGATCTCCACGACGTCGGCCTGCGGGAAGCGGGCGGCCACCTGGCGAAGGATGCCCGGATGGAAGCAGGGATCCTTCATGCCCCAGATGATCTTCACGGGCTTGTCGGCGAGCGCCGGCAGCCTGGCCACCATGTCGTCCATGAGCGGGGCCGTGGGGTGTGATCGGGAAAACGGAATGTCGCGGACGAAGCCCCAGATGGCCCGGCGGCCTGCATGCGTCCGGTAGGGGCGGTGGTAGCCCTGCTTGATCTCCTCCGGCAGGGAGTGGGCGACGCCGAGCGACGTGAGCAGTTTCACGAAGTGCATCGTGTGCTGCGTGAGCATCCTGCCGATCACGGGCGAGGCCGCCCGGCGGATGATGCCAGGGAGCAGATTCATCTCGGCGAGCGTGGTGTTGAAGTAGACGAGCCGCTCGACATCGTGGGCACGCCGCACCGCGAGGCCGGTGCCGATCGGCCCGCCCCAGTCGTGCATCACCAGCGAAAAGCGGCCGATGCCCAGCTGGTCGAGGAGTTCCTCCAGGTGGCCGATGCGGTCGGCCGCGTTGAAGTAGACGTCTGCGGGCTGGTCGGAAAGGCCGCAGCCGACGTGATCGGGCACGATCACCCGAAAGCGGTGCCGCAGGCTCGCGATCAGGTTGCGAAACAGAAAGCCCCAGGTGGGATTGCCATGGAGGCAGACGACGACGGGGCCGCTCCCCTCGTCGATGTAATGCATGCGGTGGCCCTGCGGCCCACCGGCCGCGCCCCGGCCGACCGTGGCGAATCGCGATGCAAACGGATACGAGGGGCCGAAAGGGGAGGGGAGCTGCACGCGGTCGATGGCGGGAGGTCCGCTCATGGCGGCTACCACTCAAACCCGAGGAAGCGGGTGTTGAGCCCGCTGCCGAACGCGGTGAGCAGCACCTTTTCCCGGGGCTGGATGTCTTTCTCATCGGCGCCGATGGCGAGGGCCGCCGGCAGGGCCGCCGAGACCATGTTGCCGTAGCGCTTGTAGATCGCGAAATCCTTGTCGAAGTCGAGACCCATCTCGCGGTAGAAGGCGTCGTTCACCTGCCGGCCCACCTGGTGGCAGAAGACGTGATCGACATGGTCCTTCGACCAGCCGAGCGATGCGGTGACGTCGGGGAAGGCGCGGCCGCCGAGCTTCGCGGCCGCGATCATCAGCTGCGCCGCGTCGGAGGTCATGATCGGCGCGATCTCCTCCCCCTGGCCGACGCTGAAGTCGCCGTTGCCGATGCAGAGCTGGTGGTGCTGCGATGCCGACCGGGCCACGCCGCCCACGAACTTGTGTCCGCTGGTGGCGATGCTGTCGTGGCAGAGCACGGCCGCGACGGCGCCGCAGCCGAGCGTCAGCGTGGGCAGCATCTGCAGGAGCTTCTCGCGGGTGATACGCAGATCGCCGAGCAGCTGCTCGCAGGTGGTGTGCACCACCTTCGAGATGTTTTCGCCGGAGCAGATGATGCCGGCCTGCACGGTGCCCGCCTCGATGAGGTGGGCGAGCATGATCATGCCGTCGCTGAACCCGATGCAGGCGTTGGTGATGTCGAGCACGAGCGATTCCTCGGGGATGCCGAGGTTGTTGTGCACGAGACAGGCGGTGGCCGGCTCGAAGAAATCCCGCGAGACGGAGCAGTTGATGAGGGCGCCGATCTGGTCGGGGCGGAATCCCGAGCGGTCGAGGGCTTCGCGGGCGGCCACCGTGGCCACGGAGCTGGGCGTCACGTCCGTGGGCCACATGCCCCGGGTGCTCACGCCGCTGACGCGCTCGAGCGTGCCCGCCGGAATCTTCAGCCGCTGGTAGGTCGGCGCGATCCGCTCCTCGATTTCGGCGGAAGACAAGAGCGTGGTGGGGAAGTGCAGGCCGAACGACTCAACGCAGACATGCTCGAACCGAAACGAAATCATCAAGTGCTCCTTCACTGCTCCGGTTGTCCGCTCGCGGACGGCCCAATGCCGCCGCGGGACCGCCGGCCGGGCTTGCCGTGGGCACGGCCCGGACCGAACCATTTTCTGCCAGCCGAAATGGTAATCGATTCCGCCGCCGCTCAGGAGGCCGCGGACGTTTTTCAGCGGGGAAATCGCGAAGCCGTCGAGGAAGGGCGCCGCAAGAATTCCCCTGCGGATCGCGTGGCAAGCCGGTTCAGGGAGCGGATTTGAATCGGCAGACCCTCGAATTCATGTCGTTTCCGTGTCGCGATCAATGCCCTCGTCATTCCATCACGGAGATTCTCATGTATCGGAAGCGTGCCACGGTGATCCTGGTTCTCTTGGCCTTCACCGCCTCGGTCGGCGTGAACACCGCCCAAGCGGCCGGAGTTCTCAATCGTAGCTCGTCTGCCGGGGGGGTATTTGCCCGGCTGAATAAGCCGCTCGTGCCCGGCATGCCGACGCTGCCCGGGCTGCCTACGGCCAGCCCGCTCGGTCTGATTGCGCCGCGTCTGAGCAGCGCCGTGCTGATGTTTCAAAAGGGCGGGCTCGGGACCCAGGCTGGACGGCTCAGCGGCATCGGCTTGGTGGCGCCGCGAGTGAGTCCGATGGTGGCGCTGTTCGCGGCACCGCCGAAGACGCGTCAGGCACAAATGATGTATGGGCTCACCATACTGTCGCCCCGGGTTGCCGTGGTCGTCGCGATGCTGCAGGGTGCGCGTGGCCTGACGGCCGGCCTCCGCTGATTCGTCGCGCAGGCGTGTCAAACGAGAAAGGGGGCAGGTCTCGGACCTGCCCCCTTTTTGCTGCTCCGTCGCAAGGGCCTGTGTCGTGTCGTCAGCCGAGCGGCCTGACGGATGGACCGTCGGCGGCTCGGGTCGTGAAGATGGCAGGGTCGATGCCGGTCTTCCGCTGGTATCCCGCTCGGATCGCAGCGATCGCTTCACTTGCCCGCGCATACTCCGCGATCGCCACGACGCAGCCGCCGAACCCGCCGCCGGTCATGCGGCAGCCCACGACGCCCGGCAACCCCGCCGCGATCCGGACGATCGCGTCGAGTTCCGGGCAGGAGACCTCGTAGTCGGTCGCGAGCGACGCGGCGGCCGCGTCGAGTTGTTCCCTGCTTGCGTCGCGAAGTGCCGGCACGCCGAGGCCGGCCGCTGCCGACGCGCACTCGCGCCTGCGCACCGCATACTCGCCGTCGGCGAGGCTGTGCTTGACGCCGCTGTCGATCACGATCACCGCCAGAGGTTCGGGAAGCGGAACATGCCGCACCTCGCGGCTCCGGCAGTCGAGCAGCATCGCGTGCCCGGCGCGGCCGTGAGCGACCGCGAATTGATCCATGATTCCGCAGGGCACGCCTGCGAATGCGTGCTCGGCCTGCTGGCAGAGCAGGGCTTTGTCGCTGGTGTGCAGCGAGCGGCCACAGAGCGTCTCGACGACGGTTGCGACCGCCATTTCCAAAGCGGCCGAACTGCTCAGTCCGCCTCCGGCGGGCAGATCGGTGGTGATCGCGGCGTCGAATCCCGGGATCGCGAAGCCCAAGGCTTGATAGCCGGCGATCACACCGGCCGGATATTCGGCCCAGCCGCGGCCGGCTGGCGCGAGCGGAAAAGCGAGATCGAACTCGGCCCGGGCGACGATGCCCGCACGCTCACTCGTGATCACGGCAGTGCGGTCGGGGCGCCGCGTGACGCGGACGCGGATGGCGCGGTCGATGGCCATCGGCAGCACGAAGCCGTCGTTGTAATCGGTGTGTTCACCGATCAGATTGACGCGGCCGGGGGCCGTGACCTCGAATGAATCGAATGGATGTTTTGGCATGATCGGTCAGGCGCGGCGGCCTGCCGGAGTCGAAGCATGACCAACTCGGACGTCGTCAGTTTCCACAACGACGGCAATCAGGGCTCGCTGCAGGCGACGATCCGGCAGCTCCGCCAGTATGGCCGGCCGCCCTGCTTCCACGACATCTTCCGGACCGACGGGACGCGCCCTGATTACTGGATCATCTCGAAATCAGCCAGTTCCCAGGAGCGGTCAAAGTAGCTCTGGGTCGGGCCATAGAGGCGGAAGTAGCTGAACCAGCCTTTGCCGGGGAGCGTCTTGATCCAGTTGTTCTCAGGCACGCCGGCGGGAGCCACAGGGCCGAACGTGAGGTCCACGGAGCCGTCGGCGTTGGTGACGATGGCGTCACGCGACGAACGATCCGGCGGAGCGCCCGTCTTCACGAAGCAGCGGGTCTCGTTGTCGTATGCGGTGACAGACCAGAACTGCGCCACGGGCACACCCTTCGGCACCGTGAGACGATAGGTCTTGCCGCCGTCGAGCCAGCGGCCCTGGCTGTCCTTCGCGGCCTCGAGGTAGACCTGCCCGACGCCGACGGCGCGGCCCATCATGCCCACGGACACGCCGACGGCTTCGTAGAACCAGCTCGATCGCTCGTCCAACTGCGTGTGGTGCGGAGCCTCCTGATTGGTCTCCTTGAGGAACAGCGAGATCTCCCAGTTCCTGCCCGGCCAGACTTTCGCACCCTCGAACCGCTTCCGGTAGGCGATCGCCCGGGCCATCACCTCCCCGGTCTGCGCGGCGTCGATGAGGATCTGTATCTGCCGCTTGGTCGGGGTGAATGGTTTGCCCTTCTCGATGCCCAGCGGCTGGAGCATTCCCATCATGATTCGGTCACGCTCGTGAACCGGTTCCTCCTGGATGATCTTCGAGAGGCCTTCCCAGTAGGCGAGGCCACGCGGTTGTTCGCCGCTCCATGGGCGACCCGCCGGTGCGATGTGACGCGTCGGGGCCGGGCTTCCGCGCTGGCTGTAGGGATAGATCTTCAGCCCTTCGATGAGCAGCGTGGCTCGGGCCGGATCGGGATCGAGCACGCGGTGGGCGGACCAGACGTTCACCGTAGGCGAGCGGAAGACGAAATAGCCTTCCGGCTCGAGTTCCGGGTCGTCGGGGCCGAGGATCAGATATCTGCCGCCCGCGCCCTTGTCCGGTCCGGTCTGTCCGGAATCGGTGATGGGACGTTGCCAGAAATCGGTGAAGCCACCTGCGGTGGGGCCGGCGGGTACCTCGAACACCAGCGGGCCGGTCTCTTTCAGGTTGGGAAACGCCATGATGTATGGCGTCGTGGCGTTGGCCGTGAGGAGTCCGAGCTTGTCCTGAAACGTGAGGTAGTCGACGTAGTCGAGTTTGCCGGCTCCGAACCTGGTGAGGTGTTCGCTCTGCCATTGCTGCATCGCCATGATCGGCAGGGCCCAGAGGTAGGCCTGGCAGCCTCGCTGGAAGTCGATGTCATCGAAGACTTTCGCGACGGTGGCATCGGTGGGGTAGCCGGTCTCTAGTTCGAGCGGGCCAAGCCTGGATGCGACGCTTCCGTTGGTGGGCAGGAGCTGCGCATGTGCCGCGGAGGCCGCGAGCACGGAGAGGATCAGGGGGGCGAGGATGAGTGCCCCGGGAATGCATGGCGTGGGCGTGGTCATCATGAACGTTTCTTACCTGGAGTGGCTGCCGTGAAACCGTTGGTAAGGGAGATCGGGGCAGGCCGCCTCAAAACGGGACGTCGTCGTTACCGGCCTCGGCAAAGGCGTCGTTGGGGTCGATGTTGTCGTCCGGGCCGTCACTGGCCCGCCCGCTCCCTGACAGCCGTTTGAACGAGAGGCCCTCGGCACTCAGGAAATATTTGGCCTCGCTGGCCTCATCCCGCTGCCAGCGGCGGCCGCTCAGGCGGTAGGTCACCTCGATCTCGTCTCCCATGGACAGGTCGTCCACCGCGTCGCAGCCATCCTTCACGAACTCGACGGGAATGAAGTTGGTGAACGTGCCCTTGGACTGCTCGAGCACCACCAGGCGCTTGCGAAAGCCCTTCTGGCCGAAGGTCTTGGTCTCCTCGATCAGGTGGACGACGCCGCGGACGGTTGGGTCTTTCATGGGGTGCTCGCCGTTGGTTCTTGAAGTCGGGTTCCAGCACCGCTGCCCGGCGGGCTGTTGTGGCGAAAGAGTACCATATGCAGCTACGCGGCTGATCAAACGAACGAGCACGAGAAAAACATCATGAATTCATTGCGGCTCCATCTGGGCCACACGGCAGGTTTTCGCGCCCGATGGCATGACACTTGATGATGCGGGCAACTTGTACTTGAACGGAAAGCTTGGTGTGACCGTCTATCGAGCAGACGGCAAACGACTGGGCGTCATCGAAGTTCCCGAGAAGTGGACCGCCAACGTGTGCTTTGGAGGCACCGACCATCGCACTCTTTTCATCACCGCGAGCGATAGCCTCTTCCATCGCCATGCGAACGCGTGGCATCTCCGATCAGAAGTAATCGGGGTGGCCTGCGATCCTCACAAAACGAAAAAACCCGCTGCCACCATGATAAAGGTGGGCACTGCCAAGGGCATGTCCAACGTCACCAAGACTGACATCAAGGCCAGCAATGGTGTCATCCACGTGATCGATGCGGTAATCCTGCCTGAGTGATCTGCAGGTTTCCCAGACTGCTTGCTCCGGCACCCCGTACGTTTCATCGTGCGGGGTGCCTTTTTTTATGCGCTGATGCTGGGCCAGTTTCTGCGCATCTTCATCCCGTGACCAGCGCTGGAGCAAAAAGCCGGACGAACCACCCGGCCTTTGGCAGCACCGGAACCGATACAGAGCCCGCGAGCCGTAGCGTCAGCGGGATGCTCGAGGCTTTCAGGACCTGCAGTAAGGGCAAAGCAGCATTGCCATATTTCCGCAGTGTCCACGCCGAGCGGAGCGTCGACATATCGACCGTAACCTGCCCGTCTTCAGCACTGATCACGACCGGGCGACCATCGAGACTTCCCGTGAGTCGCCCGGCCAAGATCAGTTTGGGGACGTGCCTGTGTCCCGCGTGCGAATCTTCATCGTCCCGTGCAGAACCCATTCGGCATGCTCGGCTGACGGGCCTGTGCCGCTGGGAATTTTGATGTGCATGTTGTCGAACTCGTACGTGATCTCAGCACGTCGACCTGTGAGGTTGTCGTAGAGGCCGATCAACAGGTCTGGCCAGTTATTGGTCTGGTCGTTGGGCATAGGGAGTGCTCCGGGAAGTTCGCGAACGAGCGGAATGTTAGGCACGACACGCGGAAAGACAAATCAGCCGGCAGTTGAATCACAGACCAGTCGCGTGACCTGGCCCCCTTAAACGTCGCCACGTTCAGAGAGAGAATCTCTGGTGGTGCAAACCAAGGGAGGGCGATAGATGCCACGAGGAAAGAAGTTCCCGGCGGAGCAGATCATCGGGAAGCTACGCAAGGCTGAGGTTGGGGTGGCTCAAGGGAAGACCGTGCCCGTGAGCAGCAGCGGCACGACCGCGACGAATGGACTGGGGGGCGGGGCAGGGGGCGATGAATCCTGTGGTGCAGAATGCTGTGCACCTAGTGTGCAAATTGCATCTCAGCAGGCTCCCGCACCCGTTCGCACGGAGCCGCACGAAACGACAGAACCCGCGGTAGCCACTCGGGTTACCGCGGGTTCTTCGGAAGTTACGCCGTTTATCAAAACGGCTGAAATGGCGGGGACAGGATTCGAACCTGCGACCTCGAGGTTATGAGCCTCGCGAGCTACCGGGCTGCTCCACCCCGCGTCATTTGGGTGATACGAACATCATACCCCTCTCATCCCCGGAAAAGAAGGGCATGTTGTCAAGAGCCGTGGATTTGGCATTGCAACCCGCGGGAAGCGTCGAGAATAACGCTCTCGACACCAGCGGCCATGAATCCAGAAGACCCGCGGAATCCTGAGCCCTCCTTTCCAGACCCGCCGTCGGCCGTCAGGTCGTTGGCGGTCGTCGGTGGGTTTCCGTGGTCTGACGATGCCGCCGCGGCCGGTGGGCCAGCGATCGATTTCCTCCCGCCGCTCGTGCAGCCCTCGAAACGCGAGGTCAAGCCCGCGGCGTCGCAGCCACTCTCGTGGGCCCTCGTTCGCGAGCGAATCCAAAAGCTCGTCGACGAGAGTCCAGCCTGGACGCTCAGCCTCTCGCTCCACCTGA
>JBIIOK010000161.1:0-4869 GCA_044336985.1 Pirellulales bacterium | reverse complement strand
GTGGGTCGGGTGGGAGCTTCGTTGGTAGGAGTGGAGGGCGGATGGACCTTGCTTGCGCTGCGGGCTTTCGTGCGCTTTGCGCTACCGGCTCACGCGATCGTGCGGCCGCCGTCGACCGGCAGGCAGATGCCGGTGACGAAATCGTTCTCGAGCAAAAAGAGCACCGCGTGCGCCACATGCTCGGGCGATCCCTCCCGCTTGACGAGCGTGCCGGCGATCGCCTCGGCCCGCTCCGCGGGATCGAGATCGGGGGGCAGCATCACCGGGCCGGGCATGACGCAGTTCACCCGGATTCGCGGATTCCGTTGGGCGAACTCGACGGCGAGGGACCGCGTCAGCGCGGGGATCGCGCCCTTGCTCGGAAAATACGCGGCGTAGTTGGGATAGGGCCGGGCGATCGCCCAGTCGCCGACGGTGACGATCGAGCCGCCCGCCTCCTGCCCCACCATCACGGCGCCCGCCTCCTGGGCGACGACGAACGTGCCGACGCAGTTGACGTCGAAGTGCGCCCGGAGGTCGTCGGCGGTGACGTCCTCGAGCGGCGCCGGATTCCAGATCGCGGCGCAGGTGACCACGGCGTCGATCCGCCCGAAGTGGTCGGCCACGCGATGCACCATGGCCCGCACCGGCCCCTCGTCGCGGAGATTCGCCGTGACCGCGAGGCCAGCGAGGCCGCGGGCCTCGAGATCGGCGACGATTTGCCGCGCCTCGGCGAGCGAGCGATGGCAGTGGATCGCCACCGAATAACCGCGGGCCGCGAGGGCCCGCACCACCACCGCGCCCACCCGTTGGGCGCCGCCGGTGACGAGCGCCACCCGGCCCGTGGGAGCCGCGCTGCCGGGCTCGAAGTGGAGCGGGTCGTTCATGGCGTCAGGACTGGGCTGGCGGGTTGCGTTCGTGGAATTCGACGATCTGCAGCCAGGCCTCTTCAGGCGTCTCGGCCCAGGTGAAGAGGTCGAGGTGCTCCTCGGAGATGACCCCCTCGTCGGCCATCTGCTGGAAGTTGATCACTTTCGACCAGTATTCGCGGCCGAAGAGGATGATCGGCACCGGCTGCATGCGGTGGGTCTGCCGCAGCGTGAGCGTCTCGAACATCTCGTCGAGCGTGCCGAAGCCGCCGGGAAAGAGGACCACGGCCGCGGCGCGGAGGATGAAGTGGAACTTCCGCAGCGCGAAATACTTGAACTGGAAGCAGAGGTCCGGCGTGATGAACGGATTGGGCTGCTGTTCGGCGGGGAGCTTGATGTTGAGCCCGATCGACTGGCAGCCGACGTCGAAGGCGCCGCGATTCGCCGCCTCCATGATGCCGGGGCCGCCGCCGGTGACGACCACGAAGTCACGGCGATCGTCACACTGGTTGTCGATCGAGACGAGCCGGGCAAACTCCCGGGCCGCGTCGTAGTAATGGCAGCGGGAGAGGAGTTTTTCGCTGCGATCGACCTCGCGCTTGAGCCGCTTGTCGCCCGGCGCCGCGGCGAGGTTGCGCCGGGCTTCCGAGAGCCGCCGCTCGGCCGCGGGCCGCTCCACGATCTGCGTGCCGCCGAAGACGATCACGGTCGACTTGATGTTGTGCTCCAGGAACGAGAGCTCCGGCTTGTTGAGCTCGAGCAGCATCCGCACGCCCCGCATCTCGGTCTTCGTCAACAGCGCCCGGTCATCTTGGGCGAGGCTGTAGCTCGGGGAGCGGAGGATAGCCTCCATGTTTTCGGCCACGAGCGCCACATCGTTGCCGAGCGTGGTGTCGGGGAGGATGCTGCAGGCCTTGGCCGGGAGTGTGGGCTTGGGTTTCGAGTTCTTCGCCATGATGCGTCCGTGGTGAGTGTTGCGTCAGCTGTCCAGTTCGACGGTATCTCCGATCGCCGGCACCGTCACGTCCCAGCCAAATTTTTCCCGCAGCAGTTCGCCCATGCCGCGGGCTGCGGCGGGCTCGCCGTGGACGAGGAACGTCCGTTTCGGGGCCGGCAGGCCGGAAAGCCAGCGGGCGATCTCGCGGCGGTCGGCATGCCCCGACAGGGCGTCGACGCGGCGGATCGCCGCCCGCACCGGCACGTCGCGGCCGTGAATCCGCAGCGTCCGGGCGCCGTCGATCAGCGTGCGGCCACGGGTGCCGGCCGCCTGGAAGCCCGCGACGAGGACCGTGGTCGTTGGGTCGGGGAGCCGCTGGGCGAGGTGGTGGAGGATGCGGCCGCCGTTCATCATGCCGCTGGAGGCGATGATCACGCCGGGCCCATCGTGGGCGTTGATCGCCTTCGATTCGTTTGCCGTCTTCGCCATCCGCAAAAATGGCGAGACGAGCGACGGCATCACCCCTTCCGTCACCGCCTCCGAGAAGTCGTGCTCCGCGACATGCTTGCGGAAAACTTCCGTCGCGTCGACGGCCATCGGCGAATCGATCCAGACCGGAATCTCCGGAATCCGGCCGGCGGCGATCAGCGTGCGGAACAGGTAGACGAGCTGCTGGGCGCGGCCCACGGCGAACGAGGCCACGAGCATCATGCCACCGCGTTGGATCGCCTCCTTCGTTGCCCGCTCGAGATCGTCGAGCGGCTTGATGTCGGGATGGTCGCGATTGCCGTAGGTGCTCTCGCAGACGAGGTAGTCGCAAGGGACGGGAGGGGCCGGATCCTTGTAGAGCGGGGCGTTGTAGCGGCCGACGTCGCCCGAGAAGAGCACCCGTCGGATGCCGCCGGGCGTGGCCACCTCCGTCTCGACGAACGAACTGCCGAGCATGTGGCCCGCCTCGTGGTAGCGGCAGCGGACCCCGCGGGCCGGCTCGAACCACTGCTCGCGGGGGACCACTTCGAGGAGCCGCAGCGTGCGGTCGACATCGTGCTCCTCGTAGAGCGGCAGCGCCGGACGGTGCTTCGCATAGCCCTTTCGGTTGGCGTAGAGGGCGTCTTCCGCCTGGCACTTCGCCGAGTCATAGAGGAGCAGGCCGAGCAGGTCGGCCGTCGCCGGGGTCACGTGGATCGGCCCCTGGAAACCCTCCTTCACCAGCCGCGGCAGCCAGCCGGAGTGGTCGATGTGGCCGTGGGTCAACACGACCGCATCCACCGACGAGGCCGGCACGGGGAAACGCTGCCAGTTGCGCTCGCGGAAGTCCTTCTCGCCTTGAAAGAGGCCGCAGTCGAAGAGCACGCGGCTTTCGTCGGTCTCGATCAGATGTCGCGATCCCGACACCATCCCTGCCGCGCCGAGGAACCGTAGCCGTGCCATGCTCGCTCCGTTGTGGAAGTGTTTCGAGTCAGTTGGTGGTCGAGCCGGCGAGGATGATCTCGCCGTCGTCGAGACGCAGCGATTCCAGCCGCAGCCGGGCGGCCGAGGTGCCGCTCATGGAGGGAAGGGATACGACAAGCACGAGTTCTCCGTCCAGTCGGCGGATCTCCGTCACCGCGCCCGTTGCGGCAATGGCCCGGGCGATCCGTCCCAGCACGAGGCCTGGCGGCAGCGGCACGAGGCCGAGCCGGGTGTCGCGGGGCACGAAGGCAAGCTGGTTAACGCCCCGCAGCCGCACCTCGAGGTCCACCCAGCCGAAGGCCGAGAGTGGCCCCCAGTGAAGCCTGGTCCCGGCGGCCAGGCAGTCGCGGGTGAACCGCACCCGTGGCGCCGACATCCCCGCTGGCAAGAGCCTGGCATGATTTTTGGGTAGGTCGGTCGCGAGCCAGGCGTTGACCTCGGAATCGGAGAAGACGGCGTCCCAGGTGCCCGGCCTGCCCGCCGCAGCATGGAGCGACGCGGCCTTCGTGAGCAGGCGGGCCGCCTCTCGCTCCGCCGCTGCATCCGGCACGGCCTGCCCTGCAAGCAGGGCAGGCTCGTGCCGCACACAGATCAAAACCGCGAGCAACCCGCCGACCGCGGCCACCGCCAGGAGCGGTCGCAGCCAGGGCCGCCTTCGGTTGCCGGCGATGGTGTTCACGACAGCATTGTGGCCTGCCGTCACGCTAGCCGGCAAAGCCATAGAGTCGCGGCAGTGGCAGTTCGAGGCTGCCCTCGAGCGTGACGTCGCCGACGCTTTCGTCCTCGAGTTCGTCCCGCAGCACCCGCACGTTTGCCGGAGCCTCGATCCCGATCCGCACCTTGTCGCCGCTGACGCGGACCACCGTGACCACCACCGAGTCGCCGACCCGGATTCGTTCGTTTTGCTTGCGGGAAAGTACGAGCATGTAATCCTCCATGAAATGATGTTGGTTTGGAATGATAATGGAGATACTGTACGCGTGTCAACCTTGCGCGACGCGGCTGCAGAGCACGTGTCCCCCTGGGTTGACCATGGCCCGCCGTCCCGACCCAACGGACTGGGCAACATGTGAGCTAGAGGAAACATCGTCCGGTTGGGCTGACTTTCTTGGGGCCTGCCCAAAGTCTGCCGAACGATTGCATTGTGACGCCCGCGCGGGCCTGCCGCCCGCCGCTGAAGTAGGACAGGCTTCAGCCTGTCAGTGACGGCGACAGGCTAAAGCCCATCCTACGGCGCGGCCGCCGGCTCCTCCATGAACGCGGCCAGATCGACCTGTTCGGCGATGGCGATGTGGGCCTCCGCATCCTCGATCCGCTCGAGGTCGCCGGCGACGAGCCGCGGATGAATCTTGTGCACCGACCGCAGCACCTGCGGCCGTGCGCCGACAATCGCGGCCTTCGAGTCGATCTCGAGCGTGACGGTGGCGGGAATCCCGCCGAGCGACGCCACGCGGCGGTTGATGGCCAGCCGCGGAAACGGCGGGATGCCGCCCGGATGCAACAGCGCCTTGAGGAGCATCGCCGTGTCGGCGAACCGCCGGTAACGCTGTGCGTCATCCTCGGAGGTGGCCGCGGCGAACTCGACCTCGTACTTCACCCGCGGGCCGACGAGTTCGAGCTTCGAATCCTCTT
>JBIIOK010000165.1:0-4720 GCA_044336985.1 Pirellulales bacterium | reverse complement strand
GCCTTGAGGAGCATCGCCGTGTCGGCGAACCGCCGGTAACGCTGTGCGTCATCCTCGGAGGTGGCCGCGGCGAACTCGACCTCGTACTTCACCCGCGGGCCGACGAGTTCGAGCTTCGAATCCTCTTCGCGGAATCCGTCGCCGAAGTCTGGACCGCCCGCCCACCGCACGAGCCGGTCGTCCGACTTGCGCGCCCAGGCCGAGAGCGACGCGCTGAGCCGCTCGAGCCGCAGGCTGTCGATCTGCGTCTTCAGGTTGCGCTTGGGATCGACGACGACGGCCCGTTCCCGCACCGGGTCGTGCAGGACGATCTCGGTGAGGTCGCTCTCCCCCTTGCCGGATGCCTTTGGCTGCTCCAGGAAGTCCCAGGCGAGGCCGTTGCGGAAGAGCGTGAGGCTGCGGGCCACGGGCTCCTTCTCGCCGTCGACGAAGACCTCGCTCTCGACGCGCAGCACCGCCTCGCCTTCGTCACCGCGGGCTGTTGTCGAGGCCAGAAATGAAAATGCCGCTGCTGCAAGTAGGCAGGCGGGCGCACACCATGGAAACCGGTCGGTCATGGCAGAAAAACTACCAAACCGGCCCATCCCCGCCCTAGGCCGAAAACCGGCCCGTAGACTGCGTTCCCAGAGGAGAACGCTTCGTAAAGTAGACCGCTTGTTCCACAAGTGGATCCAGATCCGCTTCCGGAGGAAGCGGTCTACTTTGCAAGGCGGTCTACGCGAACCAGTGGTCTACTTGCCCCCATGTTCCTCGCCGACCTGCTCGTCGTCTTCGCCGTCACCGCGGCGGTCGTCTTCGCCTTCGGGCGGGCTCGCGTGCCCAGCGTGGTCGGGCTGCTCGTCTCGGGCGTGGTCGTGGGGCCCTACGGACTCTCGCTCGTCGCCGACGTCGAGAGCGTGAAACTCCTCGCCGAGATCGGCGTCGTCGTCCTGCTCTTCACGGTAGGCCTCGAATTCTCGATGTCGCGGCTCTTGGTGATGCTGCCACTGATGGCGCGGATCGGGCTGCCGCAGATTCTCGGCACGACGGCCGTCGTCGCGGTCGCCACATGGTGGTATCTCGGCACGATTCCGCAGGCGGTCTTCGCGGGCTTGCTCATCGCGATGTCGAGCACCGCGATCGTACTCAAGCTGCTGGCCGATCGCGGCGAGACCGCCTCGCCGCACGGCAGGATCGCCGTGGCGGTCCTGCTGCTCCAGGACCTGCTCGTGGTGGTCGCGATGCTCGCCGTCCCGATGCTCGCTGAGGCGGCCTGTGTATCGCCGCCGCCGAGCGACCAGCGATCGATCGATGTCGGGCATCACGAACGCCCGCTCTTTGCCAATCCTTTGGCAGCCGTCGCGGCGGGGCTCGTCGTCGTGGTCGGAGTGCTCGTGGCGGGCCGGAAACTCGTGCCGCCGATGCTGCACGAGGTCGTCCGGCTCCGTAACCGCGAGCTTTTCCTGATCACGATCGTGCTCATCTGCCTGGGCACGGCCGCGATCACGGCGAAGGTGGGCCTGTCGCTCGCGCTCGGGGCGTTTCTCGCCGGGCTCGCCCTCTCCGAGAGCGAATACGGCCACCAGGCATTCACGGAAGTGCTCCCCTTCCGCGACACGCTCGCGAGCCTGTTCTTCGTTTCGGTCGGCATGCTGCTCGACGTGCGGTTTCTCGCTGCGCACGCCTGGCTCGTGGCGGTGACCGTGGTCGCGATCATCGTCGCGAAGACGCTGGCGACGGCCGTGCCCGCCTGGCTGACGGGCTTTCCGCTCCGCACGAGCCTGCTCTCCGGCGCGGCGATCGCGCAGGTCGGCGAGTTTTCGTTCGTGCTCGGCTCCAGGGGCGCCGAGGTCGGGCTGCTCGATGCCGACGACTACCAGACCTTTCTGGCGGCCGCCGTGCTCACGATGGCGGTCACGCCGCTGGCGCTGGCGGTGATGCCGGCCGCGCTCGACAGGCTCTGTAAGCTCCCCTTCCTGGCCGGCGCGCTCGGCGAGCCGCCGCCGGGCCAGGCGGCCGGCGACATCTCCGGCCACGTGATCATCGCCGGCTTCGGGCTCAACGGCCGCAACCTGGCGGCGGCGCTCGCCGAGTTTGGCGTGCCGCACGTGATCCTCGAACTCAATCCCGAGACGGTGCGGTCGCAGCGTGCGGCCGGCCTCGACATCCGCTACGGAGACTGCACCCGCGCGCCCATCCTCGAGCATGCAGGGCTCGAGCGGGCGCGGGCGCTGGTCATCGCGATCTCCGACCCTGCAAGCACGCGGCGGAGCGTTCGCGTGGCCCGTGAGCTTGCTCCCGACGTGCGGATCCTCGTCCGCACCGAATACGTCTCGGAAGTGGATGAGCTCAAGGCGCTCGGCGCCGACTGCGTGATCCCCGCCGAATTCGAAACGGCGCTGGCGCTCTACGGGCGGGTGCTCGATCTCTACGAGGTATCTCCAGGCCGCGTGGAGGAATCGGTCGAGCGGATGCGGCGGGAGAACTACGACTTCCTGCGGGGCCGCCGCCGCTCTTGATACACTGCCCGGCCGCCGTCTGGTTGCAGCCGCATTCCTCGCAGGTGTCAGGCAATGGTCCAGTGGATGTATCTCGCGATTGCCATCGCGGCCGAGGTCGTGGGCACGAGCTTCCTGCGGGCCTCGGAGGGCTTCACGAAGCTCGTACCGAGCATCATGGTCGTGGCTGGCTATGGACTCGCTTTCTTCTTTCTTTCGCTCACGCTCGAAAAGATCCCGGTGGGCATCGCCTATGCCGTCTGGAGCGGCGCCGGAGTGACGCTCATCGCCGCGATCGGCTGGCTCTTCCTTGGCCAGAAGCTCGACGGCGCGGCGATTCTGGGCATGGGCCTGATCGTTGCCGGCGTCGTCGTGCTGAACCTCTTCTCGAAGACCGCGGCCCACTGAGCAAGTAGGACAGGCTTTAGCCTGTCAGTGACGGCGACAGGCTAAAGCTGAATGGCGACAGGCTAAAGCCTATCCTACAAGCCGAAGAGTTTGACGGCTGCGACCGCGAGCACGGCGGCCATCAGCCAGCGCAGCGCGCGGACAGGCAGCTGGAAGGCGCCCAGCTGCGAGCCGATCGCGCCGCCGATTGCGGCGGCCGCGACGACCGGCAGACTGACAGGCGGGATCGGGCGGCCCGCGACGAGGCCTCCGGCCAGGCCGGCCAGCGAGTTGACGAGAATGAACGGCGCCGACACCGCCGCCACCCGCTTCACCGGCGCGGCGTCGAGCGCGAGCAAAGCCGGCGTGAGGAACACGCCGCCGCCCACTCCCGTGAGGCCGGAGAGCAGCCCGATCGCACCGCCGAGGCCGGCGAGCCAAGCCGGCGGGATGGGCTTTCGCAGCGCGGTCTCGCTTTCCTCCGCGGGCTCATCACCACCGCGCCGGGCGTCGCGGACGATCCGCAGGGCCGACGCGAGCAGGACCACGCCAACAAGCATCTCAAAGGCCCCCGTCGGCAGGTCGATCGCCCCGCCGACCGCCGCGCACGGCACGCTCGCCGCCGCGAGCGGCCAGAAGAGGCCGGAACGAAAATGCCCCGCGCGAAAGAACTGCACGCTGGCGATCGTCGCCACGATCACGTTGAGCACGAGCGCCGTCGGCCGGATCACCGCCGGCTCGAGCCCCAGGAGCGTCATCACGGCGATGTAGCCGGTGGCGCCCGCGTGGCCCACCGACGCGTAAAGGAGCGCAACCAGACCGATCGCCAGCGGCACGAGCGTGTTCATGCCGACGGCGCGGCGTGCTTCTTGAGCAGCTCGAAAGGCACGATGCCGAGCGACTTCTCGTGGGTCGCCTCGAGCACGACCGGCGGCGCCCGCCCCGCCTGCGCCGCCTCGAGCCACCGCTCGGCGCAGAGGCACCAGTGGTCGCCTTCGACGAGGCCGGGAAAATCCCACTCCGGCCGGGGCGTGACGAGATCGTTGCCGACGGACACGGTGAATTTCAGGAAGTCTTTCGTCATCACCGCGCAGACGGTGTGCACGCCGATGTCGCCGGGGCCGGTGCGGCAGCAGCCGTCGCGGAAAAAACCGGTGAGCGGATCGCGCGAACAGGGAGCGAGCGAGCCGCCGAGCACGTTGCGGTCGGGCTTCCGCTCGGAGGGCTGGTCGGGGCGGTCGAAGGCGATCATTCCGTTTCCCGCCGCAGGGGCCGGGCTCCTCTTTCGCCCGCTATGATGCATCCCCTGCCCCACCCCGGCAATCACGCCCCATGCTCAGCCTGCAATCCGCCTCCGACGCCCGCTGGCTCGCCCAGGTCGACGCCTCGATCGACGAGATCCTGATCGACCACGCCCACTGCGAGAAGAAGGCCGCCGGCGTGGCGATGAACCTGCTTTTCTCCTACGTGGACCACGTCGAACTTGCCCGGGCGATGACGGAGATCGTCAACGAGGAACTCGAGCATTTCCGTCTCGTGCTGGATCTGCTGGAACGCCGCGGCGTTGCGTTTCGGAAGCTCAAACCGAGCAACTACGGCCAGCGGCTCCACGAGCTCGTCCGCAAGGCCGAGCCCGACCGGGCGGTCGACCGGCTGCTCGTGGCGGGCCTCATCGAGGCACGGAGTTGCGAGCGGTTTTCGGTGCTGGCCGAACATGTGAGCGACCCGGAACTTCGCGATTTCTACCAGAGCCTGTTCGAGTCGGAGGCGCGGCACCACAGCACCTACGTGCGGCTGGCATGCGATGTCGCGCCGGAGGAGATCGTGCGGGCGCGGCTCCACTGGCTGGCATCCCG
>JBIIOK010000093.1:0-9830 GCA_044336985.1 Pirellulales bacterium | reverse complement strand
CGTCCGTGCCCCCGGCTCCCCGGCCGCTCCCCGCGCCGTCGCTCGACGAGCCGCCGCGGCTGACCGCGCGGACGCTCGAGGGGCTCGAGTGGATTCTCGCCCGGGAACTCGAGGCCGTCGGCGCGCAGGATCTGCGGATCGGCCGGCGGACGATCGAGTTTTCCGCGGCGCCCGGCAGTGAGAGAGAGACGCTCTACCGCGCCGTCCTCGAATCGCGGACGGCGATCCGCGTGCTCGAGCCGCTGGGGAGATTCAGGGTCGAATCGCCCGAATCGCTCTACCGCGCGATGCAGGAGGTCGATTGGACGGAGCAGCTGAAGACCTCCGACACGCTCCGCGTCGACGCCGCGATCCACGACACGTTTCTCACGCACTCGCTCTACGCGGCCCAGATCGTGAAGGACGCGCTGGTCGATCAGTTGCGGACTCCCAGTGGCAAGCGGCCGAGCGTGCAATTGCGTGGAGCGACGCTGCGGCTGGGGCTCCATCTGGTGGGCGACGTCGCGACGGTGTTTCGCGATGCCGCCGGCCGCTCGCTCCACCAGCGGGGCTGGCGGATGGGGGAGGTGGAGGCGCCGCTCTCGGAGGTGCTCGCGGCGGGCATCCTCGAGATCGCCGGCTGGCGGCCGGGGGAGCCACTGCTCGACCCGATGTGTGGCTCGGGCACGCTCGTGATCGAGGCGGCGACGATCGCGGCGGGCATGGCGCCCGGGCTCTGGCGGGCGCGGCGCAAGGGGCATGGCTTCTTTCGATTTCGCGACTGCGACCGGCAGCTCGCCGCGCGGCTCGTGCAGGAACTCGAAGCCCGCGTTCGTGAGCCCGATGGTTTGTTTCAGGCAAGCGACCTCGACCCGAAGGCGGTCGAGGCGGCGCAGGCCTGCGCCGAGGCAGCGGGCGTGGCCGGGCACGTCGTGATCGAACAGAAGCATTTCGAGCAGGCGCGGCCGCAGGCTCCGGCGGGACTCGTCGTCACGAACCCGCCCTACGGCGAGCGGCTCGCGCTGCCGCGTGCAGGCGCGCTTTTTCGCAGAATCGGCGATTGGCTCGTGCAGCAGTGCGGCGGCTGGCGGGCGGCGATCATCGCCCCCGACACTCCCGCCGCCGGCCATCTCGGCCTCCGCCCATCGCACCGCATCCCGCTCATGAACGGCCCGATCGCCTGCCGGCTCCTCGAAGTCGAGATCCGGCCCAGATCCTCCCTTCACCCATCCCCGGTCGAAGGCCACGGGCAAACCAGCCCCAACTCAGGCGCTGCCGCCGCAAGCCAGGATCGGCTGAAGCTCGACGAGCATGGGAGCTTTCGCCCTGAAGAGGATCGCCCCGCCGAGCAGCCCCAAGGCGAAAGATCCCCGCGAGGAGACTTCTGCCGTCCTGGCGCCGACGGCGCAAACGGCCCTGACCACCTGACGCGCGGCGCTGACGATCTGACGCGCAGCCCCGGCCGACCGCGCGCGCGCACGACCGACGACCAGATCGGCGACTTCCGCCGCCGGCTCGCCAAGCGGTTCAAGCACCTGTCCAAGTGGGCCCGCCGCCAGGGGATCGAGGCCTTTCGGGTCTACGACCGCGACATCCCCGAGATCCCGCTCGTGATCGATCTCTACGGCGGCTGGCTCCATGCCGCCGAATACGAGCGGCCGCACGAGCGGACGGAGATCGAGCACGATGTCTGGCTCGACAAGATGATCGAGGCGGCCGCACTCGAGCTCGGCGTGCCGCTGAATCAGACGTTTCTCAAGGTGCGGAAGCGGCAGCGGGCCGGCGGGCAGTATGAGAAGGTCGATCAGCGGCATGCGGCGATCGTGGTGAAGGAGGCCGGCCTCGAGTTCGAGGTGAACCTCTCCGACTATCTCGACACCGGGCTCTTTCTCGATCACCGTCAGACGCGGGCCATGGTCCGCGCCGAGGCGCATGGAAAGCGGTTCTTGAACCTCTTCTGCTACACGGGCAGTTTTTCCGTGTATGCCGCGGCGGGGGGCGCGGTCGAGACGACGAGTGTCGATCTCTCCAACACGTATCTCGACTGGACGCGAACGAACCTCTCCAAGAACGGCTTCAAGGATGCCGGCCGGCACCGGATCGTCCGCGACGAATCGCGTGCCTTCCTCGAGCACCGGTCGAAGCGGGGCGAGCCGCCGTTCGATCTCGTCGTCGTCGATCCGCCCACGTTCTCGCGGTCGGCGAAGAGCGAGACGCCGTGGGACGTCGAGCGCGACCACGCCGGCCTGCTCGAACTCGTCGCCCAAAATCTCTCGCCGGGGGGGGTCGTCTATTTCTCGACGAACTTCCGGCGGTTTCACCTCGCCGCGGAGGAACTCTCGAAGCTCTATGCGATCCGCGAGATCACCAACCGCACGATCCCGGAGGACTTCCGCAACGAGCGGATCCACCGCGCCTGGCGGTTGGTGAAAATGCCGACGGTTTGACCGGGCTTCGATCCGGGCCCTACATTCGCGTTCCATGACAGCACGGCCAGCATGGAATCGCGGAACCGGAGCCCTCCTGCTCCTGCTGGCGTCGTTCGCGGCCTGCAGGCCGGCGGATCCCGGTCTCGTGAAGATCGTCTCGAGCCTGCCACGGACAGGCTCGGCCAAGCAGCAGTCCGACACGATCGTCCGCGGCATCCGGATGGCGATCGACGAGGCCGAGGGAAAGGTCGGGCCATTTCGGGTCGAGTATCTCGACCTCGACGATTCCACCGCCGCCGCCGGCCAATGGACGAGCGAGGCCGAGGCGGCCAATGCACGGCGGGCGCTGCAGGATCCCGACGTGGTGGCCTACATCGGCACGTTCAACTCGGGCGCCGCGAAGGTGTCGATGCCGATCCTGAACCTCGGCGACCTGCTCATGGTGTCGCCTGCCAACACGGCCGTCGGCCTCACGAAGCCCGGTCTGGGTTCGCCCGGCGAACCCGAGGTCTACCGGCCCACCGGACGGCTCAACTACACGCGGGTCGTGCCCGCCGACGATCTGCAGGGGCCGCTGTCGGCCGATTGGGCAAAGAAGCGCGGCGTGAAGAAGGTCTACATCCTCGATGACAACGAGGTGTATGGCAAAGGCCTCGCGGATCTCTTCGACGAGCGGTGCCGCGAGATCGGCATCGAGGTGCTCGGCCACGATTCGATCGACGCGAAGGCGCAGGAATTCAAGTCGCTGATGGCGAGCGTGAAGGCGGCCGGGCCCGACCTCGTCTATTTCGGGGGCACGACGCAGAGCAAGGGCGGGCAACTCGCGAAGGACATGGCGAGCGCGGGCATCACGGCGCTCTTGATGGTGCCCGACGGCTGCCGCGAGCAGGTGTTCATCGACTCGGCCGGGGCGGTGAATCTCGAGGGCCGCTGCTTCGTGACGTTCGGTGGGCTGCCCCCGGACAAGCTCACGGGGAAGGGGGGCGAGTTCGTCGAACGCTACAAGCAGAAGTTCGGCGAGCTTCCCGAAGCCTATGCCGTCTACGGCTACGAGGCGGCCTGTGTCGCGCTCCAGGCGATCCGCGATGCCGGTGTGAAGGATCGCCGCGCGATCACCGACGCGGCGCTGGCGCTCAAGGAGTTCGACGGCGCCCTCGGCCGCTGGGGCTTCGACGAGAATGGCGATACGACGATGCAGACGCTCACCGTGAGCGTCGTCAAAGGGGGAAAATTCGAGTTCGAGGAGGTCCTCGACGCAAGTGCCGTGGGCGACGACGCGGCCGTGCGGTAAAAACACCGCCGGTTCTCCGTGGCGTTTTTCGCCGTCCTGCCGAAGCGAGATTCCGTTGTCCGTCCAGTTTCTCCTCCAGCAGTGCCTGATCGGCCTCACCAACGGCGCGCTCATCGCGCTGGTGGCGCTCGGCTACACGATGGTCTACGGCATCATCGGTCTGATCAATTTCGCCCATGGCGATCTGATCATGCTCGGGGCCTGTCTGGCGCTCTCGCTCGTGGCCGCGCTTGGCCTGGCGGCGGCGGGCCCGGCGGCCACGTGGGCGGGGATCGCGCTGCTCGTTTTGCTCTGCGGCCTCTTCTGCGGCGGGCTGAACGTGGCTGTCGATCGCATCGTCTACAAGCCGCTGCGCAACGCCCCGAAGCTCGCGCCGCTCGTCTCCGCGATCGGCGTCTCCTTCATCTTCATGAACATCGGCCTCTTTTGGCTTGGGCCGGCCGACCGGTCGTTCCCCGAACTTCTGCCGTCGACGAATCTGCTGCCGGGCGAGGGGCTGCAGTTCAGTTGGAAGGATCTGCTGGTCGTGCTCATCGTCGTGCCGCTGATGCTCGCGCTCTCCCTGCTCGTGCGCGGTACGAAGCTCGGCAAGGCGATGCGGGCCGTGGCCCAGGATCCGACGGCCGCGGCGCTCGTGGGAGTGGACGTCGATCGCGTGATCGCGGCGACCTTCTTCATCGGCGGCTTCCTGGGCGGGGCGGCGAGCGTGATCTACGGGCTCTACATCAACACGATCGGCTTCCAGATGGGCTTCCAGAACGGGCTCTACGCCTTCACGGCGGCGGTGCTGGGGGGCATCGGCAGCATCCCGGGCGCCGTGCTCGGCGGCCTGGTGATCGGCCTCGTGCGGGCGCTCTCGAGCGCGTATGTCGGTGAACGCTGGACCGGTGCGATCGTGTTCGCGATCCTGATCGTGATCCTCGTATTCCGCCCCGAGGGCCTGCTCGGCCGGCGCACGAAGGAGAAGGTCTGATGCGCGGCTTTCTGCGGGAGCGATGGGATCTCGTGACGCTCGCGGTGCTCGCGCTCGCGCCGCTCGTGATCCCGGCGCTCGGCGGCGCGCTCGGCGGGCAGGTGACCACGCTCTTCATCTACTGCATCCTGGCGCTCGGCCTCAACGTGATGGTGGGCTACACGGGCCTCGTGCACCTCGGCATCGCGGCCTTCTTCGGGATCGGCGCCTATTCAGTGGCGATCCTCACCGTGCCGATGTATCCCTTCCAGATCGGCTGGCTCCCGGCGGCGATCGTGAGCGTGCTCGCCGCCGCGGGAATCGGGCTCGCGCTCGGCGCCCCGACGCTGCGGCTTCGCGGCGACTACCTCGCGATCGTGACGCTCGGCTTCGGCGAGGTGGTGAAGGTGACGCTCCGCAACCTCGAGCAGATCACCGGCGGCATGAAGGGGCTCAATCCCGTCCCCCCGCCCGGCGCGGGCATCACGGTCGCCGGCATCGATCTCGGCCTCGCCTTCGCGATCGATCCGCGGTGGTTCTACTATCTCTCCCTCCTCGCGCTCGCCGGCGTCGTCGTGGCGATGCGACGGCTGGAAAACTCGCGGCTCGGCCGGGCCTGGGTGGCCGTCCGCGAGGATGAGCTCGCCGCCTCCGCGATGGGCATCTCGGCCACCCGCGTGAAGCTCTCGGCGTTTGCGATGTCGTCGGCCGTGGCGGCGCTCGCCGGCTGCCTCTATGCCGGCAGCCTCTCCACGACGGCTGATCCGAATGCCTACGACTTCAATCGCTCGATCATGGTGCTCTGCGCCGTGATCCTCGGCGGGCTCGGGAGCATTCCCGGCACGCTCCTGGGCGTGGCGATCCTCGTCGGCTTCGACACCGTGCTCGCGCCGTGGGCCGATTCCTGGATCCAGCAGATGAACATCAACCCGACGGGCTCGAGCCTGCTCTCCTTCAGCGGCTGGCGACTGGCGATCTTCGGGCTGGCGCTCGTGTTGGTGATGCGCTACCGGCCGGAGGGGCTCGTGCCGTCGCGTCGGCTGGCCGCCGAACTGCGGGAGGCGCATCCATGAGGCGAAGCTCGATGCCGCCGGCGGGCGGCGCGCCACCGATCGGAGCGGCTCCGCTGCTCGACGTCGACCGGATGACGGTCCGCTTCGGCGGCCTCGTGGCCGTGTCGGAGCTCGATCTCGACGTGCCCGAGGGGCAGATCGTATCGGTCATCGGCCCCAACGGCGCCGGCAAGACGACCGCCTTCAACACGATCAGCGGCATCTACTCGCCGACGAGCGGTTCGGTGCGCTTCCGCGGCCGCCGGCTCGAGCGGGCGTTCACCGCCGGCACGTTCTGGTCGGCGATGGGCGTGGGCCTGCTCACCGGGCTGCTCTTCGCCGCGGCCGCCGTCGACATCGACCGCCTCTGGCTCGCGGTCGTGAAGCGCGGGATGAACGTCAACGAGCCGTTCACGCTCGCGAGCGCCGCCGCCCGTCTGCGCGGATATTTTCGGGCGGAGCTCGCGATCGACCAGATGGCTGGCAAGTGGCGGGTGGTGAGCGCCGACGGCAGCGACGTGCTCGCGATCAAGCGGAATCTCGGCGAGGCGCGGGCGCTCCGCGACGCGCTGCAGGCCGAGGTGACCGCCCGCCGGGCCGGCCCGGGCACCGTGCCCGACTCGAGCGATCTCGCCGGGGCCGCGCCCGACGCCGCCAAGCGGCCGGCGATCAAGGAAGAGGTGCTTGACCGGCTCGCCGCGGGCAAGCAACGGATTCGCTGGCGCGGCTGGACCGGCCTCGTCGCCGGCTGGCTCCTGGGCGCTGCCGGCACGCTCGCGGTCTGGCAGCGCGGCCGCCGGTCGCCGCACGTCGTGGCGCGGGCGGGCATCTCGCGAACCTTCCAGAACATCCGCCTCTTCCACAACATGACCGTGCTCGAGAACGTGCTCGTCGGCCTCGATCGCACGATTCCCGGGGGCACGCTGGCCATGCTCTTCAAGACGCCCGCCAACCGCCGCGCCGAGGCGGAGGCCCGCGGTCGCGCCCTCGACGCACTCGATTTCGTCGGCCTCACCTCGAGCGCCAACCGGATCGCGGGGCAGCTGCCCTACGGCGACCAACGGCGGCTCGAGATCGCCCGCGCGCTTGCCACCGGCGCCTTGCTCATCCTGCTCGACGAGCCGGCCGCCGGCATGAATCCCTCCGAGACCGCCGAATTGGCGACGCTCGTGCAGCGAATCCGTGACCGCGGGGTGACGGTGCTCCTGATCGAGCACCATATGAACGTGGTGATGCGGATCAGCGACCGGGTGGCCGTGCTCGACCACGGCGTGAAGATCGCCGAGGGCACGCCGGCCGAGGTGAAGCGAGACGAGAAGGTGATCGAGGCCTACCTCGGGGGAGAAGCCTGAGCGATGCCGATGCTGGAGGTGCACGAACTCGAGGCGGGATACGGGCCGATCCGGGCGCTCGACCGGGTCTCCCTCGACGTCGACGAGGGGGAACTCGTGGCGATCATCGGCGCCAATGGCGCCGGCAAGACGACGCTCCTGATGGCGATCTCCGGGATCGTGCCTTCCCGGGGGGGCGCGGTGCGGTTTCGCGGTGAGTCGATCACGGGAAGAAAGCCCCACGAGATCGTGCGGCTCGGCATCGGCCATTCCCCCGAGGGGAGGCGGATCTTCCCGCGGCTCACGGTCCGCGAGAATCTCGAGCTGGGCGGCTTCACGCAGCCCGACGGCTGGCAGCTGAAGCGCGACATCGCCGCGGCCTGCGAGCTCTTTCCCGTGCTCGGCACCCGCATGAACCAGCTCGGGGGCACGCTCTCCGGCGGCGAGCAGCAGATGCTCGCGCTCGCGAGGGCGATCGTCGGCCGGCCGAAGCTCCTCTTGCTCGACGAGCCTTCGCTCGGCCTCGCCCCCTTGATCGTGGCGAAGATCTTCGAGGTGATCGCGAGCCTCTCTTCCCGCGGCATCGCGGTGGTGCTCGTCGAGCAAAATGCCCGGGCGGCGCTCCGCCTCGCCTCGCGCGGCTACGTGCTCGAGACCGGCCGCATCACGCTCACCGGCAACGGCCCCGACCTCGCCGCCGACCCGCGGGTCCGCGACGCCTACCTCGGCGAGTAGGACAGGCTTCAGCCTGTCAGCGACGGCGACAGGCTGAAGCCTGTCCTACCGAATCTGGTATCCTGCCGCTCCCGGAATCCACAGCTAAGGTGCAGCAGTGCCAGGGCAGGCAGCTTCGACGAGCGAGTCCGTGAATGCCGATCCGCGAATCGCGAAGGTGCTCGCGAAGTGGTGGGGCTTCGATCAACTGCGGCCGCTGCAATCCGAGGCGATTCACGCGGCGCTCGACGGCCGCGATTCGCTCGTCGTCATGCCGACCGGGGGCGGGAAAAGCCTCTGCTACCAGCTGCCGCCGCTGGTGGGCGAGTCGACAGACGTGGTCGTATCGCCACTGGTCGCCCTGATGAAAGACCAGGTCGATGCGCTCGAGGCGATCGGCTATCCCGCCGCCGCGATCCACTCCGGCCTGTCGCAGGACGAACGCCTGCAGGTCCGCGACCGGCTCGCCGCGGGCGAGTTGCGGCTGCTCTTCACGGCGCCGGAGCGGCTCGTGAACACCGGCCTCCTGGATCTGCTCGCCCAGGTGGGCGTCAAGCGGTTCTCGATCGACGAGGCGCACTGCATCAGCCAGTGGGGGCACGACTTCCGGCCCGAATACCGGCAGCTCGCCCTGCTGCGTGACCGCTTTCCGATGGCCAGCCTGCATGCCTTCACGGCCACGGCCACACCGCGGGTGCGCGACGACATCGCCGCGCAGCTCCAGTTGCGGAGTCCCGACGTGCTCGTCGGCACGTTCGATCGGCCCAACCTCTGCTACCGGGTCGTGCCGCGGACCGACCGCATCCAGCAGACGCTCGAGATCCTCGGGCGGCATGCGGGCGAGGCCTCGATCGTCTACTGCATCTCGCGCAAGGAAACGGAGCGACTGGCCGCCCGGCTCGCCGCCGAGGGAATTCTCGCGCGACCCTACCATGCCGGCCTCGACCCCAAGGAACGCCACAAGACGCAGGAGGCATTCGCCCGCGAGACGATCGACGTGGTCGTGGCGACCGTCGCCTTCGGCATGGGCATCGACCGCTCCGACGTGCGGCTCGTGCTCCACACGTCGCTGCCGAAGAGCCTCGAGGCCTACCAGCAGGAGACGGGCCGGGCCGGCCGCGATGGCCTGGCCGCCGAGTGCGTGCTGCTCTATTCGTCGGCCGACGTCTTCAGCTGGGAATCGCTCGTGCGGAAAAGCGCCGAGGAGGCAGAACTCGAGCCTGACGAATTGGCGCGGCTGGTCGCCGGCCAGACCGAGCACCTCCACTCGATGCGGCGGTATGCACAGGCCGCGCGGTGCCGCCACGCGGCGCTCTCGGAATACTTCGGGCAGTCCTACGGCACCGACCCGTGCGGCGCCTGCGACGTCTGCCTCGGCGAGACAGAGAGCCTGCCCGACGGCACGGTGACGGCGCAGAAGATCATCTCCTGCGTGGCGCGGGTCGGGGAGCGGTTCGGCGTGCGGCACGTCTGCGAGGTGCTGCGGGGCGCGAAGACGGAGGGCATCCAGCGGCATGGCCACGACCGGCTCTCCACGTTCGGCCTGCTCGCCACGCTCGACCAACGGGCGGCCGAAAACCTCACGCACCAACTGCTCGACCAGGGATTGCTCGCCCGCAGCGCTGGCGATCGGCCCGTCGTCCTGCTCAACGAGCGGTCGTGGGAGGTGCTCCGCGGCAGTCGCGCCGTGGTATTGCTGGAGCCGCGCGTCGGCAGGGCGAAGGCGGCCAAGGCTGACGTCGACGACTGGAAGGGCGTGGACCGCGACCTCTTCGAACGGCTGCGCAAGTGGCGGCGCCGCGTGGCCGACGGCCGCGGCAAGCCGGCCTGGACGATCTTCGACGACAAGTCGCTGCGGGCCATCGCGCGGGAGAAGCCATCATCGCCCGCAGCGCTTCTGCGGGTGAAGGGTATCGGCGAAAAACGCCTCGCCGACTTCGGCGCCGCGATCCTCGATCTCGTCGCGGGCCGCGAACCGGCGGATTAACTCAACTCGCGCAACCCGGCCCGGGGCTGCCTATACCCTCTCGGCGGACGTTCGCTACGGACATCCTGTCCTTCGCTCACTGCATGTCCGCTCGC
>JBIIOK010000232.1:0-2959 GCA_044336985.1 Pirellulales bacterium | reverse complement strand
ATGCGCTCTCACTTCTGAGATTCGATCGATCGGGCCGGCAGATCGAAGTCGCCCGTCTTGTCACGCCAGACGCAATGGATGTGATTGGCGGGCGTGCCCTCCGCATCGGGCTGCACGTTCACAAAGTCGATCAGGAACGTCGGCCCCTCCACGCGGTAGGCATGGCCGATGCCCGGTTCGAGAGCCCCCGCCCAGGCGAACCGCACGTCGTCCCAGCCGCCCGGCGTCGTCTCGATGAGCCGGATTCGCTCGGCGGCCACCTCGGCGGTCATCCAGCCGCAATACGCCTCGACGAGGCGGCGGAGCATCCCCTGCTGGTCGCTCGTGAGCTGCCGCCAGGCGATGCCGGTGGCAGGCTCCTGCGACGGCTGCGGCTCGCCCGCCGCGCGAATCTCCTTGGGAGGCTCGGTGGTCACGGCCGCCGCCTGCTGCGTGGCGTCGAGGGACTTCACCAGCTCGAAGGCGACCGCCTCCTCGTCGCGAAGCACGCGGTGGCCCGCCTCCGGCGACCCGGCGAACGTGGTCTTCACCTCGGCCGGATTGGCCCCCATGCACTGCGGCGTCGAGTCGACGACCGCCCCGTCACGCACCGTGAAGTTCAACGACAGGTGATGCCCCTCGATGGAGAGCCCCCACGTGCCCGTGTCGGCCGGCGTGCCGAAGATCGTGAAGAAGTACCGTTTCGGATCGCGGATGTTCTTGGCCCGATCCCCCTCGAGCCGCCGCAGAATCTCCTCGAGGCTCATGATCAGGAGTGATTTTTCATAGCCAGCCTCTGACAAGGCCGACCGGAGGAGGGCGAGGGCGGCCTGCTCCTGCGCCGGCGTCATGTCTCGCAGCTGCACGCCCTTTCGGGAGGCCTTCGGCACGAAGTGCCAGTCGGTCCGGCCAGCCTCGGTGAATGGTCGCAGCCCGCGGGCCCGTTGAGCGGCATCGAGTGAGTCGATCCAGGTGGTGGCGGCGCCGGTGAACGACTCGGCCGCCAGCCGGCGCAGCGCCGCGGCGGGCGACGTCGCGACGGCGGCTGCGGCGACCGTGAGCGCGGTGACTCCTGCAACCAGCCAACGGGATCGGATCGACGAGGGCATGGATTCGCTCCGGAAGAAAAGCCGGATCAGTCGTGATCGCGGCCGGGGTCGCGATCGTGGTGGGCCTGATCGACGTGCACGTGCACCCGCGGGTGCGACTCAAAATACCCCTCCCACGACTCGTCCGATACCCCGGCGCCATCGAGGTAGAGATTCCAGAGATTCGGCAGACTGGCGATGGCTGCAAGTCCGTCGTCTCCCAGGGGCACGTCGATGAGGTGCAGCGACCGCAGATTCGGCAGGTCCGCCACGGCCCGCCCCACCTCGGTGCCGGCTCTCGCGAGCGACGCGCCCCCGAGCCGCAGGCTCCTGAGATCGGGCAACGCCGCGAGCGCCCGGATGCCCGCAGGTGTGCATGCGGCCTGCGGCACGTTGAGATCCCGCAGCGTGGCGCAGCAAGCCAAGGCGCGGAAGCCGGCGTCCGAGAGCGGCGAAACTCGCAGCACGAGCCGCTCGATGTGCGGCAGTGTGGCGAGCAGTTCGGCCCGCGAGTCGTCGGCCACACCGGCGGTGAGGACCAGTTCCCGGAGGCCGGCGAGGCCGCGAAGCGATTCCCACTCCGCATCACTGAGCGGCTCATGCGCGGTGATCCGCGTCGCCCTCCCAGCCTTCACGGCGGTCACCTGTGTGGCGAGCGATTCGGCCGCGGGCCTCGTCGGGCGATCCGAGATGCCGTGTGAAGCCGTCGGCCGACAGCCGGCGGCGCCGAGCGCGAGAAGCACGACGGCAACCGTCTGCGCGGAGAAGGGGCGTGGCCGACACAGCATGAACCGATTGTGGTGGCGACCGGTCTGGCCGTGCAAGACAACCGAGGCTGAAGAGCGTAAGGTAGAGGCTTTCCGCCGACCCCGGAGCCCGAACAGCGCCATGGGTGAGATTCCCGATCCGTTTCGCGAGCCCCGCCGCACGACGGGCGCGCTCGGGCTGCCGACCGACCAGGAAACGATCCCGATGATCCTGCGGCACGAGGACGTGCGTAGAGCGGCCAAAGACTGGAAGACGTTCAGCTCCGACGCCCCGCACCGCGTGCCGATCCCTTCCGAGGAGCACCTGCGGAGCGTGCGGCAGCTGCCGATCGAGACCGACCCGCCGCTCCAAGCGGAGTATCGCGAACTCGTCGAGCCGTTCTTCCTGCGGGCCAAACAGCCTGCGTTCATCGCCCGCGTCGAGCAGATCACGGATCGGCTGCTCACGGATGCCCTGTCCCGAGACACGATCGAGGCAGTGGCCGAATTCGCCCTGCCGCTGCAGTCACTGGCGCTCACCGTGCTGCTCGACGTCCCCGAGGACGAGGCCGAGCGGTTCATCGGGTGGGGCGTGCACGTGTTTCACGGGGAGCATGGCGTGCGGCAGGCGGCCGAATTGGAGCGCTACCTCAACGAGCAGTTCGACAAGGCGGCCGCGAAGCCCGGCGACGATTTCTACGGGCTGCTCACGACGGCGCGTTTCCAGGGGCGGCCGCTCACCCGGGCGGAACAGCTCGGATTCGCGAACCTGATGTTCGCGGGGGGCCGCGACACCGTGATCCATTCCGTGGCCTGCGCGATCGGCTATCTGGCGGAGCGGCCGGAGGCGCTCGAGTTTCTCCGGGACGACCCGAGCCGGATCGTGCTCGCCAGCGAGGAGTTTTTTCGGGCCTACATGCCGCTCACGCACATCGGCCGCGTCTGCCCGGTGGAGACCGACGTGCACGGAAGGACCGTCAAGGCCGGTGACCGCGCGAGCCTCTGCTGGGCCTCGGCGAATCTCGACGACACGGTGTTCGAGGCGGCCGACGAGGTGCGGCTCGACCGCCGGCCGAACCCGCACGTGTCGTTCGGCTTCGGCGTGCACCTCTGCCTCGGCGCCGCCCACGCCCGCACGGTCATGCG
>JBIIOK010000037.1:0-20290 GCA_044336985.1 Pirellulales bacterium | reverse complement strand
AAGAACGGCAACGGCAACTTCGTGGGCGGATCGGCCCAGATCCTCTTCGCCGACGGCCACGTGTCGAAGATCCGTGACGAGTCGGGCTACGAGAACGGCCCGGACGGCTGGGTCGGTCCCTTCAAGGTTGGCGGCTTCGAGTCGGCCAACAACTCGAGTGCCAGGTACGAGCTGAATTCCAGCAATCTCTCCGAGATTCAGGGCAAGATCTGGCTCAAGGATCTCGGCTCGTCCGACCAGGCTGGTGCTGGCGGCGGCGAGTGATTTGAATCGATCGATGCAATCATCGAGCCGCGGCCGCCTTCGGGCGGCCGCGGTTTTTTGTATCGTCGCGAGTGGCGAGGTATTCTCCCATTGCATGTTGTTTCCAAAGGAGTGAGCCGAAGTGGCAAGCATCGCCGAAGCTCAGCAGCGCACGATCGCGGGTCCGAGCCACATTGAAGACAGGGGCTCGCCTGAGCCCGCCGCGACTGCGCCGGCCGTACGGTTGAACCCGTCGCTGCGGCTGCAGATCGTGGCCACGCTCGTCGGCGGCACACTGCTCGTCTGTTCGCTCGTGGCTGGCTGGCTGTGGAAGCAGCCCTTCTTCGCAGCCCTGCCCGCGGCCCTTGCCGTCGCGATCCTCGCCGCGCCGCTCGTCACCGCCGCCCTCAAGGATCTGCTGCGAGGCGTGGCGGGGATGAACGCGCTGGTGGGCCTGGCCGTGATCGGTGCCGTTGCCAGCGGCAACTATCAAGAAGCGGCGGCCGTGGCGTTTTTCATGATCGTCTCCTCGCTCATCGAGCGGCGGACGGCCGCCGGCGCCGAGGCAAGCATCGAGTCGCTCATTCGCCTTGCTCCTACGAAGGCCAGCCGGCTCGTCGGCTCGGGCCGCGACGAACGCGAAGAGGCGGTCGAGGCCACCGGCCTGCGGCCGGGCGACGTGGTCCGCGTCCGCCCCGGCGACACGATCCCAGCCGACGGCTGTGTGATCCGCGGGGCCAGCACCGTGAACCAAGCGAGCGTCACCGGCGAATCGATCCCCGCCGAGAGGGCCCAGGGCGACGAGGTCTTCGGCAGCACGATCAATCTCACGGGCGTGCTCGACGTGGAGGTGACGAAGGCCGGCGCCGACACGCTCCTCGGCCGCGTCAAGGACTTGATCCTCCAGGCCGAACGCACGAAAACCCCGATCATGCGGCTCGTCGATCAATACGCCGCGTGGTACACGCCCACGATCCTCATGCTCGTGGGCGTGGTGCTCTTCTTCGCGCTCAAGGACAACCCCGACACCGCCTTCAACCGGGCGATCGCAATGCTCGTGATCGCCTGCCCCAGCGCCCTGATCCTCGCCACGCCCACCGCCATGGTGGCGGCGCTCTCCGCCGCCGCCCGGCTCGGCGTGCTCGTGAAGAGCGTCGCCACGCTCGAGGCGGCCCGCACGATCACGGCCGTCGTCTTCGACAAGACGGGCACGGTCACCACGGGCGTGCTCACGGTGACGCGGCTCGCCCCGATCGACGGCGTCGAGTCGGCGGAACTGCTCCGTCTGGCGGCCTCGGCCGAGCAGAATAGCCGCCATCCCGTGGCCAAGGCCGTCAGCGACATGGCCCGGCGGGCCCGCGTGCCGCTCGAGTCGCCGAGCGATTTCGAGGAGGTGGCCGGCCGCGGCGTGCGGGCGTCGTTCGCCGACGGCAGCACGGTCTTCGTGGGCCGGGCCTCGTGGCTCGTCGATGCGGTGCCCGCACCGCACGCGATCGAGGGCGGCGCCCTGGAAGCGATACAATCATCCTCCGAAGCCGACGGGCTCTCGCTCCTGCACGTGGTCCGCGATGGCAAACCGATCGGCTGGATCGGCTTGGAAGACAACGCCCGCCCCGAGGCGGCGGGGGCCGTGGATCGGCTCAAGGCGCTCGGCATCTCGCGGCTCGTGCTCCTCACGGGCGACCGGTCGAGCGTGGCCAAGCGGGTGGCCGGCCAGATGCACTTCGACGACTTCAAGGCGGAGGTGCTGCCGCACGAGAAGCTCGAGATGGTGGACGCCCTCAAGGCGTCTGGCCACCGCGTGGCCGTGATCGGCGACGGTGTCAATGATGCCCCTGCTCTCGCCGCCGGCGATGTCTCGATCGCCATGGGAGCCGCGGGGAGCGACGTGGCGATCCACTCGGCGAGCATCGCGCTATTGAACAGCAATCTCGACCGGATCCCCTTCCTCGTCGATCTGTCGAGAAAAACCATCTCCGTGATCCGGCAAAACATGGTCATCGGCGGTCTCTTCATCGTGGCCTTCGTGGCCCTGGCCGGCGCGGGATACGTCACGCCGGTGATGGCGGCGATGCTGCATGTGGTGAGCGGCCTGGCCGTGGTCTTCAACTCGGCCCGCCTGGTTCGTTGCGGCGAAGACATCGAGCAGGCCGAGGCAAGCTGATAACTCGCGACACAAGCTTTCCGCCAGGTCGTCCGTATCCATCATGCGCATCTCGGTCGTCATTCCAATTTACAACGAACTTCGCTGGATTGGTTCCGCTCTCTCCCGACTGGAGTCCGTGCCCACGCCGCAACACACGAGCCGTGAGATCGTGATCGTCGATGACTGCTCCACCGACGGCACCCGGGCGTGGCTGGAACAATTGGAGAAAGACAGAACGGACATCACGCTCCTTTACCACCAATGCAATCAGGGAAAAGGGGCCGCCCTGCGCACGGGATTTCGCGCTGCGACCGGCGACATCATCCTCGTTCATGATGCCGACCTGGAATACGACCCTGCCGACCACCTTCTCCTCCTTCGTCCGATTCTTGATGGCCGAGCCGACGTGGTTTTCGGTACTCGTTTCCTCGGCGGAACGCACCGAGTGCTTTACTATTGGCACGCCGTCGGCAACTGGTTGCTGACCACGCTCAGCAACATGCTCTCGAATGTGAATCTCTCCGACATGGAGTGCTGCCTCAAGGCATTTCGACGAGAGGTCATCGAAAAGATCGACCTGCGCGAGGATCGTTTCGGCTTTGAACCGGAGATCACCGCCAAAGTGGCCCGCCTACGCTGCCGGATCTACGAGGTGCCGGTGAATTACGCGGGCCGCACGTATGAAGAAGGTAAAAAGATCACGTGGCGGGACGGCGCCAGCGCGATCCGCTGCATCCTGAAATACAACCTCCTGTGAGCCCCTTCCCGGCGGCCTACGGTGCCCGCGGCTGGGGGGCTGCCGTGCCCCTCGCCTTGATCGTGCACATGAGCGCTCCGCAACGGCGGATCTCGTGGGCAATCCGGGCCTCCGGGAAGTTCCGCCACATGCCATACCGCGGAATCGTCACGAAATAATCGCTTCCCTCGGGGAGCGACGAAGCTTCGCTGAGCCCAAGACCATACTTCATCTTCATCCGCGGGTTGGCGTAATACGCAAAGCAGATGACGGAATACTGATTGGCCCCGATCACCAGGCCGAGGGGACGGTCTGACCGCGCCTGCAGGGTGTTCATGTGTTCCGCCGCCTCGCGGTAGCTCGTCATCCAATAGTCGGTCTCGAATCGCTCGTGCAGCGTCGGTCGATCGCCCGCCAGAAGATTGTGGAAGACGTATTGGTATGGATGCCACGTCAGGAGCAAGGGTGCGGTGGCGACGACCCAGCCGCCGATGAGCGCAACACCCCACTGGCGGCCATGGCGACTCACCGTCGTCACCACCCACTCGAGGCCGATCCCGGCGAGCACCGCGGCTGCCGGGAGCACGAAGAGAAAGTGCCGCACGCCGTCGTAGATGTTTGGCCGGCGGATGATGACGTAGGCGATCGGGAACGCGACCCACAACAGGAGGAGAAAGAGCGGCCCGGCCGCCGGTCGCCGCCAGTGTCGCGCAAGCGCCGTGCCGGCGAGTCCCACTCCCACGAGAAACGGCACCACGATCGTCAACGGGGCCGTGAGCACGAGCATCGTTGGGAGATAGTGCCAGGGCAGCCGACTACTGTCGAGTTCCTGGCCGGCAAAGAGCACGGCGTAGCTTTCGGGAAAGGCATCGGCCACGCGAAATGCCTCCACGAGGCTCGTGAACGGATGTCGATGGGCATATGGCCACACGGCCACGAGGCAGACGAACGCCACCACCGCCACAGCCACGACGGCCGCCGCGGGGCGCTGCACCAGTCGAAAGATCGCCTGCAAGGGCATCCGCCATGGCCGCCGCTGCACCACGCCGAACCCGAGGAGCGCGGCGATGAAGGCGAGCGCGAGCATGCCCCCGTTGAGCCGAATCGACAGCGCCGCCCCCACCGCACACCCGGCGGCGAGCATGTTCTGCCACGTGCTCGTGCGCGAGAGCCGCATCGCGAGCAGGCACGACCAGGCAAACGCCGTTGCCAGCGGAATGTCCTTACAGTTGATGAAACTCTGGCCGACGAATTGGGGCATCATGACAAGCGCGGCGATGGAAAGGGCCGCACAGCGTTCCCCGCGGACGATGCGGCCGATGCCCGCGACCGCCGGGATGGCAAGGATGCCCGAAACCGCCATGAGAAACGGGCGATACCGGATCAGATCGACACCGAGCGCCCGGTGGATCGCGGCGCTCGGAAGGTCGAAGAGCGTGCCGTAGAACTTGAGCAGGCCCATCTCGTCCCGCCAGCGCATGTCGGTAAAGCCGGAGCGGAAATACTCGAGCACGAGGCCGCCATAGGCCGCGTGCGGGGAGTCGTCCCAAGCCATGCCATACGCCGCGTGCATGACCCACGCGACCGGCACGAGTGCCAGGGCCACGATCCATGCCCAGTGGCGGCGTACGAGCGGAGCCATGGCCTCGATGAGACGCGACGTGTTCATGGCTTCTCGGCCGCGATCGCCGCCGCCTGCTCGGCACGGATCGTCTGCAGCGATGCCGCCAGATCCTTGTCATCGGGCGCCCGGCGCACGGCCTCGACGAGGCTCGCCTCGGCCTCGGCAAACCGCTTCTGCCGGCCATAGATTTTGGCCAGCCAGACATACGGATCGAGCAGTGTCGGATCCATGTCCGCCGCCGTTCGGAAACATGTCTCGGCCACTTCGGCGTTTCCGCGCTCCAGGGCGATCATGCCCAAGTTGGAAAACGCACAGCCGCCGTACACCGGATGATCGCGGAGCAGGCCGAAGACCTGCACGGCCTCCTGGCTTTGCCCGACCCGGGCCAAGAGGATTCCCGCCTGCAGCCGCATCCACTCGTTGTTCGTGGCCTCGAGCAACAAATCAAGCTGCTTCTTGGCCGCCGCCGGGTCCTGCCGAACTGCGGCGACCTCGGCCAAGGCGAGGTGGTGCGCATCGGCGGTATTCCGGATGCTGACCCGTGAATCCGGCTCTTCGGTTTCGATGTCCTTCAGCAGCTCATCAGCGGCTTCGATCTCGCCATTGCGAACGAGCGCCAAACCGAGCATCGCCCGGCTGGCCAATGAGGGGACGACAACGTATGCCTCCCGCGCCCCGTTGAGCAGCAACTGGTTGTCCGGGAGCCGTAGGGCGAGGTCACACAGATTCCACAGGGCAAGGCTCTTTTGGCGATCAAACCTGGCATTGCCGACCGCCGTTTGCAGAAGGGCTTTCGCTTCCGGGAGTCTGTTGAAGCGGGAATAGAACGTGCCCAGGTTATTGGCCGCGATGAAGCTCGACGGATCGTGCGCGAGCACGTGGCGATAGAGCGGTTCGACGCCGATATACACCCTCGTCTGAGCCGCCGTGATGCAGGCCAGCACGGCGAGCCAGGCCGCCGGCGGGATCGCGCGCAACCGGGCATCCGAGAGCCGGCTGACGGCCAGCGTGGCCACCGCGGCCAGTCCCGCCAGGGCGGCTGCCGACGCATGGTATTGAAAGTGGTCGGCGACGAACGAGTATTGGAACGGGAAGACATCAAAGAATCCGAGGGCCGGAAAGAGCATCCCGATGAATATGAGCGTTGCGGCCAGCGGCCCCCGGCCCAGCGTATCGCGGGCTGCCCAGAGCACTGCCAACGCCGCAGCGACTGCCGCCGGAAACAGCCACTGCCAGGCACTGGCCGCCGATACCTCCCACCGCGGATAGAAGAACAACAGTGGCGTCGGCCAGAGGAGCTTCGTGAAATAAAACACGATCACCCGGCCCGCGAGGACGATCCGATCGGCCGCCCCCAGGGCCCATTCGGCGCCGATGGCCCCGACGTGCTCTTTCTCGAGCATCACGGTGCCCAGCGCAAGCGGCAGCCCCAGACACAGAAGCGGTGCCACCCCCAGGAAGTCACGGCCGCTCACCCGGCCCGTCTTCCACCACGAGATCACGAGCACGACGCCGATCAGCGTGATCGTGACCGTTTTGCAGAGGAGCGACGCCACGAAGAGCGCGACTGCGATCGCCAACCAGAGAAACGAGACCGGCTCCTGTGCGGCGTCATCCGCCGTCTGCACGACGCGCGGCCCAAACCGATACCGCAGCCACGCCAACAGAAACGCGAAGCCGAAGAAAGCCGACAGCGTGTTTTTTCGCTCCGTGATCCAGGCCACCGTTTCGACCTCGACCGGGTGCAACGCGAAGAGCATCGCCCCGAGCCAGGCTCCGGGCACCGCCAACTGTCGGAGCACCGCCCACAGAAGCAGGGCGTTTGCGGCATGGAGAAGCACATTGACGACGTGGTAATACGGCGCATAGAGCCGCCACAGCTGATATTCCAACCAAAACGACGTGTGCGTGAGCGGATAATACTGCGGCGTGCGGCCCGGCTCGAACCAGATCGCCCACAATCCGTCCCACGCCCAGAGGCACTGGTTGTTGATGACGTAATCGTCGTCATCCCAGATGAACCCCGCCCACCACATTCGCGTGTAGGCCAGCAGCACGGCGGCCACGAGCAACGCTCCCCAGCGCAGGTCTGGCAGCCATTCCCGGGAATTTACAGATTCCGTCATCCGACAAGCATCCTGCTAGCCGACATCCCGGCGTTGAAAGAGCATCACGGCCAGGCTCATGGCGGCCCCCACGAGGCACGCGGTGTAGAGGGTCACGATCCCCAGGTAGCCGACCGTGATCGTGCTTCCCTGAGTGAGTGCGTCGGCCGGCCAGAAAAACTGCAGGTTGGGCACGACCGCCGCCACCGGCCGCAGCCATTCGCGGCCGGCCGTGGCCGCCGACAGGAAATACTCCCCTACCAGGCCGACGAGGAACACTCCGCAGCACACCAGCAGCGTGGCAATCTGCCCCAGCCTCGTCGAGGCGGCGATGGCGATCGCCGTGAGCACGATGATCGCCTCGAACACGAGCAGAAGGCCACTGACCAGCTGCGGATCGAAGTCCGTGAGCGGGCTTTGCAACTGCCAGATGCGACTGATGCAGGAGACCAATCCCCAGGCCAGCGTGGCCATCACCGCCCCCACCACGGCGAACGTGGCCGGAAACGACCAGCGGTAGAGATAGTTGGCGAGGCCGGCGATCACGAATGTCAGCACCGCGGCGAGCAGCCCGAAGGTCACCACCGGCGGATCGAAGATGTCTTCAGCCCGCACGCTCGCTTGCACACGATGCCGGACCGTCAACAGGAAGACGAGCGACAGGAGCCAATACGACGTGGCGATCGCCGCGGTCACACCAAGAAACTTGCCGATGACGACCAGCGGGCGGCCCACCGGCTTGCTCACGACGGTGAGCACCGTCTTGTTCTCGATCTCCTTCGCCAGCACGCTCGTCGCCGTGAAGGCCGCCATCAGGAGGCCGAGCAGAAACAGCGTGCTGAGGCCGAGATCCACGAGGAGTTTGTTGTCGTCTTCGAGCGTGTAGCCGGCGATGTTGACGTTGAGGACGAGCGCCAACAGCCCCGCGCAGATCAGCACAGCCTGCACGGGCTGCCGGATCGACTCGATGAACGCATTGCGGGCGAGGGTGAAAACGAGCATTGGTACACAGCCATGCCGGGCCGCCGGGATGCGATGTTTCTCGCATAGATTCGTGAGGGCTTCATGAGAATCCCGCGGATTGCGAAAATCGTGTGAGCGTTCATGCAGACGAAGCCCTTCGGCCGTAAGATCGGAGGGCTCAGGACATTAGACCGCGTCGGACGCAGAGGCGAGTGGCATGGCGGGCGACAACACCGAACGAAATCGGGCAGCGGTTCTCAACGACACGCTCGTCTATCGCCGCGCGATGACAGCGGCCATGGCAGGCTTCGGGATTCAGATCACCCTGGTGATCGCGACGGCCCTGACCGGCCTGTGGGCCGACAGCCAGGCTGTCTACGCGGCAGCGTGGCACATGCTCGGCGGCCTGCCGATCTGGATCGTCCTGTTGCTCGTCTACCAGCAGCACGAAAGCGAGCGGTCCCAGCGTCTGGCGGCCGCGAAGCTCACCGAGTCCACCAAGGCCGCGACCATCTTCGACAGCCTCGGCGACGATCTCGACGCAGCCAAGGCACGGCTGGATCGGCTCTATCGCTACGGCCTGCCGATCGTCAGCCTGGTGGTGGCGATCTATCTGCTCGTGGCGGGAGTTGGTCTGCTCTACGTGCACTTCAAGGCCGTGCGGGCGGCCGGAGCCGATTCAATCGTGCCGCGGCTCGCCGCCAACTCCAGCCCCGTGGGGCTGATGTTCGTCACGGCCGCCATCGCGTTCACCGCGTTCATCGCCGCTCGCTGGATCAGCGGCTACACCCGTCAGCGGGCGTGGCAACTGCTCCGCGGTGGCGCCAGTTTCCTGATGAGCTGTTTCGTGGTGTCGCTGTTGCTCTTTGCCGGGGCGGCCGCGGTGGCCATCGCCAACGACGAACGACTGCTGGGCTGGCTGGCCGTCGCCATCCCGGCGATCATGCTGCTCGTCGGCGTGGAAATTCTGCTCACGTCACTGCTCGAGTCGTACCGGCCCAAGGTGCCGGGCGAAGTGCCGCGGCCGGCGTTCGACAGCCGCGTGCTCGGCCTGCTCACGGCCCCAGATTCCCTGGGCCGGGTGGTGGCCGAGACGATCAGTTACCAGTTCGGCGTCGAGGTATCGCGGAGCTGGCTCTATCAGCTGCTGGGCAGCGCCGTCACGCCGCTGACGATCCTCGGCATCGGAATCCTCGTGTCGCTGAGCTGCCTCACGATCGTGGGGCCGGATGAACGCGGCATCCGTCTCCGCTTCGGGCAGATGATCGGAGAGCCGCTGCCCCCGGGCATCCACACCAAATGGCCGTGGCCGATCGAAACCACCGACCTGCACCCGGTGGGCCTAGTCCAGGAGATTCTCGTCTCCAGCGACATCACCGGCCGATCGCGGAACGCGGCGGCGATCCTCTGGACCGCCGACGACGATGCCAACGCGAAACTCGGCCAGGAGGATTTCCTGGCAGCGCCTGCCCGCTCCACCGAGGCCAACGAGTCGACCGGAGTGTCGCTCGTGTCGGCCGACGTGATCGTGCAATACACGGTCGGTGACCTGCGGCAGTTCGTTCTCGGATCGGTGGATCACCGACAGACGCTGCATCTGGTGGCCGAGCGGGAGGTGGCGGAGCACTTCGCGACCCATGACATCGACGAACTGCTCGGCAGCGGCCGCATCCAGGCAGGGGCGGATCTCGAAAAGGCGATCCAGAGCCGGGTCGATGCGCTCGGCCTGGGAATTGATATCGTGGGCGTCGCCATCACCGCCTTGCACCCGCCGATCGGTCCCGTGTCGCGGGCGTTTCATTCGCAGATCGGTGCGGTCCAGCAGAAGGAGACGAGCATTCAGGTGGGCCGAAAAGACGCCGTGCAGCAACTGGCGCGGGTCGCGGGGTCGGTAGACCTGAGCTTGCGGATCGACGCGGCGATCCGCCGGCTCGACGCCCTGCGGGCGGCGGGTGACACGGAGCAGGCAACGGCCGCGGATCTGGAGATCGACCGGCTGCTCACCGAGGCCCGCGGCGAAGCGGCCGAGGTGCTCCACAAGGCCCGCGCCTACCGCTGGCAGCGGTCCGTCGGCGAGCGGGCCTCGAGCGACCGCTTTGCCGGTGAACTCCTCGCCTATCAGGCTTCGCCCATTTACTACCGCACCCGCCGCTTCCTGGAGGTGCTCGCCGAAGGGCTGACCGGCCGACGCAAGTTTGTGATCGCCGGGGATGCCGGCGACACACCGACCTTCCGCATGGACTTCAGTGACCCCACGTCCGCCATCGATACCCTGCTGGCGGAGTGATTCTTCCTGTCTCCCAATTGCCCGAAAGACCAGGCATGAAAAATTCGTTCGTGATCCTCGTCGGCGTGATCCTCGTCGCCCTGCTCTTGTCGCACATGTTTCTCTACCAGGTGCGGTACGACCAGGTGGCCGTACGCACCACGTTCGATCGGGCCGATGAATCGAGCGTGCAGGACGCGGCCGGCCTGAAATGGCGGTGGCCCTGGCCGATCAACAAGGTGACGCTCTATTCCAAGCGGCTGCAGGTGCTCGACGACAAGATCGAGGAACTGCAGACGGCCGACGGCAAGAGTGTGATCGTGAAGACCTATCTCACGTGGCGGATCGCCGATCCCCTGGCCTTCTATGTCACGCTCAAGGATCCTGCCGAGGCCAATCGGCAGATGTCGTCGCGGCTTCGCGAAATCCGCGGGCTCATCAGCAACTACACCTTCGATCAACTCGTGAACGTGGATCGCAGCAAGCTCAAGCTGGCCGCCATCGAAGACGAGGCCACGCGGCAAATCGACACCGCCCTCCGCGAGGCCGGATACGGCATCCAGGTCGAGAGCGTGGGCATCCACAAGGTGATCCTGCCCGAATCGACCACGCAGAAGGTGTTTGAAACCATGATCGCGTCGCGGCAGCGGCTCGCCGAAAACGCACTCCAGGAGGGGCAGGCGCAGGCGTCGGCGATCCGCAGCGAGGCGGCGAGCGCCCGCGAGCGGATTCTCGCCTTCGCCGAACGCAAGGCCCAGTCGATCAAGTCGCAGGGGGATCGGGAGGCCGCCGTGCAATACGAAGCCTTTGCGGCCAACGAGGAATTCGCGATCTTCCTCCGCAAGATCGAGGCCCTGCGAAAGATGCTCGACCACAACACGACGTTCGTGCTCTCGGCGGACAGCCTCGGCATCCTCGATTGGTTCAACAAGGATCCTGCGCGAGACGCGGCGAAGGCCCCGGCGGCGACCCGCACGCCCCAGCCGGCGGGCGGACGGTGAAACCATGACGAGCGACGCGACTCGACAACTCGACACGGCGCCCCCGCCCGCCCTCGATCCCGCGCAGCAGTCGCTCGCCGAGGCCCTGCGGGTGAGCTTCGCGATCCTCAAGCTCGCGATGGTCGGGCTTCTGGTGGCCTACGCCTTCAGCGGCACGTTTTCCGTGGGCTCGAACGAGGTGGCCGTGCGGCTCCGGTTCGGCGACTACGTGGGGGACCCGGGCAACCGCGTGCTGGAGCGGGGCACGTATCTGGCCGCACCTTTTCCCTTTGAGCAGGTCGTCAAGGTCGACACGCGGCCGACCACGCTGGTGCTCGACAAGGAGTTTTGGTTCGAGACGACGAAGGACGACAGCGGGCTCACGCGATCTCAGATGCAGGGCCGCAAGGCACAGCCGCTCCATCCGCTCCGCGACGGATCGCTGCTTACGGGCGACATGAGCATCGTGCATGCGAAGTGGACCATCACGTGGAGGGTGAGCGATCCGGTGGCCTACCTCACGAACGTCGGCAGCCCGGCGGTCGCGGAGGCGCTCGTTCGACTCGTGTCGCAGCAGGGGATCGTACAGGCCTTCGCCCAGCTGACCGCGGATGACGTCTTGCGCGGGATCGTCAACCGTGAGCTCGCCGTAGGCCTCATGCAGCGGCGACTCGACGATATGCGCACCGGGCTCGTCGTGGACCAGTTGGCGCTCGACAAGGTCTCGGCCCCGATGCTCGTGGCGGGCAGCTTCGATGCCGTGACCAGCGCCGAGAGCGACCGGGCCGGGCGGATTGTCGCGGCCCAGCAGGAGCGGGCGCGGATCCTGGGCGAAACGGCCGGCGAGGCCAGCGGCCCGATCCTCGAATTGATCTCGACATATGAGCAGGCCGTGGAGCGAGGCGACGAGGCCGCGGCCGGCGACGCCGAGGCCGCCATCGATGCGGCGCTTGGCGACCTGCGTATCGGCGGAGCAGCCATCGGCGGCGACGTCGCCCGGGCCATCAATGGCGCGAAGACCTACCGCACGCAGGTGGTTGAGCAGGTGGGGGCGGAAGCCCAGGCGTTTCGGGAATTGCTCCCCCAATACACACAGAACCCGCGACTCGTGCTCGCCAAGCTCTGGGAGGACGCCCGCGAAACCATTCTCACGGGCGACGTCGAGACGTTCTACACGGTGCCCGGCCAATTGGAACTGCAGCTCAACCGCGATCCCGAACTGCAGAAGGAACGGCAGAAAGAACAGCTCCGCTCGAAGAAGCGGTCGCAGCGAGCAGCCGACGAAAAGCGGTAGGGCCACGGGCGGATGAAGGAGCGAGCCATGGTGACGGCAGGACAGGCCGGCGACGAGCATCCGATCGACATCGCATGCGCGGGCGTCACGAAGGTGTTTCGGGACTTCTGGATGCGGCCGCGGGTGCGGGCCGTCGAGGCGGTCGATCTGGAGGTCCGTCGCGGACAGATCTACGGGCTCTTAGGCCCCAACGGCTCCGGCAAAAGCACGACGATCAAGATGCTGCTCGGCCTGCTGCAGCCGACGTCGGGGCGGATCGCCGTGCTGGGAAAGCGGCCCAAGGACGTGGCCATCAAGCGGGAGATCGGCTACCTGCCCGAGGAGTCGTATCTCTACCGCTTTTTGAGCGGTCGCGAGACGCTCGAATACTACGGCCGCCTGTTCAGCCTGGAGCCGCGGGCCCGCCGGGAACGCATCGACATGCTCCTGGAGATGGTCGGCCTCGAGGCGGTGCAGGATCGTCCGGTCGGTGAGTATTCAAAAGGGATGCAGCGCCGGATCGGCCTCGCGCAGGCCCTGATCAACGATCCCCAACTATTGATTCTCGACGAGCCGACCAGTGGCATGGATCCGGTGGGGGCCCGGCAGATCAAGGATTTGATCGCCACCCTCGCCACCCGCGGCAAGACGGTGCTGCTCTGCTCCCATCTGCTGGCCGACGTCGAGGATCTGTGTGATCGCGTGGCGATCATGTATGGCGGCAAGGTGCGGGCCGAGGGGAGCTGCGACGAGCTCTTGGCCCGTGAGCACGCGACCCTGCTCGAGGCACCTGAACTGCCCGAAGCCGTCGTCGGTGAGATCCGCGAGTTGCTGAAGCGCCACGGCATGCCCCTGACGAAGGTCGAGCGGCCGCGGCGATCACTCGAGAACCTGTTTCTGGAAATCGTTGAACGCGCCCGGGAGGAGGGCGTCCAGACGTCCGGGGCCCGCAGCGGCGGAGCGGTGGCGGAGTTTTTGACGCGACCCGACGAAAGTCCTGACGCCTCGAGCGATGCCGAAGCCCCGGTCGATGCTGGGCTTCTCGACAGTCTGACGAAGCGGTGAGCCGATGAACCTTGCCAAAACGCCGTCTCTCGATCGGCCGCACCGGGTTGATGCTGCTTCACCGTCCGGCAACGGCGGCAGCATGCCCCGCTGGCTCGACCGCGAGACGCCCGCCCGCAGGCTGCTGATGCGGTTTTTCTGGCCCGTCCTGGCAGTCGGCGCGCTCGTACTCGCCGGAGGGCTGTGGCGCGCCGGCTTCGAGCCACAGGCGATCTCAATCCTCGGCATGCTCGGCCTGACGGCCGGCCTGTTCGGTGGCGTCACCCTGCTGAGGGGCGTGTTCTCCGGCAGCCAGCCGGTGATCGGCGTGGCGCGAACGATCGTCGAAGAAGCGATCGGCACCCGGCTCTCGATCCTGTTGGCGGTGCTCGTGATCGTCAGTCTGCCTACGTTGCCCCTCTTGCTCGATCCGTCGGAACGGCTCGCCTATCGGCTGCAATTCTTCCTGGCGTGGTCGCTCTCCGGCTCGACGGTCTTGCTCGCGATCCTGTCGATCGCGCTGGGCTGCAGCAGCGTGTGTGGCGACATCGACAGCAAACGCATCCACATGGCCCTTTCGAAGCCGCTGCAGCGGTGGGAATACATGCTCGGAAAATGGCTTGGGATCGTGGGCTTGCAGGTCGTACTCGTGGCCCTCGTCGGCATCGGAGTGTATGGCTTCGCCACCGCCCTGGCCCGCCTGCCGGCGGCCGACGGCCTCGACCGCCTCGCCGTGGACGAGCAGGTGTTGACCGCGCGGGCGGCCCTCCGGCCGAGCCACCCGGCCGGCGATGAATTTGAAAAAACGGTGGCCGCGACGATCGAACAGATCCGCAAGGACGATCCCGCCACGTTCGACAAGGATCCCGCAGGGGCCCGACAGCGCATCCGGTCGCAGAAGTTGCACGAATGGCATAGCGTGACGGCCGATGCCATTTCGACCTATGTATTCACGGGGCTCGATCCCACGCGGATCAACGCTCGCGTGGTGCAGCTTCGGCTCGAGCCCTTCTCCATGAATTCCAGCATCAGCGACGCACAGGTGAAGTTCGCCATCTGGCTCAACGACCGGGCATATCCATTTCGCGATGGACGCCACGAGGAATACACGCTCGCCACCGACATGATCCACACGATCGACGTGCCCACGTCCGTCATCGCCGCTGACGGCACGCTGCGGCTGACGATCGAGAACCGCAACCTCGTGATGCCGGGCGAGGAGTTTCCCACCACCATCTCCTTCATTCCGGGCAAGGGGCTCGAGGTGCTCTACCGCGTCGGCGGTTTCGAAGGGAATTTTCTCCGCGGGCTGGCCGTCATGTGGGCGAAACTCGCGATGCTGGCAGCGGCCGCGGTGGCTGCCGCTGCCTGGCTCGGATTCCCGACGGCCCTCCTGGCCAGCCTGATGGTCTACGTCACTGCGTCGGCCCAGGCATTTTTTGCCGATGCCATCGACATCTACACCGGCGTGGACAGTCCCAAGAGCACGCTCACCGGTATGCTGCGGATGCGGGCCGGCATGCTGGCCGAAACACTGCTCAAGCTGGAGTGGTGGGAGGCGATCAAGACCGTCGGCTCGTTTGTTGCGGATGGCTTTTTGTGCCTGATACCGTCGTTCGGGGCCTACGACTCCGTCACCCAGCTGGCGACGGGCCGCGTGGTGCCGTCGGGGGAAGTGTGGATAGCGCTCGCCGTGCTGGCCTGTGGCTATCCGCTGCTCCTTTTGGCCGTGGGCTGGGCGCTGCTCGAGCGCCGTGATCTGGTGGGCTCCCTGTCATGAGTGATCGGCTCGTCATCGCCATTGCCGGCATGGTCTTGGCCGTGTGCCTCGTCGGGGCGGCTGCCGTCACCGGTGTCGTGCAGCAGCAACGCGACGACCTGGGCCTCGTCGTGAAGATGGAAGGCGTGGAAGGCATTCCGCCGCACGTGGCCGTCGTGACCGCGGCGCTTGGCACCTTCCGTGGGCTGGCCGTGGACGTTCTTTGGGCACGGGCGGAGCATCTCCAGGACGAAGGGGAGTTTTACGAGGCGCAGACGCTGAGCGAATGGATCACGACACTGCAGCCTCGGTTTCAGAAGGTCTGGGGATTTCAGGCCTGGAACATGGCCTGGAACATCGCCGCCGCCACGCAGGTGCCGGCCGAACGCTGGGGATGGGTTCGCCGCGGCATGGAATTGCTCCGCACCAAGGGCATCCCGCTGAACCCCAACGCCCCGAACCTTTATTTCGAGTTGGCCTGGATCTTTCAAAACAAGATCGGCCGCGTGGGCGATAGCCAGCACTGGTACTACAAGGCCCGTTTGGCCGGCGAGATGCAGGAGGTGCTCGGCGACCTGGTCAGCGGCAGAACCACCGAGGAAGCAGTGTCGCAGTTTCGACGTATCGCCGAGTCTCCCGATTCGCTGGAGGAGTTGAAGACGAAACGGCCGGCCGCCAGCGCGGCACTCGACCTGCTGGCCGCGCACGGTGCCGCCCCCGACGAGCCGACGCTCCGCATGCTCGGTCGCGTTTTGATGGCCACCAGTTCCCTGGATGCGAAGGTGCTCGGCATCGACAAGCTTCCGATGGGGACGAACATCCCTCTGCTCGAGGCAATGAAGGCCGATCCGGACGTGGCCGCGCGGCTGGTCGAGGACGTGATTCCGTATCTGCAAAAACGTGTTCTCGAGGACCGCTACCGGATGGACACGGAGAAGATGGTGCGGGTCATGGAGCGGTACGGCCCGCTCGACTGGCGGCATCCGCAGTCGCACGCCATCTATTGGTCGGAGCGGGGCGTGGAGGTATCGCGAAACCTCGAGCGCCGCGAGAATGTGAATGAGCTGATGCTGGTCCGCGGCCGGCTCCTCATGCTGATGGAGTTGCTGCGGTCCGGCCGTGTGGAGTTCGACCCGATGACGAACCGTGTCGATCTCCTGCCCGACCCGCGGTTCGCCGGCGTCTACGAGACGGCGATTCGGGAGGCATTCGATCTGATCGCGTCGGACAAGGGCGTGACGACCGATATGTTCGGATTCGCGGAGGAGTCGGACCTGTTCGACGCCTATGAGAAATTTCTCAATATCGCGACCATGTTTTCCTACCTCTATGGCGACGAGGCGGAAGCGAAGCGATATTTTACGATCCTCCGTGATCTTGCCGCCCGCCGCGGCGTCGCTGATCAACCGGTCTATTCCGATACCCTGGAAAACTTCGTCGCCATGCGGTTCGGTGGCATGGTCGGGGTGAATCTCGGCGATCTGCGGCAGGTGCTCGACGCGATGATTCGTCGCGCGATCACCGAGGGTCTCGCAATGGGGGACTTCAAGACGTTCAACCGATTCATCGCCGTGGCCCACAAGGTCTACGATCGCCGTTTCGCCAGCAGTCGGCCGGGTGAGAAATTCGTGCTGGAGGAGGCACAGCTGCTCGAGTTCCCGAAGCTCGTCGAAAACTCATTCGAGAACGTGATGAAGCAGAACGGCTTGCCAGTGCTGACGCGGGCACGGATCTGGGCCTGGGCCCCCGACAAGCTCCGGCGGACTACCTACGAGTCGCTCGCAAAGACCCTCTGGGCCGAGGCGGAGGCCGCCGGGCTCGATCCACAGCGGGCGTTTCCGCCGCCGCCGGACGATGCCAAGCCCGCAAAAGGCGGGAACTCGACTGCGGCTGCCAACGCCGACGAGGCTTCCGGCGCACCAGAGTGAGCGACACGTGAATGGACCTTCTTCAGGCCTTCCCCTGACGGCGTCGCCCATGCCAGAGCAACCAACTCCGCGTCATTCCCCGCTCGTCGCGGCCGTCGCCCTGATCGCGGCCTGCTGTGCCTTGGCCTGTCTCTTCCTCATCGAACTCTTTGCCGGAAAACTTCTGCTGCCGCGCTTCGGCGGAGCACCGGGTGTTTGGGGTTCTTGTCTGGCGTTTTTCCAGCTTGCGCTGGTGGCCGCCGCAGTCACGCTGCTCTTGCTAGGCACCTTGTGGATCGGCGACGACACGAACGGTCCCACCCGAAAAATCGTTCATGAGCCCCGAGCGACGCCGGTGCCCTGTGGCAGGCCGTCTGGCCACGGAAACCTCGCACCCGCCCACCGATAGCCATGCAGCACAAACACCGGGTCGTCGTGGTCATGCCAGCGTACAACGCGGCCACGACACTGCAGCGTACTCACGAAGAGGTGCTCGCCCAGGGCATCGTCGACCATGTGATCGTCGTGGACGATGCGGGGCACGACGAGACGATGGCGATCGCCGAAACACTGCCGCATACAACGGCATACCGCCATCCCGTGAACCGCGGATACGGTGGCAACCAGAAGACATGCTATCGACTCGCCCTGCAGCATGGAGCGGACATCGTCATCATGGTTCATCCCGATTACCAGTACACGCCGCTCTTGATCCCGGCGATGGCCGCCCTGATCGGGAGCGGACTCTACCACTGTGTACTGGGATCCCGGATTCTCGGCGGGCAGGCACTGGCGGGCGGCATGCCTTGGTGGCGGTACATCGCCAACCGTGGCCTCACCTTGGCCGCCAACCTTTGCACGGGAGCCAAACTCTCGGAGTATCACACCGGCTACCGGGCTTTTTCCCGGCAGCTGCTCGAGTCGGTGCCTTACGGAAATAATTCCGACGACTTCGTTTTTGACAACCAGATGCTCCTGCAGATTCTCTGGCATGGCTACACGGTCGGCGAGGTGACGTGTCCGACGCGGTATGCCGGCGACTCCTCCAGCATTTCGTTCGCCCGGAGTTGCCGATACGGTCTGGGCTGCCTCAAGGCGGCTGCACATTATCGGCTCGCAAGGCTCGGCCTCATCTCCTCCCGCCGCTATCGCGCAGCCACGCCACCGGTCAGCGAGGTCTGAACATGGATGACCCTGCGATGCCCCAACTGGCTGCGGACAACGCTCGCAGCCTCCCTCATCGCCGCGGGACGCTCGCGTGGCTGGATGGCTGGCTCCTCGTCGGAGTCGTCGTGATCATTGCGTTGCCATACCTCCAGATGTATGACGACTCGCTCTTGTGTCTGGACGACGCCGACTACCTGGGCAGGGAAGTGCGCCGTGGGATCACGTGGCAGAACGTTCGCTGGGCCTTCGGCTACCACGAGGCCAACTGGCATCCCCTGACCTGGCTTTCACACATGGTGGACTGGCAACTCGCACCCATGCATTCGGGTTGGTTCAAGTTTCATAATCTTCTCCTTCACCTGGGCTCCGTAACGCTGTTCTTCCTGTTTCTTCGTCGGGCGGGGGAACCATCGGTCTACGCAGCCTTGGCGACGCTGGTTTTTGGAGTCCACCCCCTGCGGGTCTCGAGCGTGGCCTGGGTCGCGGAACGGAAGGACTGCCTCTGCGTGTTTTTCTGTGTCGCCACGATGCTGGCGTATCAGGCGTATGCGACCCGCACTTCCTGGGGTCGGTATGTCCTGGTCACCGTGCTGATGGCGTTGGCCATGATGGCGAAGCCGCTGGCCGTTTCGCTGCCCATCGGACTGCTGCTCCTCGACGTTTGGCCACTGGAACGCACAGGCAAACGCGACGCCGCGGGTATTCTCGCGCTGGCCGCGGAGAAGGTTCCGTGGATGCTCATGGCTGGCGGCCTCGCGTGGCTCACCATGCAGGCCCAAGCGGCAGGCGGCGCCATCGACGAAGCCGCACCGCTATGGTTCAAACTGCAGCAGACCGTGATGTCGTACGGAATTTATGCCTGGCAGTTGTTCGTCGTTGGGGGGCATGCGGTTCTCTATCCGATCCCCGCCGGACTGCAGGTGCCGACGGCATGGGTGTTCGCGGTGGGGGCGGGGCTCCTCGGGGCGACCGCGGTGGCCGTGAACTCATGGCGAACCCGCCCGTGGCTGTTCGCGGGTTGGTTCTGGTTCGTGCTCGTGACGTTCCCCATGTCGGGGATGGTGACGATCGGGGAGCACTCACATGCCGACCGGTACACCTACCTGCCGCATCTCGTCCTGCTGGCAGCGCTGGGCCGCCAACTTCGTGCATGGGGCTGGCTGGAGGACTCACGGACACGAGTGCGGTGCGTAGCATGGGCGGCGGTGGTGGCCTTCTGTATCACGCTCGCCGTCGTGACGACCGACTGGGTTGCGTGCTGGCAGGATTCGGAAAAGGTTTTTTCCCGTTCCTTGGAAATGACTGGTCCCAACGAACCGGTGCTGCGAATGCTGGGAGTTTATTACGAGCTCTTGGGGGAGCCAGATGCCGCTCTCCGCTGCTTCGAACTCGCCGTGGATTGCGACAAAACCGCTGCTGGTTCGCAATCGCTTCGAATACGACGGCTGGCCCGCAACGGGCGGTATGCCGATGCCGAGCGGTTGTGGTCTGGTTTGGTCGCCACGGAGCCGGAGGCGGCAACCGCGGTCGCCGAACTGCTCTGGAAGTGGGATGCGGACGACCCACACGCAGAGGACCGACTGCCGTTCGTCTGGGAGCATCTGCGGACGATCGCGGAATCAAAGGGGGATGCCCCCCTGCTGCATGCGCTCGACGAGCGACTCGAGCGGGAGCAGAGCGGCGGGTAATCCGCTCGCCGACCCTACTCCGTCTTCGGGGCGAATCGCACGGCTCGGACTCGCAATGAACCCGCCTAGAGTTTGGTAAGACAGGCGATGATGTGGGATTTTCGTGTCGAGATTTCACCGGTTTCTCACCGGCCAGACACATTTCCTGAATGTCGATCGCTATGGTTACGAGGCGTCATCGTCAAGGAGTTGTCGCCGCCATGATCACCCGCATCGGCAATCGTGAACTGGGCCTGCTCTGCGAGCGGGTGGGCGTGGCCTTCGACGTCGGACACGATCCCTTTCGGATCTTCGAGCGCGAGGCCGGCGATCGCCGCTCGCGGCACGGGCGGCACATGAAGTCGATCGCGGATCGCATCCGGCAGGGGGCGTCGCTCACGGAGGCGATC
>JBIIOK010000092.1:0-10266 GCA_044336985.1 Pirellulales bacterium | reverse complement strand
TGGGTGCTTCTCCGCAATGGCAAACTTGCGTTCCTTGGCAACCTGCTCGTGCGGGTGCCCGTGCTGGGCCGGGCGCTGCTCACATTCGACGAGGCGACATTCGTGCAGTCATTGGCCCTGGCAATCGAATCGGGCGTGACCGCGTCGAACGCGATCTCGTTGAGCTTCAAAGGCTCGTCGACGGCGGCGTTCAAGGCGAAGGCCGACTCGGCTCGCGAGGCAATCCTGCAGGGCCGCGAGATGCACGCCGTGCTTCGAGACACCGGGCTCTTCTTGCCCGAGACCATCGAGGCGGTCGAACTGGGCGAAGAGTCGGGGCGGCTGGCGGAAACGCTCGACAAGCATTTCCGCGTGCTCCGGATGAGGGTCAAGTTTGCCATGGCGGCCATCGCGCAGATCGCTTCTTCCGTGGTCTGGATCGCCGTGGCCGCAATCCTGATCACGATGATTTTCCGGCTGTTTGGCCGCTATGTGTCGCAGATCGATCCCGGGGCCGTTGAGGGGCTGTTCAACAATGGAAATGCCGCCGGTCAGTAGCGGTGTGGCGACGGTCGCACCTTCCACACTCTCCGCGCCTCAGGCTGCCCCGGTCGTGCCGGTGGCTGCAGGCGCACCTCCACAGGGCCGCGACCTTCCTGGGCAGGTGCGCGCCGCCCAGAGTCGGCTCGGCTCGCTCCGCCCCGAAGCTGCTTCCTACGCCACCGAAACCGTGGACATCCTCCTCGACTTCGCCCATGCCGTCGGCACGAGCGACATGCATCTGCAGCCCACGCGGAACGGGCTGGATGTGAAATTCCGCTCTGACGGCGTGCTTCAGCCAGTGAGCGTGATCCCGCCCGGCGGCACGTCGTCCGTCACCGCGCGGCTCAAGGTGCTCGCCGACCTGCTCACCTACAAAAACGACATCCCGCAGGAAGGCCGCATCGAGAAGCCCAGGCATGGCCGGGAAATTCGCGTCAGCACGTTTCCGACCATGCACGGCGAGCGGGCCGTGCTGCGATTCTTCGGCCACGACCGTGAATTCACCACGCTCGACGAGTTGGGCAATCCGCCGCAGGTGACGGAACGGATCCGCGATGCCTTGGTGGAGACCAGCGGCGCGATGCTGATTTCCGGCCCGGCCGGTAGTGGCAAGTCCACCACGCTTTACGCCTGCCTGCGGCATCTCGTCACGTCGACGAAGGGATCGCGGAGCATCGTCTCCATCGAGGATCCGATCGAGGTGCCCGTGGAGGGCGTGGCGCAGAGCCAGGTCGACCTCGCCGCCGGATTCGACCTGAAAACCGGCCTGCGGTCGCTGATGCGGCAGGATCCGGAAGTGATCATGGTGGGCGAGATCCGCGACCGCGATACGGCCGAATTCGCGATCCAGGCGTCGCTCACCGGCCAACTCCTCCTGGCCACGTTCCATTCCGACACGGCCGCCAGCGCGATCACGCGGCTGATCGAGATGGGCATCGAGCCGTTTCTCGTGCGCAGCGGGCTGATCACGGTCGTCACGCAGCGGCTGCTCCGCACGCTATGTGGCCATTGCAGCCGCGAGTCGTCTGATCCTGCAGAGTTGTGCGGCATCGAAGTGGATCGGGCCAGGGTGGCGGTCGGCTGCAGCCAATGCCATGGCACTGGCTACCGGGGCCGGGCCATGATCAGCGAGTTTCTCGACGCCCGAGGCGACCAGATCGGCAAGGCCATTCTCCGCAAGGCCGACAGCCGCGAACTCTATCGGATCGCGATCGACAACGGCATGTCGCCGCTCTTCATGCAGGCCCGTTCGCTGATCCGCGAGGGCCGCACGAGCCCCGCCGAAGTCTGGCGGGTGCTGGGCACCGCCGTGCGGGCCTGACGCCGGCCGACAAAAACACGCTTTTGCTGCCACGGCGTGACTTTCTGAAGCAATGTGTCTCTCGAGCCTGCTCACACATCCCTAACACGAATCTCATACTTTCAGGGGATGCGGCGAAAAAACCTCTGCTTGCCCTGTGCACGTTTGCCGGGCCGAACCCGTCCGGTCGTGGTTCCTGCGCCGCCCGCCCCGCGCGCCATGACGCTCGTGGAACTGCTCGTCGTCATCGCAGTCGTCGCGATCCTCGTGGGCATCCTCTTGCCGGCGTTGCAGGTGGCCCGCGAGTCCTCCAGGCGGTCAGCCTGCGGCAACAATCTGCGGCAGATCGCCTTCGCGATGGTGAACTACGTCGATGCACGCAAATACCTGCCAGGCTGGCGGAATTCGATCAAGACCTACTCGACTGTCAGGGCACAGTCCGCGCCGGCGGACGCGGCCGTTTCGTGGACGATCCCGATCCTCCCCCACCTCGAGCAATCGGCGGTCTGTCAGTGGTATACGTCCTATGCGGCTGACCCGTCCGCGGATTCTAACCCGCCTTCGTCACACATCGATACGTACCGCTGCCCGTCGCAAGGCGAACCCACCATACCCTCGCCACTCTCGTACGCGGTGAACGCCGGCACGGGCGGAGAAGTGATCAACGAAGGCTCATCACCCGCAGCGCAATACGTCGCTGACGGCGTCTTCCCCGATGCAGTGGGCAACATCCCCTCCGAACCGCTCTTTGACGCGACCCGTCGGAACTACTCCGCCGCACGATCGTCGATGAAGGACATTGCACCCGATGGCACCACCGCGACCGTCATGCTCTCCGAGCGGTCCGGCCCTTCCGTGCCGCAGGACATCTCATGGGCCATGAACCCACGGGTCGCACGGGAGTATCGGGGGGCGATCTCCCGCAATCACGCGATTCTTCAGCCCTTGCCGATCGGCAGCGGCGCTCGGACCCAGATCCGGGTGATCAACCCGACGGCCGACACCAGGCCGCTGCCATCCCCTGTTCCCGGCAATGCGAATCTCGACGATTGGAATGTCCGCTACCCATCGTCGCATCACCCAGGCGCCGTGAACGCTGCATTTTGTGACGGCCATGTGCGGGTATTGCGCGACGGCATCGATGCCTGGGTGTATTGCCAAATCCTGTCTTCCGCGGGCAACTCGGCATCCACCGGGGTCAGGGATTGGCAGCGGGCGTTCAACGACGCCGGTACGCTCGTCCCCTACACGTTCAACCCTGCCGACCTCATCCGCTAGCGCGCATTCGAGGTTCGTGCCTTGTCGAGTTGGGTGTCGGAAAGCCGTCGTCTGATCGGACTGTTTTCGGGGCGACATGGGCCCACCCAGACAGCCAGCAGGAAAAAACCTTGGGTATTGCATCGTCGTAACGCATGTCTGCCTGCTCTGCCAAAGCCGATCAGCATGGCACCGCGATGCGATCATCCGCTGCGCAGATCATGCCCCAACGGGTTTCCAACATTATCTCGACAATGACTCCACATGTCGAAATCGTGGTTTTACACGCATTTTCAGGCGATCAGCCGAACTCCGACACGATTCTCAAAGCCTTGAGATACTGCTGTAAATACTTCTATCCCTTCCTCATTCCTCCTTCCGTTTTCCTTTGAAAAGAAATGACAGGAATAAGAAAGAATGGGGTGGCCGAAAAACCGCAAAAAACACGGGATTCGAGCCCATTTCAGGACGGCCCAAAACCGGTACAGTAGGGGTACGAAACCGCTGTGGAATCGGCCCGGGTGAGGGCCGTTTGGCTTGAAAAGCCGGAACGCTTGAAAGGATGTTTTGCCCGCGATGAAAGTCCGTTGCACGAAGGAGCCGCTGCTCGCGGCATTGCAAAGCGCGGCGGCCGTCGTGCCCGCCCGCTCGCCGAAGCCGGTTCTGACCAACGTCAAGCTCGAGGCCGACAAGGGGTCAGCCGTCCTCTCCGCGACCGATCTCGAGGTGGGCATCCGCACGGAGGTCGAGGGCGTCGAGACATCTGCCCCCGGCGCCGTGCTCCTGCCGAGCGGCCGCCTCATGGCGATCGTCCGCGAGAGCGCCCCCGGCACCGTGTTCGACATCCACTCCGATGGCACGGCGGCCGTCGTCAAGGCGCCGCGGAGCGAGTTTCGCCTGCCGGCCGAAGACCCGATGGAATTCCCGTCGGTGGCCACGTTTCCATCCGAGCCCTGCTTCGAGCTCTCGACCCCGCTCATGCGCGAGCTCGTGAAGCGGACGGTCTTCGCGACCGACAACGAATCGAGCCGGTTCGCTCTCGGCGGCGTGCTCATGGAGCTCACTGGCAAGGGCGTCACCGCCGTCGGCACAGACGGCCGCCGCCTCGCCAAAATGGAGGGGCCGGCCACCGCGGTGAACGGCAGTGCCCCCGACGCCCAGCCGATCGTCCCCGCCCGCGCGATGCAACTCATCGAGCGGTGCCTCGGTTCTGCCGAGACGCCCGTCCATGTCGCTGTGCGGTCGAGCGAGATCCTCGTGAAGACCGGGGCCACCACGATCTCCGCCCGGCTCGTCGACGGCCGGTTTCCCCGGTGGCGCGACGTCTTCCCGGACCGGCCCGATGCGGTGCGGGTGAACCTCGTCGCCGGGCCCCTCCTGGCGGCCGTCCGCCAGGCGGCGATCGTGACGAGCGAGCAGTCGAAGGGAGTCGACTTCGCGTTCGAGAACGGCCAACTCGTCCTCTCCGGACGGTCTGCCGAAAGCGGCGAGAGCCGGATCGAGCTGCCGATCGACCACGCGGGCGTTGCGGTGCGAATCAAGATGGACCCGCGGTTCGTGAGCGACTTCCTGCGGGTGCTCGACGGCGGTGCCAATGTCTCCGTCGAGTTGACCGACGCCCAGAGCGCCTGCGTCTGCCGCACCGAAGATGGCTACGGCTACGTGATCATGCCCCTGGCGGCCGACTGACGTGTTGACCATGACCCTGCCACGCCAACCCTCCACCGCCGGCGGCCCCCGTTCGATCGGGAGCGTCGTCTCGCGTCTGCTCGCCCACACCGGCTACGACCAGGAGCAGGCGGCGAATGGCTTGGCGACCGCCTGGGAGCAGGCGGCGCCCGACGGCTTTCGCGGCTGCTCCCAGCCCGGGATCGTGCGGAAGGGCGTGCTCGAGGTGTTCGTGAGCCACTCGGCGCTCGTGCAGGAGATGGGATTCCACAAGCGCGACGTCCTCGCCAAGCTCGCCGCACTCGTGCCCGCCGAGGGCATCACCGACATCCGCTGCCGCCTGCTCGCCGACGCCGGCCGCTAGTTACTGAACACAACGAGGAAAAAACCATGGCCGACAAATCGACGCAGCCCGACTACACCGGCGCCGACCTCAAGCACCTCTCCGATCGCGATCACGTCCGCGAGCGGTTCGGCATGTATATCGGCGACAATACCTCCCGCGGCCTCCACCACCTGGTCTACGAGGTGGTCGACAACTCGATCGACGAGTGCATGGCCGGCCACGCCAAGCACGTCACCGTGACGGTGAACGTCGATGGCAGCGTGACCGTCGAGGACGACGGCCGCGGCATTCCCACGGACCGCCATCCACAGCTCTCCGAGGAGATGGATCGCGACGTCTCCACGCTCGAGGGTGTGATGACGGTGCTCAAGTTCGGCGGCAAATTCGAGAAGGGGGCCTACCAAACCTCCGGCGGCCTCCACGGCGTCGGCGTCACGGTGGTGAACTTCCTCTCCGAATGGTGCGAGGTGGAGGTGTCCCGCGAGGGGCACGTCTGGCAGCAGGAATACCAGCGTGGCGAGCCGACCGGGCCGGTTCGCAAGATGGGCACCACGACCCGCGCCGGCACGAAGACGACGTTCAAGCCCGACCCGCAGATCTTCCCGCAGACGAAGTTTTCCTGGGACATCCTCTCGCGCCGGCTCCGTGAACTGGCGTTCCTGAACTCGGGCGTGCGGATCACGTTCACCGACGCCGCCAGCGGATCGAGCGAGCAGTATTTCTACGAGCGGGGCGTCGAGGAATTCGTCGAGTATCTCAACAAGGCGAGCGACGCGATCCATGCCGACGTGATCTCGATCAAGGGCGAGGGGGACGGCATCACCTGGGACATCGCGCTGCAATACACGGGCGAATACACCGAGAGCGTCCACAGCTACGTCAACAACATCTCGACGACGGAGGGGGGCACGCACGTCTCCGGCTTCCGCGCGGCCCTCACGCGGGCCCTCAACGCGTACGGCAAGAAGAGCGGCCTCTACAAGGATCTCGTGCCAACGGGCGAGGACGTCCGCGAGGGGCTCACGGCCGTGATCAGCGTCCGCGTGCCCCATCCGCAGTTCGAGGGGCAGACGAAGACAAAACTCGGCAACGGCGAGATCGAGGGCATCATCAACTCGGCCGTCGGCGACTACCTCGCCAAATACCTCGAGGAAAACCCGAAGAGCGCGAAGTCGATCGTGCAGAAGGGCGTGCTCGCCGCCGAGGCCCGCGAGGCGGCCAAGAAGGCGAAGCAACTCTTGCGCGAGCGGAAGGGGGCCCTCTCCGGCGGCGGACTGCCCGGCAAGCTCCGTGACTGCACGAGCCGCGACGTCGAGAAGTGCGAGCTCTATCTCGTCGAGGGCGATAGTGCCGGCGGCAGCGCCGAGGGCGGCCGCCACCGCGAATACCAGGCGATCCTCCCGTTGCGCGGCAAGATCATCAACGCCTACAAGAGCCGCGACGACAAGGTGCTCGCCAACGAGGAGGTCCGCAGCATGATCTCGGCGATCGGCGCCGGCATCGGCGAGGAGGCCGATCTCGGCAAGCGGCGTTACGACAAGATCGTGATCATGACCGACGCCGACGTCGACGGTTCCCACATCCGCACGCTCCTGCTCACGTTCTTCTACCGGCAGATGTATCGGCTGGTGGCCGAAGGGCACGTGTACGTCGCCCAGCCGCCGCTCTTCCGCGTGCGGTCGAAGAAGCACGTCTACTACGTGCAGACCGAGGAGGAGATGAAGACCCAGCTCCTCGACCAGGGGCTCGGCGAGGGCGTCTTCCTGCCCGGCGGTGGCCGGGAGATCTCCGGCGACGAGATGCAGAAGCTCTGCCGCACGCTTTCCGGCCTCGAGGACGCGCTCGTCGCCCTCGAAAAGCGGGGCATCAGCCTCCGCGACCATGCGGGCCGACGCGATGCGACGACCGGCAAGCTGCCGATGTACCACGTCTACTATGGCGTCGAGGAGCGGTGGTTCACGAGCCGCGACGAGCTCGAGGCCTTCGTGAAGGGCAAGGAACAGACCGCCGGCGGCACGCTCGCCGTCGGCCGGATCGAGGAGTCGGTCGCGGCGGGCGACACCACCCCCGGCACGGCCCACGACACCGGGCATGACCAGCTCGTGGTGATCGATCTCCACGAGGTGCGGAGCATCAACGCCGGCCTCAAGGAGCTCGAGTCGATGGGTTTTGGCATCGACGCCCTGCTGCCCCAGGACCGCACCGGCACCGAGGAATCGCGCTACACGCTCCGCCGTGGCGAGAACGAGATCGGCCTCGAGGACCTGCGCGGGCTGCTCACGGCCGTCCGCCGCGCCGGCGAGAAGGGCCTGTCGATCACCCGCTTCAAAGGCCTCGGTGAAATGAATGCCGAGGAGCTTCGCGACACGACGCTCGACCCGGCCAATCGCACGCTCCTCCGCGTGACGATGACCGACGCCGCCGCGGCCGACGACCTCTTCCGCGTGCTGATGGGGGAGAAGGTCGAGCCCCGCCGCGACTTCATCGAGCGGCACGCGCTCGACGTCAAGAATCTCGACGTGTAGGGTAGGCTTCAGCCTGCCACCTCATCGCGTCAGCCCGTCGCGGTCTCGCGCGGCCTGAAGAACCGGCCGAGCGGGCCGGTGAGCAGCGCCGGCAGCAGGACGAGGTCGCCCGCGAGGGCCGCGGCGACCAGGAGCGCGAGCATCCAGGCGAACCGCCGCGTCGGGGCGAACGAGCTCGCGGCGAAAACGAGGATGCCGAGGCCGCAGACAAGCGCGCTCTGCGTCAGAGCGGCGGCGGAGTGCTGGAAGGCGGCCTGCACTGCGGCACTGCGGCTGGCGACTTCACTCTGGCCGGAGTCACCGGCCGCGGCGGAAAGCCCGCGCCGGAAAAACGTCAGGAAATGGAGCGTGCCATCGACCGCCATGCCGAGCGCGATCGACGCGGTCATCACGCTGCCGATGTCGAGCGGCAGACGCGTCCAGCCCAAGAGACCGAAGAGCAGGATCATCGGGAAGACGTTTGGGATCATCGCCACGAGCCCCGCCACCACCCCCTTCTCCACGGCCATCATCACGAGCGCGATCACGACACAGGCCGAGAGAAAACTCGAAAAGAGGTCGTGGAGGAGCGCCTTCTGGATCGCGTTCACCAGCGGCATGACGCCCGTGTAATCGGCCGAGACGCCCCGGGCCGTGCCGCCGTGCGCGGCGACGATCGGATCGACCCGGTCGCGGACCAGCCCAAGAAAGTCGCCGTAGTCGATACCGGAGAGCGCCGACGTGCGGGCCGTCACCCGCCAGAGCTGGGCGCCTGCGGTGTCGCGGACGATCTTCATGTCGGTGAGGCCCGAGAGATTCTGCTCGAGCTTGCGGGCAATGATCGCCTTGCGGGCCGCCCCGAGCGTGCCGGAGGCCTCCGGCATGTCGGGCAGGAAGGTCGCGGCCGAGAGCACGCCGGTGACGCCCGGCATGTCGGCCAGCGCACCGCCGATCTCGCGAACCATATCGAGCCGCTCGGCCGAGCGGATCTGCGAGTCGTCCGAAAACCGCAGCACCACCTCCACGGGCACGAGCGGGCCGATCGTGCGCTCGAGATGAGCATAGTCGTCGATCACCCGGCTTTCCGGCGTGAAGAGCGTGTCGATGGCTACCGACGTCCGGATGCCCGCCACACCGCCGATCGCAAGGGCCATCGCTGCCGTGCACGCGATTGCGATGGGCGTGGCATGGCGGATGACCCACGTCGCAAACGACGACACCTCCGCCGCCACCTGGCCGGCGTGGCTTCCCTGCCTGCGGATCGGCCACTGCTCGAAGATCCCGGGCACGACGAGGAAGAGGATCGCGAGCGTCGAGAGCACGCCGAGCGCCGCATGAAACCCGAAGACGCGGATCGGCTCGAGTTCACTCACGACGAGCGACATCAGGCCCACCGACGTCGTGCCGGCCGAGAGGCAGCAGGGCAGCCAGCCCAGCGCGATGGCCCGGGCGGCCACGCCCCGCCGCGGGCCGGTCTCGAGGGCCTCGACCAGATAGTTCACGAGGTGGATCCCACCCGACACGCCGAGCGTGAGCACGAGGAGCGGCATGACGATCAGCACCGGATTCATTCGGTCGCCCCAGGCGTGCAGAAACGTGAACGAGAGCCCCACGCAGGCCAGCGACAGGAGAAACACGAGGAGCGCGTAGCCCAAGGAACGCAGCGACCACCAGGTGAGGCCGAGGATCACAAGCGCCGCCGGCCCGCCGTAGGTGTTGAGGCTGGCCGTACTCGCATCATCCACGGAGATGTTGTCGATGACGGGACCGGCCAGGTGCAGTTCATCGGCCGAGGTCGTCGCCGTCTGGAGAAGCATCCGCCTGATCCAGGCGACGGCCTGCCTGCGGTCGGCGAGCCCTGCGCGGGTGAAGGGAATGACGAGGCAGGTGGTTTTGCCGTCGGGGCCGACGAGCACCCCCTCGAGCCGCTCGATCGCAGTCTCTTGGTCGAGCGAGAGCGGCGGATCGGCGAGCCGGGCGAGCGCACCTGAGCCCGTGGCGACCGACTCAAACCAGGGCCGTCCCTGGGGGTCGCGGGGCGCATCGGGGCCGGTGGCGGCGGTGATGAAGCGGTCGATCGCGGGAGAGTCGAGCGTGCAGCCTGGCCAGGTGGCGACGACGACATCGCCGCTCTCGAACTCCCGGGTGAACTGGTCGTAGGCCTGCCGCGGCGGAAACGTCGCCGGCACCCACTCCATCGGCGTCGTCGCATCGACACCGAGGATGGCGATGGCCGAGGAGACGATCCACGGTGCGGCGACGGCCAGCGCCACGAGCGTGAGCAGGCTCACGGGCAAGAGCGGCGAGCGGTGGGGATCGCGCAAGGGCGGCGGGCTGGCCATCGCGTCACGATACACCGCCGGCGGGCGGCCGAGCAGGGTGGCCGCGGCGGCGGGCCGCAGGGTTGCGATCGCGTCGGCCGTTTTGTCGAATACCGCTTTCGCAGAGCCCCACCGAGCAGAGGAGAGAGCCACCATGCCGAAGAAGTCCGTCGCCGACATCGACCCCAAGGGCAAAGCCGTTCTGGTCCGCGTCGATTTCAACGTGCCGCAGGATGATGCCGGCGCGATCACCGACGATCGGCGGATTCGCATGGCGCTGCCGACGGTGAAGTCGATCCTCGACCGGGGCGGCAAGGCGATCCTCATGTCGCACCTCGGCCGGCCGGC
>JBIIOK010000231.1:0-2974 GCA_044336985.1 Pirellulales bacterium | reverse complement strand
AATACCTCGTCATGCCGAATTTCTCGCCGACGGGCTTCACCGGTTCGCACCTGACCTACTATTCGGCCCCCGACATCGCGTCGCTCCGCTTCCCGGCCCGCCCGGGCCATGCCTACGACGTGCTCGAGATGAAGCCGGTGCAGGTCGCGAGGGAAGGTGACTGGATGACGCTCGCGGCCGACATGCGGCACCTGCCGGGCAAGATCTACGCGTTCCTGCCGGCGGCGATCGACAGCGTGTCGCTCGCGGCCGATGCCAGGCTCACGGCCGGCTCCGACCTGAGCTTCCGCGCCGCCGTGGCCGGCGCCGATGGCAAGCCGATCGACGCGGTCTTCCCGATCGAGGTCACGATCACCGATCCCGAGGGCCGCGAGCAGTTGCACGTCTACCGCGCGGCCAGGCCGCTCTACGAATCGGCCTGGCGGGTGCCGGTGAACGCTGCGGCCGGCAACTGGACGCTCCGCGTCCGCGAGCTCATCAGCGGCCGGGTGGCGGAGGCGGTCGTCGCGGTCGCCCCGGCCGGGCAGCCGGCGGTCGCCGGCCGACTCGACGATCGACAGGTGTGGATCAACGAGCCGCAGATGGTCGGCCGGTTCGTCGGCGAGAAGCCGGCGGCCGATACCCCCGCGATCGTCATCGCCGTCGATGCCGAGCAGCCGTGGGTGCGGCCGCACGCGGAGAAGCTCGTCGCGGCGCTCGCGGCGAAGGGCCGGCCGGCGAAGATCGCGGCGGTGGCGGACGTGATCCGCGTGATCAACGAGTGGGGCAAGATCCCGGTTGTCGATGGCGGTCGGCTCTGGCGCGGGAACGTGGTCGAGCCCGGCCTCTTCGTCGATGCGCCCCTGATCCTGCTCGGCAAGCGGTATGAAAACCGGTTGCTCGAGGCGCTCGCCCGCCGCGACGTCTTCCCGGAGGTCGTCTCGGAACATTTCCCGGCGGCCGGCCGGGCCGTGATCAACTGGATCCGCCACGGCTTCTCGAACCGGTTCGACACGATCTCGATCCTCGCCAACGACGATGCCGGACTCGCCGCGGGGATCGCGGCACTGCCCAATGTCGGCGGCGCGAACGCAACGCCGCAGGTCCGGCCGCGGGCGTTGGCCCGCGCCACGTTCGCCGCCGGCGGCCTTGCCCCGGCCGCGGCCCGGCCGCCCGCCCCCACCACGCTCCGCGATGTGCTCGCCGGCGAAGACTGGGTGCGGGCCATCGACGTCGATCCCGCGAGCGGCCGGGTGCTCGTCGGCACGCTGGGCTACGGCGACAACCTCTTCTGCTTTTCGCGGGAGGGGAAGCTGCTCTGGAAGCAGTTCCTGCCGGAGCACCATGTCTATTTCGCCCGCTGGATCGACGGCGGCAACCGCATCGCCGCCGCCACGGCCCGCGGGTTTTATTGCTTCCTGCTCGATGGCCGGGATGGCTCGGTCGTGAAGCGGTTCGACGCGACCGAACATCCGTTGTTTCACGGCGGGAATCTCGATGGCGCCCAAGACACGGTGCTGCAGATCGAGGTCAACGAGCCATTGCGGCAGATCCTGATCGGCGGGCTGACCGGCCTGTTGGCCGTCGATTTCGACGGCAACAGAATGTGGTTCCTCGACCGGGCCGAGGCGATCGCGGCCTATCCGCAGGAGGCGGATCAGGGGAGCGAAGCCGCGAAGTTCGGCGACAGTCTCAAGGTGGGCACATTTGCCCTGAGCCCCGACGGCACGCGGCTGGTCTACAGCGAGGAGCTGGTCGTCGGGTCGACGCCCGACCCCATGAGGGGCGGAGTCCCGAACTACCTCTGGGCCCATGCCCCGCGGATCCTCGACGCGAAGACCGGCCAGTCGCTCGCGATCAACCGCGCCGATCCCGGCAGCGGCATAGGAGGGATCGCCTATAAATACAAATCGATTTGGAGCGTGGATTGGCCGAAGAACGCGGCTCGTCCCCGCGTGTTCTTCAAGGGCCTCGCGGCCGAATGGCGGGCGGACGACACGTTCGGCCCCTATCTGCCCGACGCCGGCACGCAGCTCGCCGACGGCAGCCGCCTCGCGAAATCCCCCACCAGCCTCGAGCGGCTCGATTCGAGCGGCAAGAGTCTCTGGCGGCTCGCCGGCGACCATATCTGGCTGCCGGAGCTCGACGCCATGAATGAAACCCAGAGCCGCTACTACCGCTGCGATCGCGACGGCCTCGTGCGGTGCATCGATCTGGCCACCGGCAAGACGGTCTGGGATTTCCGGATGCCGTTTCATTCGAAGCTCAGGCCCTTCGGCGACGAAGTCGCCGCCGGCGCAAATAACGGCGCCGTCGCCGTGATCGACGCCACGGGCAAGGCGGTCTGGCAGACGCGGCTGCGCGATCTCCACGAGCTGACGGGCGACAACTATGCCGCCTTCATCGCCGCCGCGAACGACCGGGATCCCGATTCCTCGGCGGAGTTCTACGTCGAGGGCCGCGACAACCCCGACGACTACAAAAACGTCCTGCGGATGGGTGTGGAGCAGTTGCAGGCCGGCTCCTTCGAATCGGCCGAGGGCTGGCAGTCGCCCCAGGGGCCGGTCGCGGTCGGCAAGCCGGCCAAGGAAGGCGTTGCTGCACTGCAGATAAATGCCGCCCAGCTCGTCACGCAGCGGCCGCGGGCGCGGGTGATTCCGGCGGCGACCTACCTGCTCGAATTCTGGTATCGCGTGGAGGATCCGAAGGCCCGCCTCGTCGCCGCTGCCCTCCTCCACGGCTCGAAGGAGACCTTCACCGGCTCGCGGTATCGCGGCCGCGTCGGGGAGTGGACGTTTGGCCGCCTCGCGATCAAGACGGCGAAAGACACGGCCGCGCTCGACGTCGGCTTCCAGGCGGTCGGTGGCCGGATCGCCGTCGATGCGGCCAGCCTGCGGGCGATCCGCTTCCCGTCGGCCAACCTGCTCGCCAACGACGAGCTCGCCGCGATCGAGCCCATGTTCGTCGAGGACATCCGCGTGCAGTTCGAGCGGAT
>JBIIOK010000230.1:0-2977 GCA_044336985.1 Pirellulales bacterium | reverse complement strand
AATACCTCGTCATGCCGAATTTCTCGCCGACGGGCTTCACCGGTTCGCACCTGACCTACTATTCGGCCCCCGACATCGCGTCGCTCCGCTTCCCGGCCCGCCCGGGCCATGCCTACGACGTGCTCGACATGAAGCCGGTGCAGGTCGCGAGGGAAGGTGACTGGATGACGCTCGCGGCCGACATGCGGCACCTGCCGGGCAAGATCTACGCGTTCCTGCCGGCGGCGATCGACCGAGTGTCGCTCGCGGCCGACGCCAGGCTCACGGCCGGCTCCGACCTGAGCTTCCGCGCAGCCGTGGCCGGCGCCGATGGCAAGCCGATCGACGCGGTCTTCCCGATCGAGCTGACGATCACCGATCCCGAGGGCCGCGAGCAGTTGCACGTCTACCGCGCGTCCCGCCCGCTCTACGAATCGGCCTGGCGGGTGCCGGTGAACGCCGCGGCCGGCAACTGGACGCTCCGCGTCCGCGAACTCATCAGCGGCCGGGTGGCGGAGGCGGTCGTCGCGGTCGCCGCGGCCGGGCAGCAGGCGGTTGCCGGCCGACTCGACGATCGGCAGGTGTGGATCAACGAGCCGCAGATGGTGGGCCGGTTCGTCGGCGAGAAGCCGGCGGCCGATACCCCCGCGATCGTGATCGCCGTCGATGCCGAGCAGCCGTGGGTGCGGCCGCACGCGGAGAAGCTCGTCGCGGCGCTCGCGGCCAAGGGCCGGCCGGCGAAGATCGCGGCGGTGGCGGACGTGATCCGCGTGATCAACGAGTGGGGCAAGATCCCGGTTGTCGATGGCGGTCGGCTCTGGCGCGGGAACGTGGTCGAGCCCGGCCTCTTCGTCGATGCGCCCCTGATCCTGCTCGGCAAGCGGTATGAAAACCGGTTGCTCGAGGCGCTCGCCCGCCGCGACGTCTTCCCGGAGGTCGTCTCGGAACATTTCCCGGCGGCCGGCCGGGCCGTGATCAACTGGATCCGCCACGGCTTCTCGAACCGGTTCGACACGATCTCGATCCTCGCCAACGACGATGCCGGACTCGCCGCGGGGATCGCGGCACTGCCCAATGTCGGCGGCGCGAACGCAACGCCGCAGGTCCGGCCGCGGGCGTTGGCCCGCGCCACGTTCGCCGCCGGCGGCCTTGCCCCGGCCGCGGCCCGGCCGCCCGCCCCCACCACGCTCCGCGATGTGCTCGCCGGCGAAGACTGGGTGCGGGCCATCGACGTCGATCCCGCGAGCGGCCGGGTGCTCGTCGGCACGCTGGGCTACGGCGACAACCTGTTCTGCTTTTCGCGGGAGGGGAAGCTGCTCTGGAAGCAGTTCCTGCCGGAGCACCATGTCTATTTCGCCCGCTGGATCGACGGCGGCAACCGCATCGCCGCCGCCACGGCCCGCGGGTTTTACTGCTTCCTGCTCGATGGCCGGGATGGCTCGGTCGTGAAGCGGTTCGACGCGACCGAACATCCGTTGTTTCACGGCGGCATGAATCTCGATGGCGCCCAAGACACGGTGCTGCAGATCAAGGTCAACGAGCCATTGCGGCAGATCCTGATCGGCGGGCTGACCGGCCTGCTGGCCGTCGATTTCGACGGCAACAGAATGTGGTTCCTCGACCGGGCCGAGGCGATCGCGGCCTATCCGCAGGAGGCGGATCAGGGGAGCGAAGCCGCGAAGTTCGGCCGGAATCTCATTGTGGGCACGTTCGCCCTGAGCCCCGACGGCACGCGGCTGGTCTACAGCGAGGAGCTGGTCGTCGGGTCGACGCCCGACCCCATGAGGGGCGGAGTCCCGACCTACCTCTGGGCGCATGCCCCGCGGATTCTCGACGCGAAGACCGGCAAGTCGCTCTCGATCAACCGGGCGGATCCCGGCAGCGGATCAGGAGGGATCGGCTATGACTACAACTCGATTTGGAGCGTGGATTGGCCGAAGAACGCGGCTCGTCCCCGCGTGCTCTTCAAGGGCCTCGCGGCCGAATGGCGGGCGGACGACACGTTCGGCCCCTATCTGCCCGACGCCGGAACGCAGCTCGCCGACGGCAGCCGCCTCGCGAAATCCCCCACGAGCGTCGAGCGGCTCGATTCGAGCGGCAAGAGTCTCTGGCGGCTCGCCGGCGACCATATCTGGCTGCCGGAGCTCGACGCCATGAATGAAACCCAAAGCCGCTACTACCGCTGCGATCGCGACGGCCTCGTGCGGTGCATCGATCTGGCCACCGGCAAGACGGTCTGGGATTTTCGGATGCCGTTTCATTCGAGGCTTCGGCCCTTCGGCGACGAAGTCGCCGCCGGCGCGAACAACGGCGCCGTCGCCGTGATCGACGCCACTGGCAAGGCGGTCTGGCAGACGCGGCTTCGCGATCTCCACGAGCTGACGGGCGACAACTATGCCGCCTTCATCGCCGCCGCGAACGACCGGGATCCCGATTCCTCGGCGGAGTTCTACGTCGAGGGCCGCGACGGCCCCGACGACTACAAAAACGTCCTGCGGATGGGCGTGGAGCAGTTGCAAAGCGGCTCGTTCGAATCGGCCGAGGGCTGGCAGTCGCCCCAGGGCCAACTCGCCCTCGGCAAGCCGGCCAAGGAAGGCGTTGCTGCACTGCAGATAAATGCCGCCCAGCTCGTCACGCAGCGGCCACAGGCGCGGGTGATCCCGGCGGCGACCTACCTCCTCGAATTCTGGTATCGCGTGGAGGATCCGAAGGCCCGCCTCGTCGCCGGGGCCGTCCTCCACGGCTCGAAGGAGACCTTCACCGGCTCGCGGTATCGCGGCCGCGTCGGGGAGTGGACGTTTGGCCGCCTCGCGATCAAGACGGCGAAAGATACGGTCGCGCTCGACGTCGGCTTCCAGGCGGTCGGCGGCAGGATCGCCGTCGATGCGGCCAGCCTGCGGGCGATCCGCTTCCCGTCGGCCAACCTGCTCGCCAACGACGAGCTCGCCGCGATCGAGCCCATGTTCGTCGAGGACATCCGCGTGCAGTTCGAGCGGAT
>JBIIOK010000201.1:0-3682 GCA_044336985.1 Pirellulales bacterium | reverse complement strand
CGGTCATGTCTCGGGAAAGTTCTTGGGATCGAACCGGGTGAGGTCGATGCCGCCGCGGTTTTCCTCCTCGAGCAGCTTCACCCGCATCTCGAGCCGTTCGAGCCGGCGGGCGAGCAGCGCCGGTGACTCTGCAGAAGGAACGATGGGATTGGGCCGTGGTACAGCTGGATAGCCGAGCTGCCGCTGCAGCGCCGCAAAGAGGAAGAGCGGATCCTTGCCGCGGTTGGCCCGCGCGATCCGCCCCTCCTTGCCGCCGAAGAGGATCGCGCGATCGGGGCCGGCATCCTCGCGGCCGGCAAGCAGCGCCTCGCGCTTCTCGAGCCGCCAATACTCGGGGCTTCGCACATAGACCAGGTCTGCGAGGTCGATCAGCCCCACCTGCCGCGAGACGGTGCGGATCCAATCCTTCCAGTCATCGTCGTAGATGTCGTCGTCAGCCACGGCCGCGAGGCCGTGGTCGTATTCGAGGCGGTTGCGCGAGAGGCATTCGAACCGATAGAAGAAGAGACCCTGTGGCGTCGCGTTTTCCGCGCGGTAGCTCGCCTCGCGCTCGAGCATCGCCAGCGCCGTGCGCATGTCGAACCTGCCCCCCTCCTGCTCCGCCTTCTCCATCACGAACGACTGATACGCCGTGAAGTAGTGGGGCAGTCGGGTCATGGCCGTGGACAGCGTCCCCACGAGCTTGAGTTCGCCCGCGAGGTAGTCGATCGCCATCGGTAGCTTGGAGGTCGCCAGCACCTCCTGCCCGATCGCCACGAGCGCCTCCTGCGCGGCGATGCCCGCGGCGATCCGCTCGGCAAACACCCTGAAGAGGTAGGCCTGCTCGATGTATTCCTCACGGTCCAGCATGGCGGGGGCGGATTCCTCGGGAATCGGACAGGAACACGGGCTCGTCACCTGCTTTCCCATCCTAGAACCAAAACCTCATCCTATAATCAGTTGGCGGGCTCGCGTCGCCTTGCCCCTTCGCCGCCGGAAGAAACTCCCATGCCCCACCGTTTTTCGTCGATCGAGGCCGCCATCGCCGCCATCCGCCGCGGCGAGATGGTGATCGTGGTCGATGCCGAGGATCGAGAAAACGAGGGGGATTTCGTCTGCGGCGCCGACAAGGCCTCCACCGGGATCGTGAACTTCATGATCACCCACGGCCGCGGGCAGGTCTGCATGCCGATCCTGCCCGACCTCGCCCGCCGGCTCGAGCTGCCAATGATGGTGGAGACCAACTCCACGCCGCTCGGCACCGCGTTCACCGTGCCGGTGGATCACGTCACCGCGCGCACCGGCATCACCGCCGCGGAGCGGGCGACCACGATCGCGGCGATCCTCGACCCCGCAGCCAAGCCGACCGACTTCGTGCGGCCGGGCCACCTCTTCCCGCTCGTGGCCAAGGAGGGGGGCGTGCTCCGCCGCGCCGGCCACACCGAAGCCGCCGTGGACCTCGCGCGCATGGCCGGCCTACAGCCGGCGGGCGTGCTCTGTGAGATCCTCGACGAATCGGGCAACCGCGCCGACCGCGAGGCGCTCTTCGCGCTCGCCCGCGATCACGCGCTCGAGATCATCTCGATCGAGGAATTGATCCGGCACCGCCGCGCCCGCGAGAAGCTCGTCGAGCGGATCGCCGAGGCCGACCTGCCGACGAAGTGGGGCCGCTTCCGCGTGATCGCCTACGGCGTGAAGTACGAGTCGCAGCAGCCGATCGTGCTCGTGATGGGCCAGCCGTGGGAGCAGTCGGCGCCGCTCGTGCGGCTCCATTCCTCCTGCTTCACCGGCGACCTGCTCGACAGCCTGCGCTGCGATTGCGGCGATCAGCTCCACATGGCGCTCGACATGATCGGCCGCGAAGGGGCGGGCGTGCTCGTCTACCTGCCGCAGGAGGGCCGCGGCATCGGCCTGGTCGAGAAGATCCGCGCCTACCAGCTCCAGGATCAGGGGCTCGACACCGTGGAAGCCAACCTCGCGCTCGGCTTCAAGGCCGACTCCCGCGACTACGGAATCGGCATCCAACTGCTCAAGGATCTGGGCCTCCGGAGCGTGCGGCTGCTCACCAACAACCCGAAGAAGACCGACGCCTTCATCTACGGCGGCTTCGATCTCGAGGTGGTGGACCAGGTGCCGATCCTGCCGCCGGTGCACGAGTTCAACGAGCGCTATCTCGCCACCAAGCGCGAGAAGCTCGGCCATCGCTTCCCGGATTGACGGCCGCACGCCGTAGCATCGCTTCCGCCCTGGACCGGCTGGCTTTTGGGGACCGGGAAACGGGAGCACGCGGCTTCCGAGCCGCTCATCGGCTCGGAAACGGGTGCGGCAGTGCCATTGGCCGGGGTATCCTTTATCCTTTCATCCGACATCCTTCCTTTCAGTTCAGCATGATTCCAATGACTGACTTTTTTCGGGGATTCTCCATCCTGTGTCGAGACGCCGCATGGGCGGTGGTCGTGGCGGCATCACCCTGTGTCGTCCTCGCCGAGTCTCACGTCGTGTTCGAGAAGAAGGTCCTGACGGACAAGTTCCACGCCGAGGCGGCTGGGATCGGTGACATCGACGGCGATGGACACGCCGACGCCGTCTACGGGCCGTATTGGTACGCGGGCCCGGCCTTCACGGAGCGGTTCGCAATCTACCCGGCGAAAGACTTCGACCCGAACCAGTACTCCGACAACTTCATGACCGCCGTGGCCGACGTCGATGCCGACGGCCGGCTCGACTTGCTCGTCAACGAGTGGCCCGGCAAGGCCGTGCACTGGTTCAAGAACCCGGGCGGCCGCGGCACGTCCGGCAACTGGTCGAAGCACCTCGTCCATCCCACGGTCGACAACGAGGCCCCGAACTTTCTCGACGCGACCGGCGACGGCCAGGGAGAACTCGTCTTCCACACCGGCGGCGTCCTGGGATACGCGAAGCCCTCCGAGAAGACCGCCACCGAGCGGTGGACGTTCACCCCCTGCTCCGCCCCGGAGAAGTGGGGCCAGTACCAGCACGGCCTCGGCGTCGGCGACGTGAACGGCGACGGCCGGCCCGACTTCGTGATGAACAGCGGTTGCTGGCTGCAGCCCGCCGCCTCGCAAGCCGGCCAGACGCCGCCCGCCTGGGAGAAGCAAACGGCCGACTTCGGCAAGGGGGGCGCGCAGATGCACGCCCTCGACGTCGATCGCGACGGCGACGCCGACATCGTCACGAGCATCCAGGGCCACGGCTATGGCCTCTCCTGGTTCGAGCAGGTGAAGAAGGACGGCGAGGTCGCGTTCGTCGACCACCCGATCCTGTCGCAGAAGGCCGAGGAAAGGCTCGACGGCGTGCAGTTCTCCCAGCCGCACGCCGTCGCCGTGGTCGACATCGACGGCGACGGGCTCGAGGATGTGGTGACCGGCAAGCGGTTCTGGGCCCACGGCCCCAAAGGTGACCCCGACCCGGCCGGCACGCCCTATCTCTACTGGTTCAAACGGCAGGTGAAGGACGGCGCGGTCTCGTGGACGCCCCACAGAATCGACGACGCCTCGGGGGTCGGCACGCAGATCGCGGTCGGCGACCTCGATGGCGACAAGCGGCCCGACATCGTCGTGGGCAACAAGAAGGGAGGCTTCGTCTTCCTCCAGCGTCAGTCGCGAAGCACCACCTCGACCTCCTCGCCCGGCTCATAACGCTTTCCGCCGGCGGGCAGCGCGAGGAGTCCGCCCGCCCCGGC
>JBIIOK010000130.1:0-6558 GCA_044336985.1 Pirellulales bacterium | reverse complement strand
ATCTGATCCCACAGCCGCGGAGGCACCGGCATCGCTATCACGGGGTGTTTGCGCCGAACCACCCGCTGCGGCACACGTGCAAAGCTCCGCTCCCACGACACCTCCGACTGGGGCGAGCTCGTGCAGGTCCACTTTCGAACGCGACGTCTTCCAGGCGACGGATAGACGGGCTGCCCGCGATCGACATCCACGGCCTTTGCCTCGATCACGCGGTAGAGAATGAAGGCGTGGTCGCCGTGGCCCTCGAGGCTACCGAGCGTACCTGCCAGGCGTCGGCGATAGACGACCCGGGGCAGCGCCCAGCGCAGCCAGTTCTTTGCGTAGCAGGAAGCCTTGGTGTCTTGGACGGCGCCGAAGGGCATGTGCAAGTCAGCGGGGAGGATAGCATCGTCGAAGGCTTCTCCGCCACGGGCGTTTGGGATTCCGATCTGCCAGCAGCTGTGTCCTTTTCCCGGAAAGCCGGCCCAGCTCCTTCCCGACGATGCGCATGCGGCGGTTCTTTAGCGCGTCTGGCGACGGCTCGCTGCGGCAACGCACAGCAGCCCCAAGGTGACGAGGGCCAGTGAGGATGGTTCGGGGACAACTACGGGGATGTTGCCGAAGGTTACTTGATTGGCGTTGAGGTACCCTGCGTCGGCGTTATACAGGGAGATGTTGAAGTGGTTGCCGATCGCCCCGATCGAGCCGGGGCCATTTGTCCATCCATACGTGATGTAGTGCGAACCACCGCTGTTGTAGAGTTCCTCCATCGCCGTGAGATCGAAGAACATCTGGATCGCGCCGCCCTCGCCGCCATTGACAAAAGTGCGGAAGGCGAAGTCGTAGCTCACGCCCGACCCGATTCCGCCATTCAGGTAGTTGACACTCCCGCTGCCCCCTTGCGAGGTGCCGTCGTTCGTCAAGACGCCGAGGCTGGACGGACCAGCGCCGCTCGTGTTGTCCGACTGGAGCGTAAAGTCACCCGTGTGACCCCAGGTGCTGAGGCTGACGCGACCGTCACCGGCTCCAAGCGCCGACGCGGCTCGAAAATCGTCGCCGCCCAGTCCGAAGGACACGAATATTTTGCCATTGGTGTTTGCGGAGCCGTTCAAATCGAGGCCGATGCCGAAAATGGTGTTGCCGTTGGCGAACGCGCCGGCTGAGTACGTGCCTGCTGCAAAGCCGGGCGGCGCTCCGTCTGCCCTGACCTGAGTTCCGCCGGTGCTGGAGTCGAACGTGTTGTCGTTGAAGGTGAAGGTCGTTGTGTAGAGTTCGTAGCTGCGGGTGGTGCTACCCGCACCCCAGATCCCCACGTCCAGCGAGTTGCCACGGTGATCCCAACCGCTCCACGACGAACCACCGTTGATGTCGATGGCGTGCGATGGCACAGCGATTGTGAGTGCGAGCAAAACGACTGCACATGCACCTACAGTCGCTCGTGTGGTTCTCATTGGTGGATCTCCGTTTAAAAATTCGCCTCGAGACCGCGCTTTACGCGAACGACGCCCGGCAAACGGATCGCCAGGAACGCAAGGTGCGAAAAGCATTGGCCTTCACGTTCCTCGGTAGCGGGAACGCGCGGCGCAGCCTTGTCGTTGTCGGCCGAACCGTCGTCGGCGGCCAGTTGCCTCGCTTTGTTTGCGCACCGAGGCGGACGGCCGCTCGCGCGAGCCGCCCGCACGGCTGGCAAAAAAGGCCGGAGAGCGGGCCGATGATGGGGCAACCAGCGAGAACCCGGCCTCTCGCTTTGGCCTGAAAACGAGGCCGCGGGCCGGGGGGGTGGGTATGGATCATCACCGTCCTCTTTTGCGGAGAGAGCCGGGACGCGGAACCGGGGGCACCGCGTCCTGAAATCAAACGGGGGTTGTGAACTGACAGGCGGGATCGGCCTCCTCCCGATGACGGGAGAAGAGCGACAAGTCAGTCGAATTCAAAAACGATCAAACCAGGGACCGGCCATGGGGTGGGGCATGTGAGGCCGGTGGTGGGGACCGCAGCAAATCTTGATGTCAAATCAAGCCGAAAACTCTCGCGGAACACACATGCATGCTTCCCCTGCGAGAGCCGGCGAATATTTATAACACATGAGATCGGCGGTGTCAACATGTCGTGTGTGAATAACGATGCGCAGGCCGTCGGAATCTGGAGGTCGTCATTGAGATGCGGACCGTCCGCGGAAAAGCCATCCATAGTCTGCTAACAATCTGCTAACAGTCCGTGTCGCATGTCGACAGCCCCTGACGCCATGTAGGCGTAACGGTGATTTGCAGAAGAGACGTTACACGAACCCGCCGGACCGTGTGCTGCAGGCGATATAGGTGCCCGGGTCGATGGACTCCGCCACCGCCCGGACGGAACCGTCGCACATCAAAAACTGCGCGAATTGGTCGAGGATCAGAAACGGATACCGCGGGCGGCCCTGCTCGTCGGTGAGCTTCATCTGCCACGGCGCCCGGGCGTGCTTCGTGCTGATGAACGGGATGCGGCTGTGGTTCGTCGCCCGGAAGTTCGTGGTCGGGCCGATGACGTCGTTGACGACGTGGATCGTCGGGTGGCCCTTGGGGAGGTGGGCCTGGAACGTGACCGTGATCGGCCGGTCCTCGGGGGCGACGATGTCCTGCTCGAAGAGCACGCGACCGAGATTCTGCTCGAGCACCGAGAGCCTGGGCGCGCGGCCGTTCTCCGGCTTCAGTCCGCTGAGCGTGTAGCTGATCTCGTAGATGCCCGCAGCCGGCAGAGGCTGGATCACCGAGCCGCGGTAGATGTCTTGTGCCGTCAGCTCGAACCGCACCCTGTCGAGCTGGCCGAGCTCGCGGAGTCGTTCGCGATGCGTCTCCTCGATCGCCGCTTCGACGACGGCCCGACGGGTGGCCTCGAGGAACTTCGGCTTCTCGGCGGGGTAGGCCTCGGCCAGGATCGTCTCGGCGGCCGCGACATATTTCTCGATGGTGGATGGCGCGAGCGTGAGCACCGAGCCGAGCCGCTCGAAGCCGTGCCATTCCGGATCCTCGGGAAACCCGGAGGGATCCTCGGCGTCGAAATGCACGCCGATCAAGTCGCGAACGGTGTTCACATATTCGTCGCGGGAGAGCCGGTTGTATGACACACGGCCCCGCCGCGCGAGCCGCGCCGCCTCCCCCTCGTCGAGCCGCGCCGCCAGCCACTCGACGATCGCCGCCGATGCCTCCGCCGCCGGCGGGCCGACCGCGGAATGTCCGCCCCCCAGACTAACTTCCGGTAGTAGGATGTCGGAGTCGCGGCGCCGTGACGTCGATCGCCCACCGGACGTCCGGCTTCGCGGCCCACCCGCCATGTCCGCCTCGAAGGAGGCCCTGCCATGACCCCGCAGCCAGCGGCCGGAGGGCGCGGCCGGCTTGGGGTTTATCGATGCGCAAGCGGGCGATGGCCACGATGGCATTGCCCGCGTAAAGCAGCACCGCCGCCACTCTCGCCCGCTCGCGGGCCACCCACCGACTGGGGCGAGCTCGTCCAAGTGCATGACGACCGCGACGTCTTTCAATCGACGGATAGACGAGCTGCCTGCGATTGACATCCACTCGCTGTGAGGCGGGCGTCGCCAACCGGCTGATGACCGGATGCGGAGAAGGGCTGCGCCGAGCACGAAAACCGACGCTCCCGAGGGAGTGAAGGGGCCTGGAACTGCCCGCCCCACCGGCCCGGTTGGCACCAGCCGGGCACCAGCATGGGCTCACACGCAACTCACCGATCGGAAAACGGTTGCGAAAGGGCCATTGGCCAGACTATTTTTAAACTGGAGACTGGAATGATCGATATCTGCGATATCGTCGGCGAAGAATGGGCAGCCTGGTACCGGCTCAGTCCGCTGGAGCGGCTCGAGGAATCGAGCCGGTTGTGGAAGACGTATCTGGATTTGGGAGGTTCGTTTGACCCCGAGCCCGATTCTCAAAGCCCTTTCTACGATCCAAGTGAGCGGCACGCGGGCCCTGCTGATGGGCGGGCAGGCGTGCGTGTTGTACGGCGCAGCGGAATTTAGTCGCGACACGGATCTCGTCGTGGTGGCGGATGAAGAGAATCTCCGCAAACTTTCCGCCGCAGTCGCAGCGCTCGATGCCGAAGTGATCGCGGTTCCGCCGTTCGAGCGGCGATATCTGGAAGCGGGACACGCCGTGCACTTTCGTTGTCGGGCCGAGGGTGTCGCCGGCCTGCGAGTGGACGTGATGGCCCGGCTCCGCGGCCTTCCCGATTTCGAGACGCTGTGGGCGAGGCGAACGACTCTGGAGACCGAGGAGGGCCCGATCGAGGCGCTCTCGCTGCCGGATCTCGTCGCTGCGAAGAAGACGCAGCGAGACAAAGACTGGCCCATGATCACTCGGCTGGTCGAAGCCCATTATGCAGGTCGGCAGGACGCCTCCGATGGCCGCACGAGGGAGTTTTGGCTGCGTGAGCTGAGAACCCCGGCAATCCTGATCGACGTGGCTCGACATGCTCCCGAAACCTGCCGCGCACTGGCGGGCGAACGCCCGCTCCTTGCCTACGCCCTCGAGGGCGACGAAGAACGCCTCCGTCGTGCCCTCCGCGAGGAGGAAGATCGTGAACGCGAAGCGGACCGCGTCTATTGGGAGCCCTTACGTCGGGAGCTCGAGCAACTTCGGCACGCGCGGCGCGGGTGACGGGGGCTGGGCTCTTCGCCGTCGGCAGGTTTCCTTCGTCAGAACTCCCCGCGATGCTTCACGATCTCCGACACGACCCACGTCTCGAGCAGCGGGCCGCGGAGCGGGTGGGTCTGGAGCTGGTCCGGCGTGCGGATGCCGAGCAGGCAGCAGGCAAGCCCGGTGTCGTAAAATGCAGCTTCGGCATCTTGACGAACCGCTTGACGATGCCGGCGTGGAAGGCCGGGAGCCGAAACACGACGAAACTCGCTTCACTGATGCTAAGGACATCCCGCTCCAGGTAGGTCGCGACGTAGGGCGCGAGCCACTCTGCCGGGGCGAGTTTCGCGAGGGCGTACCAGGTCAGTTGCCGGGCGAGCCGGGCCTCACGAATCTGTGACGCGATCCCGTGCCGGCGTGCGGCGACAGGCCGCTCCTTTGGCGGCAAGCCGGAGGCGGTCTGGGGCTTGCGGTTCTCGGCTATGCCGCCGAAGGCCGCGAGGCAGTAGGATGCCGGAGAGTTTGCCGACCGACCCGCCGGGGTCTTCGGCTGTCCGCGACACCGCCTTGATGAAGATCGTCGTCATGAAATTCGCATCCGCATTCGCTCTCGCATTCTGCTCGCTGCCGGCGACCGCCGCCGAGTTCCATGCCTACGCGCCTTCGGGTGAGCGGCAGGCGCTGCTCACCATCGCCATCGAGCCGGCCGGCGGGGTGGCCGGGGGGGTCCCCCGATGGGGCGTCTGCCGCAGTTCCCGTGCATGCCACGCCGCTGGGGTTCAAGGGCACGACGATCGTGGCCCATCCGTCGCAGCCCTGGCTCTACGTCAGCGGCGCGGCCGCGGCTCCCGGCGGGCCCAACGCGGCCGTGGTGCGGCTCGGGGCCGATGGCCTTCCCGAGCGCGTTGAAACCTGCACGCTCGACAACGGCTACTGCTGGCTCTCCGTCGATCGCACGGCGCGGTTTCTGCTGGGCTGCGATTACGGCACGGGCAAGGTCGACGTCTTTTCCTTGGACGCCACCGGCAAGCCCGGCCGAAGGTCCGGCGGCGCCGACCAGGGCCGCAAGGAGGGCCACTGCGCGCAGCCGACGCCGGACAACAGGTTCGTGTACGTGCCGCACGTAAAGGCCAACAACGCCCTCTTTCAATACGCCTTCGACGCGACCGACGGTCGGCTCGTGCCGCTCGATCCCGTCGATGTCGGCCCGCCCGATGGCAGCGGGCCGAGGCATGTCGCCTACCACCCCGACGTGCCGCTGGCCTACTTCAGCGAGGAGCAGGGGCTCGGCGTGTCGGTGTATGAGCGGGCCGCCGACGGACGCCTCTCGCTCCGCGGCCGGTTTCTCGCGGTCACGTACTACGGCAGCAAGACGCTCGCGGTGTATCGCATCGATGCCGAAGGCGGCCTCGAGCGGATCACCACCGTGGACGTGGAAGACCGGCTCATGGATGTGGTCGTGCGCTGATGGCGGTGCGGCGATGCTTCGCCGTCGACCGCCCCGGGGCAGAATGACTTCAAGGGCCGTTGCCGCCCGACACGCCCGTAAAAACTGCTTGCCAGCGATCGGCTTGCCCGCGGCCGGATGATCGCCGGGGGATAGCCCTGGATGTGGCGGCCGGCAAGAACCTCGGCATCGCTTCCCGCATTGACCGCCGCGCGCGGCACGCCGTAGCATCGCTTCCGCTCGAAGACCCTTTCGCGGAGTGCACGATGCCTCGTTCTGCCGGCGGTCGCCTTCTGTTCGCCGCGGTCCTGCTTGCCGCTCCGTTCGTCGTTGGCTGCGGCCGCCGCCCCGAGGTGACCGCCGAGCCCGCCCTCGAAGACGCCCGCCCGGAATCGACCGTGGCCGAGGCCACCCGCGCCGAGCCCGCAACGCCCCAGGCCGCCCCCGCGGCCGAGCCTTTCACGCCGCCGGCGCTCGCCGCGCTCGAGGCCGAGGCAAAGT
>JBIIOK010000229.1:0-3013 GCA_044336985.1 Pirellulales bacterium | reverse complement strand
GGGTCGTAGCCCGGCTTGCGATGGATGTCGACCGTGCGGGCGAACGACGGCGCCCGGGCGTCGTCGAGCCAGTAGGGATAGGCCTGCCAGCTGTCGGGGGCGCTTTCGATGACGAGATCGCCGCAGCGGCTCGTCGGCCCCTGCACCGCCGACTTTGCAAGCCCTGCCGCCACGAGTTCCTCGCCTGAGAGCACGCGGGCCACCCCTGCCCTGCCCCGAAACAAGCCGGCGATCTCCGCGACGAGCCTGTGGTCGGCGCCATCCTGCAGGTAGACGTGGCCGATCTGATGGTCGGCGAGCGCCCACGCGCGGCTGGCCGAGAGGTCGAGGATCTCGCCTCCGTCGGACTCGCGGATGGCGAGGAGGCCCGCCTCCCGCAGCACGCGGTTGGGAAAGAGCGTGTGGGAGACCGGCCGGATCCGGTATTCGCCGGCCACGAGCACGACCATATTGTCGGCGCCGACCAGGCCGCCGAAGCCGTCGATGAGCGTCCCGATCTCGGCGTCGAGTTCGCCGCACGCGGCGAGCGCCGGTGGGCTATCGGGGCCCGTTCGCTGCGCTGCGTAGTCGAGGTGCGGCAGGTAGACGGTGGCGAAGTGGGGCGGATTGTCTTTGGCCGCTTCGAGGAAGCTGCGGGCGATCCAGCGACTCGACTCGATCCCGGTGATCGGCCCCCAGAACTTGTGCAGCGGGAAGTCGCCGAGTTTCTCGCGCAGCCTCTCGTACAGCGGCTCGGGGTTGGTGTGGCACCACATCGTCTCGCTGCCGTCGGGGTTGTGCTTGGGCGCGGGCAGGCAGACGAGGTCCGCGGTGGCGTGCTTGGACTGGAGAAGAAACCATGCCGCCGTCCGCAGGTCGGGCCGCGCCGCCTTGAGCTGGTCCCAGATTCGCGGCGCCCGGTGCACGCCGTCAGGGCTGATCCACATCTCGAGGTGGCGCGAGCCGCGGTCGAAGAGGCCGTTGGCGACGATTGCATGCACGGCCGGGGCGACGCCCGTCGTCAGCGTGGCCTGCACCGGGCAGGTGACCGCGGGAAACGGCGGGGCGAGAGGCACGCTGCCCCCCGCCGCGGCGAGGCCTGCGAGCGCGGGCATGCGCGGCAGGTCTTCGGGCCGCAGGCCTGGGATCGACAGGAGCAGGACGTGGGGCGTGGCGCGGTTCACTCGCGGGTTGGCTCACTCGGCGGCGGGCTTGCGGGGGCGGACTGTCACGGCGCCTTCGCGGGCGATTCGGCCCCCGAGTTGGCTGCACTCGAGTTCGCCCCGGTAGGTGACGCTGCCGGGCCGGGTGCCGATCGCGGTCACGAGCAGATCGACCGAATCGCCCGGCGAAATCTCCTTCAACGTACCGAACCGGACCTCGCCGGGATAGACCTCGGCGGAGTGGCCGATCGCCTGCACGGGCTCCATGCCCTCCGCGAAGAACAGCGTGGCATTCACCTCCGCCGCCGGCTCGCCGCCGACATTGCGGACGGCGATCCGCACCACGATCTGCTCGCCCTCCTTCACGAGCGATCGCGATTCCCGGACGTTGAATTCGAGCCGCGCGGGCACACCGGTCAGCGGCTGCTCCGGTGGCAACGCGGCCGCCGCCTCCTTCGCCTCGGCGTGCTGACGCTTGGCGGCAAGCGCCGTCTTCACCCGCGCGAGCAGGGCATCGGTGGCTTCGCTCGGCTCGGAGTCCGGCTCGGCCTCGTCTGGAATGGACTCTTCTGGAATGGACTCTTCTGGAATGGACTCTTCTGGAATGGCTTCGGGATCGTCGGTGTCTGCGAGCATCGCTGGCGGTGCAGGCTCGTTGGACGCGTTCTGCTCGCTGGTCTCGACCTGCTCGCTCGGCGATTCTTCGGCGACGGGGGGCTGCACGAGCGGCGTGTCCGCGGTCGGCGCCGGGCAACCGTGCTCGTTGCAGCCCTCGCGGACGGGGATGAGTAGCGGCAGGTTTGACGCGGCGATCCGCTGCGAGATTGGGCGGCGGCCGGTGGCGGCGGTCGCTTTGCTCGACTGGGCCACGATCGAATAACGACGCGGGGTCGCGGGCTGGCCGGCGGACGCCTTGAGGGCACAGAAGCTCGCCAAAGCCGTGAGGACGGCGATCAGGAGGGCCTGCGTGGAAGCGGTGCGGAGCATGGCAACAGATCCTGGGTGAGTCGTTTGTTCCTGCGGGATGTATCGGTTTTCCGGATGCCGAAGTTTCGGGCGTCTGGTACATTTCCGGCTCGCCGCAGCTCCCGGTTTCCCCATCCCTCCCGTTTTGAGACGAGCAGCATGTCCATCGCACAGTGTTCCTCCGCCGCGGTGTCGGCCCCTGGATCGCAGTCCCGCTGGCAGGCTTTGGCGGATCGCGTGCTGGCCGGCGGCGGCGTTGACCGCGACGAGGCCAGGGCAATCCTCGAATCGCCAGACGTCGAGCTGCTCGACCTGTTGAACGCGGCCTGGCGGGTGCGGCACCACCACTTCGGCAATACGGTGCAGCTCTTCTTCCTCATGAACGCCAAGAGCGGACTCTGCCCCGAGGACTGCGGCTACTGCTCGCAGTCGAAAGTCTCGGAGGCGGAGATCCCCCGCTACAACCTGCTCTCCGCACCGAAACTCCTCGACGCGGCAAAGCTCGCGGCCGAGCGGCAGTCGAAGACTTTTTGCATCGTGATCTCGGCCCGCGGCCCCTCGGAGCGGGAGATGGATTTCGTCTGCCAGATCGTCCCGGAGATCAAGCGACAATACGACCTCAACATCTGCGCCTGCCTCGGCCTGCTGACGCCCGAACAGGCGCAGCGGCTCGCCGCCGCGGGTGTCGACAAGGTCAACCACAACCTCAACACGAGCGAGCGCTACTATCGGGAAATCTGCTCGACCCACACCTACGCCGACCGCGTCGCCACGCTGGCCGCCTGCCGGTCCGCCGGCCTGCAGCTCTGCAGCGGCGGCATCATGGGCATGGGGGAGAGCCACGACGACCTCATCGACATGGCGCTCGAATTGCGTTCGCTCTCCGTCGAGTCGATCCCGCTCAA
>JBIIOK010000228.1:0-3022 GCA_044336985.1 Pirellulales bacterium | reverse complement strand
GTGCGGGTGCTCTACACCGCCTCCACCTCCCGCAATCGGTCGCTTTACCGCCAGGTTATGCGGGAGCACCCGGGAATTCACTTCGTGGAGGAGTTTGATTTCCGGCGTGACACCATGTTCCTGCTGGGCCTGCACGAATTCGCGTTGTTCGTCGTCGATGACTGCCTGTTCGTCGGTGACTTCAGTCTCGCGGATTGCACCGCCGCGCTGCGGAGCCATCCTGATGCGATCGGAGTGTCGTTGCGGCTGGGGCGAAACACGACTTACTGCTACTCCATGAACAAGCCGCAGCGTGTGCCGACCTTGAAGCCGGTGACTGAATCGTTGCTGGCGTTTCGCTGGCCCGATGCAGACTACGACTTTGGCTATCCGCTCGAGGTTTCCAGTTCCATCTACCGGGCCGCGGACCTTCGCGAGCTGCTTGCGCAAATGCCATTTCGCAATCCCAACACGCTCGAAGCCGAGCTGGCGAACCGCGCCGGGCAGTTTCGCGAGAGCCACCCGGTGCTCTTCTGCCCAAGTCAGTCGCTCGCGTTTTGCGCGCCGGTCAACCTCGTGCAGCAAGTGTGCGCGAATCGCGCAGGCACACAGCCCGCCCTTTCGGCCGCCGCGCTCGCCGAAAAGTTTGCCGACGGCTGGAGAATCGACGTCTCACGATTCGACGGTTTCGTACCAACCGGGTGTCACCAGGAGGTCGAGCTGCCGCTCGCGAAGGTGGACGAGCCGGTGCCAGTCGTGTCGGTGATTGTGCCGTGCTACAACCAGGCGCAGTTTCTGCGCGAGGCGGTCGAAAGCGTTGTCGCCCAGACATTCACTGATTGGGAACTCATCATCGTTGATGACGGCAGTCCGGACGATACCGCAGCCACGGCCGAGGCGATCATGGCGGAGTATCCGGGACGAGCGATCAGGCTGCTGCGGAAGCGAAATGGAGGTTTGCCTGAGGCACGCAACGCAGGCATCCGCATGGCCCGCGGCACATACATTCTGCCCCTCGATGCCGACGACATCATTCGGCCCACCATGCTGGAGAAGACGGTGGGGCTGCTCGAATCAAACCCTGGCATCGCCATCGCCTACACCGACATCACCCATTTCGGCGCCGTGGATCGCACGATTCAGGCTGCGGAATTTGACGCTGCCAAGATTCCGATCAACAATCAGCTCAACTACTGTTCGCTCTATCGATATGAGGTGTGGGAACACAGTGGTGGATATAGGTTGTTCCTTGGGGGTTATGAGGATTGGGACTTTTGGGTCGGATGTGCCGCGGCTGGATTGCGGGCCGTCCGGATTCCCGAGCCGCTGCTTCTCTATCGCGTGAAACAGGAGAGCATGTACACGGCGGCTCTCGCCCGCGACGGTGAACTGCGGGCACGGATCGTCCTGAACCACCCCCATCTCTATTCGCCGGAAAGGGTCGCGCAGGCAAGGAGCCTGCTGGCTGGATACCCCGAGCCATTGTCAACCGGCGCGCCACTCGTCTCGGTGATCGTCCCGACCCACAACCGCCCGGAATTGCTCTGCGCGGCGCTCGAAAGCATCCTCGCGCAGACGATGCAGGATTTCGAGATCATCGTCGTCAACGACGCCGGGCTCGACATCGCCCCATGGGTCAGGTCGCTCGACCAGTCGGGTCGGATTCGTGTCCTGCGGCATCCCAGCAACGGCGGCATTGCCGGCGCCCGCAACACCGGGCTCAGGGCAGCCCGCGGAAAATACATCGCCTATCTCGACGACGACGACCTCTTCTACCCGAACCACCTTGCGGTGCTCGTCGAGGCGGCCGAGGCCTCCGGGCATGCCGTTGTCTACAGCGACGGCTGCCAGGCCACGTATTCCCAGCGCGACGGGCAGGTGGTCGTGGAACGCAGCGTTGTGTTCTCGGGCAACTTCGAATACCCCGATCTGCTCGTGCGCAACCAGATTCCCGTCCTCTGCGTGCTCCATCGACGCTCGTGCCTCGACAAGGTCGGCGGCTTCGACGAAACGTTCGCGACGCACGAAGACTGGGACATGTGGGTGCGGCTCTTCCATCACTTTCCCTACAGCCATATCCGGCAAACCACCTGCGAATACCGGGTGCAGCAGAACGGCGGTTCGCTCACGAACACGAAGCGGCCGGATTTTTACCGCACGATGAAGATCATCCACGCCCGCTACAAGCAGTGGGCCGCGGTGTATCCGGGCACCCGCGAGGCCCAGAAAAAGCAGCTTTCTGCATTGGCGCATGAGCTTTACAAGTCGGGCCGGCCCGTGGAGCCATGGCACAAGATCCGCTACTTGCTCAAGTTCAAGCGCAAGTCGTCTCGGCGCGTCGGAGGTTCTTCGGCCCCGCGCCCCGCGAGGGCGGCCGGCTGAGCGAGTCGGATCCGTAAGTGGCCCAGTGGACAGCACCCCGGCAGGCGCCCTCTCGGCCGCTTCGGGGGTGGGTTTTGGACGTTTGCTTGACCCGGGCGAACCCCGGCCCTAGGAAACACGTATAGTTTTTTGCCTTCTCCCGCTTTTATTCCCCAAACCTCACCCACCATGAAAACTCTCTTTCCCACCTGGTCGCGGAAGCCGTCGATGAAGTCGAGGAAGAAGTTGGTGGCAGGATGCCGGCTCGGTGCCGAATCGCTGGAGACGCGGGCGGTGTTTTCCGCCACGGCTTTCACGCCCGATCTCGACGCGGCGAGCGACACGGGCTGGTCTGCGACCGACAATCGCACCTCCGACACCACTCCCGCGTTCACGATCCAGGCCCCGGGCGCCACGGCGGTGAAGCTCTTCACGGTCGCCGGTAAGCGGGTGACGGAAGTCGGCACGGCCTCCCAGGTGGGGTCAGCCTGGACGGCCACGCTGGGCCCGCTCCCAGCCGGACGATATTCGATCGCGGCACAGGCTTCCGCCAATGGCGTGGCCGGCAAACTCTCGAAGCCGCTCACGGTCGAAATCGGCACGGCAGCACCATCAACCCCCACGATCGGCCTCGACTCCAAGTCAGACTCCGGCTTCAAGGGAGACCGCATCACGAATCTGG
>JBIIOK010000227.1:0-3038 GCA_044336985.1 Pirellulales bacterium | reverse complement strand
GCCGCGCTGTGGACGGTGGGCATTGGCATCCTTCTGCTTCTGGGCCTGAAAAAGTAAAACCCGTTTACGGAAGCCCGCAGCGCTAGCAAGGTAGTTCGACTCCGCTACTCCACCCACCCCCAACTCTCCTCGCTTGCGCTTCGGGCTTTCGTGGAAACGCTTCATGCTCTACGCCGCCACCATCAAACGCCTCTCCGACCTCCTCTCAGCCACAGCGCTCCTGCTCCTCCTGCTGCCCCTCTTTGCTTTCGTCTGGCTCGTCGTGCGGTGCTCGCTAGGCCCACCGGTGTTTTTCTTCGACAAGCGGGCCGGCAAGGATGGCCGCCCATTCTCGCTCGTGAAATTCCGCACGATGACAAATGCCCGCGGGGCCGATGGCCAGCTCCTGCCCGATGCCGAGCGGCTCACTGGGCTGGGGCGGTTTCTGCGGCGGCTGAGCCTCGATGAGCTGCCGCAGCTTTTGAGCGTGATCGTGGGCGATATGAGCATGGTGGGCCCGCGGCCGCTGCCGCTGCGGTATATCGAGCGGTATTCGCCCCGGCAGGCCCAGCGGCTCCTCGTCCGCCCGGGGCTCACGGGCTGGGCCCAGATCCACGGCCGCAACGAGCTCGGCTGGCCCGAAAGGCTCGAGCGCGACGCGGAATATGTCGATATGCTTGGCCGCTGGTATGGCCCGTTTCTGGATATTTACATCGTCATCTGCACAATCTGCCTGGTCGCCTGGCAGGCCCTGACAGGCCGCGGCATCGCCTCCCCCGGCTCCGCCACGATGCAAGAATTCGCAGGCAACGAGTAAGCCACGAAAGCCCGCAGCTCACGAAAGCCCGCAGCGCAAGCAAGGTAGCTCGACCCCGCTACTCCACCCAACTCCCACTCACCTCGCTCGCGCGTCGGGCTTCCGTAGCAGTCGCATGAACGTCACCTCCGCCATTAACGCCGCGATCGAGCAGGTTCTGCGTGACACCGCCCGCGAGGTGCGATCGATCGAGCCTGGCATGCGGCTCTCCGCCGACATCGGCCTCGATTCGCTCGATCTCGCCCAAACGATCGTGCTCTTGGAGCGGTCGCTCGGCGTCGATCCGTTTCGCCAGGCCGCGGCCGATGCCCCGCGGCCGAGCCTCCGCACCGTCTCCGATCTGATCTCCATCTATTCCGCAGCCTCGAGACAAAAACCCTGAGCTTCCGATGACATCCGCCACCAATTCCACGATCGAAAACCTCGCCGACGCCCCAGCCGAAGACCGTCTCGCCTCCGCGATCGGCATCGTCGCCCGTCAGTTCCCCGACCGTACGGCGATCGTCGCCCAGGCCGGGGGCGATGCCCGGCGTGTGGTCGACTATGCGTCGCTCGCCCAGGCGATCGCGAAGCTCGAGGCTGAGTTGGATGCCGCGAGGCCGCTGGGCATCGTGGCGCGGGCGAAGCGGGTGGAATCGCTCGTCGTGATCGCAGCGGCGTGTGGCCGGCAGCACGTGCCGGTGGCGTTTCTGGCCGAAGACGCCCGCGACCTGATCGGCGAATTGCATGATTGGGTGGCGATCGACGATTCGCTCGCCCTACCGGAGGCTTCGCCTTCGCAGCCGCGGCGGGAGTTCGAGTCGGTGCCGCCGCAGGTGGTCGTGGCGACGAGCGGCACGAGCGGCCCGCCGAAGCTCGTCGAACATTCCTGGGATTCGCTGCTCGCGGCCGCGCGGCTGGCAGAGCAGTGGCACGGCCTCGGCTGGCTGCTTGTGTATGACGCCACGCGCTGGGCCGGTCTGCAGGTCTGGCTGCAGGCGGTGCTCACGGCTGGCCGCGTGGTCGTGCCGTCGTCGCGCGATCCCGATGTGGTGGTGAAGGCGATCGGCGAGGAGCAGGTGTCGATCCTGCCCGCCACGCCCACGCTCCTGCGCCGGCTGCTCACGTCGGCCGATCGGGCGGCGCTTACCGGCCTCAAGATCGATCGGATCACGCTGGGCGGCGAGGCCGCCGATGCGCAGCTCCTCGAGCAGGCGAAGGAGCTTTTTCCAGGGGCGAAGATCACGCATGTCTATGCGACGACGGAGCTGGGCGAAGTCTTCCGCGTGACCGACGGCAAGGCCGGCTTTCCGGCGGAGTGGCTTTCGAAGCCGCTGCCCGGCGGCGTGCGGATCTCGATGCGCCGTGATGGCGAATTGCTCGTGCAGCTTTCCCGCGACACGGCCGAGGTGGGCACGGGCGACCTCGTGGAGCGGAAGGGAAACCGGTTCGAGTTCACAGGCCGGCGTGGCGACGTGATCGTGGTGGGGGGCGCGAAGGTGTATCCGAAGCGGGTGGAGGAGCTGCTCCGCGGTGTGCCGGGCGTGGCCGATGCGCGGGTGCATGGGATGCCTAGCGCGATCACGGGCGAGCTTGTCGCCGCGGAGATCGTGGTGAGCGAGCCGCTGCCGGAGCCATCCACGGCCGATCAGGTCCGCGCTGCCGCGCTCGCGGTCTGCCGCGAAAGGCTCGAGCCCCACGCCGTCCCGCGCGTGCTCGACATCGTGAAGAAGCTCATCACGACCCCCGCCGGCAAAATCCCCCGCCGATAGTAGGACAGGCTTCAGCCTGTCTTGTCCGAAGTAGGGTAGGCTTTAGCCTGCCATTGCCAATGGTGGGGCAGGCTTCCAGCCTGCCATTCCCGCCTCGGTTACAATTCTTCCATGCCCACCCCCGTCGCCCCTGCCGCGCCCCGCACGCCCTTCGAGGAGCATTACCTCGCCGAGGCCAGGCGGATTTGCCTGGATGAGATTCGCGACGAGCGGTTCGAGATCTTCCTCTTCGGCTCCCGCGCGCGTGGCCATTGTGAGCATTCGAGCGATCTCGACATCGGGATTGCGGGCCCGGAACCGCTGCCAGGTGGGGTTTCGCGGCTCCTGAATCGGCTGATCGATTCCGACGTGCCGTGGCGGCCGCAGGTGGTCGATTTCGCGCTCGTGACCGACGAAACATTCCGCCGTCATGCATACGCGGACCGCGAAATATGGCAAGCGGCCCAGTAGGACAGGCTTCAGCCTGTCAATCGTGAGATATGGCAAGCGGC
>JBIIOK010000226.1:0-3040 GCA_044336985.1 Pirellulales bacterium | reverse complement strand
TGGTCGAGGAGCCCCTTCGGCATCAGCGATTCGGCCGCCGGGAGGATTTCCTCGATGTCTTCGCGTTTGATTTCCGCAAACTTCGTGGCGTCCTCCGGATCGGTGACGATCACGATCTTCTCCGGCGTCTCGCTCACGATCCGGCCGCTCACCACCCGGCCGTCGGCGGTCGGCACGATGCTCGCCTTGTATTGGTCGCTGACCACCTTGCTCGGCTCGACGATCGCCTCGACGAGATCCTTCACCTGAAACCGACCGCCAGCCTGCGTGAGGTCGGGCCCCGTCGCGCCCCCTTCTTCGCCATAGCGATGGCAGACGATGCAGCGGGCCGCGGCGAACGCGCGCTTACCGTTTTCGAAATTCCGCGTGCCCGGCGCGAGGCCCTCGCTCGTGGCCGTAAGCACCGCATCGATCGTCCACTGGCGTCCTGGTCCTTGCGGCTTCGGCAGCGGCGGCGGCACGTACGGCTTGCGGATGCCAAGCGTCTCGAGCACCAGTTTTTCATTCTCCGTGAGGTGGGCGAGGCTCTCGTTCTCGATGTTGGTGAGAAACTTGCGGAAGCTGGCCCCGCCGGCCCAGTCGCGGGCCCGGCCAAACCACTCGTAATAGCCCTTGCGGTCGGCCGCGGTCCACGCGGTCTTCTCGCCGACGGTTCGCAAAACGTAGGCGAAGTGGATCTGGAGCAGATCGGATCGCTTCTCGAGCGAGGCTTGGACGTCGCCGCCGTAGCCCGAGTTGCGGGCGATCAGTCGCCGGAGGTCGTCTTCGTTGGGGGCGAGGTTCGTGGTGCCGGCCGAGCCACTCGGTGCTGCGAGCAGGCCCACGAGCTTTGTCACGATGCCCGGCGCCCGCACGGCGACGAGCAGGCTCGCGAGTTCGCGGTCGAGTTCGAACGTGCCCGTTGGGAAAAGCGGGGAGAAGGTGGCGGCGATTCGGGCCTTGGCCGCGGGCGGCGGATCACCGAGCCGGATCATCGCGATCTCATAGCCCCGGATGAGGTCTATTCTGCCGGTCACGTCGAGGCTCGCCGGATCGATGCGATCGAGCGCGGCAAGAACGGCCGGTTGGCCGGCCGGATCGGCCTGGTGGGCGACGGCGATCGCGGCCGCGATCAGGCCGCGTGGATCCTGCAGGGCAAGGGCCTTCTCCTGCCAGAGCGCGAGCGGCTGATGCTCGAGGGCGACGCGGGCGGCGTAGCGGATGAAGCGATCGGAGTGCGAAAGCCGCGGGAGCGCTGCGGCCACCGCCGCTGTGGAATCGGCCCCGGCTGTGTGGAAGGCCTCGAGATCGTGGCGGGCCTTGCGGGCGTCGGCCTGCCGTGGGTCTTTGGGATCGATGGCTGCCGTCGAGTCGCCGCCCGTGTAGGTCACTCGGTAGAGCTCGCTCTGGCCGCCTCTGCCGCCGACGGCGAAGTAGATCGCTCCGTCCTTGCCGATCGTCATGTCGGTGAGGGGCAGGGGCGTCCGCGCGACGAACTCCTCAGCCACGCCCTTGTAGGTCGAGCCCTCCGGCTCAAGGTGGATGGCATACATCGTGCCGAACGTCCAGTCGCAGGCGTACAGGGCCCGCTGGTATTTCGCGGGGAACCTCGCGCCGTAGCCGAAGGCCACGCCGACGGGTGAGCCCGGGCCGAGGTCGACGAGCGTCGGCAGGCTGTCGGGATAGCAGGCTGGCCACTTGCCCGAGCCCGATCGCCAGCCGAGCTCGCTGCCGCTGGTGGCATGGTTGACCCGCGTGGGCCGGTACCAGGGGGTGCCGAAATCCCATTCCATGTCGGCGTCGTAGACGAACAGTTCGCCATCGGCGTTGAAGGCGAAGTCGTAGGGATTGCGGTAGCCGCTACTCCAGATCTCCCACTGAGTGCCGTCGCGATCGGTGATGGCGACGTAGCCGCCGGGGGCGAGGATGCCGACGGCGTGCCCATTGGCATCCCACATCCGCGGCACGATCTGGTCCTCGTCCCAATTCGCCGGCAGCCGGCTCGTGCCGTCGGCAGGGAGTTCCACCCGCCGCTGGGTCGACCGCAGGCCACCCATCGTCTGCGGCTCGGTGACGTTTTTGATCTCAAACGGCACCTTCGTGTGATTGCCGCAGATGATCGCCAGCCGCTTGCCGTCGGGAGTGAGGAGGATGTTGTGCGGGCCATGTTCGCCGCCGCCATCGAAATCGCGGAGTTTCTCGACCTTGTCGAGCGTGTCGTTCGAGTCGGAGTCGGTCACGCGATAGAGGCCGTTGCCGGGGCCGCCGTTGCAGACGACGTAGAGCGCGTCGAACGCCCAGAGAAGGCCCTGGGCGCCGGTGATCGGCGCGGGGATTTTTTCCACGATGGTGTCGCCCGAACCATCGGCCGGGGCGGGCGAGATCCGCACCAGCCCCTTTCCGCCTTGGTCGCTGGCGATCAGCCGCCCCTCGGGGTCGGTCGTGAGCGAGACCCACGAGCCGAGTTCCTCGCGCGGCACGACAAAAAGCCGGTCGACGGCGAAGCCGGCAGGCACGAGAAAGGGCTGCGGCTCCCCGGGCTTCTGTTCGGGAGCGGCCGCTCCCGCGATCACGACCGGCATCCGTTCGGCGGGCTGCCGCCAGGTCGTTGGCTCAGTCTTGGGCTCATCGGCGGTCGCCATGCCGAGAAACGCCACGAGTGCGGCGGTCACGACCGAGGCGTGGCTGACGGCGCGGGCGGTGAGCATGGCGGCGAGGCCTCGTGAGGAAGTGGTGCGGTGCACGCGGAGCCACGTGCTCCGAGGATACTCCTCGCGCGTCTGGCTCTCAAACGCCGATCACGAGTCGCTGACGGCTTTCCGTCATTCCGGTGGCAAAAGCTTTCGCCCGATCTCGACCCCGTCGATGCCGAGCAGTGTCGCTTCGGGAATCATAGGCTCATAGGCCTGCCGTTTGAGCGTCGCCAGATCGGCTGCCAGCGGCAGCGATCCTTCCACCGTGAGGCGGTCGCCTGCCAGCACTGCTGTCGTCCGACGGCCGGAAAACTCCGCGCGGAACGTGGCGAAGGCAGCATCGTCGCAGTTCTCGCGAGCTTCGATGT
>JBIIOK010000091.1:0-10529 GCA_044336985.1 Pirellulales bacterium | reverse complement strand
GTTCGTCCGTGACTTCGTGTCGTTTCATGGCAGTCGGCCTCCTTGGCGGGAGACCAACTACAGAACGACTCGTCCAGCCGCCAGACCGTTCTCAGACAGAGCCTAGTAGGACAGGCTTCAGCCTGTCATCAATCAAGACAGGCTGAAGCCTGTCCTACTTCAGAAGCGGGAAGGCTCGGGGCTGCCCATGCCCTCTCGCGGGCTATGGGAGCTAGCGCAGGCAGGATGCCGAAGCGAGCGAACGTCCGGAGAGCCGGGGTACAGGCAGCCCCGGGCCGGTTCGGGCGCGTTGACGGCAGCCCTCACGCCACGCGGGCGATCACGCACTTGAGATACTCGCCGTCGAGGCAGCTGGCGCTCACCGGATGGTCCGGCGCCGCGCCGCGGCATTCGAGCAGCTGGATCGTGCGGCCACTCCGCTGGGCGACGCCGGCGAGCATCATCAGGAAGTCGTCGCGCGAGACGGCGCCCGAGCAGCTGTTGGTGACGAGAATCCCCCCCGGCTCGAGCATGTCGACGGCCAGGCGGTTGATCCGGTGGTAAGCCCGCATCGCCTCCTCGAGCGAGGCGCGGCTCCGGGCGAATTTCGGCGGGTCGAGCACCACCATGCCGAAGCGTTCGCCGGCCGACTTGAGCGAGTCGAGCCGCTCGAAGGCGTCGGCCGTCTCGACGGTGAGATTCGCCGCGCCGTTCAGGTCGGCGTTGGCCTTCGCCAGGGCCGTGGCCTTGGAGCTCGAGTCGACGGCGAGCACCCGCGCCGCGCCGCCGTGGACGGCACAGGCCAGGGCGAAGCCGCCGGAGTAGCAGAACATGTCGAGCACGCGGCGGCCGCGGGCATGGCGGGCGGCGGCCTGCCGGTTGTCGCGCTGGTCGAGATAGAAACCCGTCTTCTGCCCCTCGGCCAGGTCGATCCCGAACTTCAACCCGTGCTCGGTGACGAAGACCGGCCCGGTGGGCGCCGCGCCGCGGACCAGGCGGTCGGGCAGATGGAGCCCCTCGAGCTTCGAGAGGCCGCGCTCGGCGCCGCGGAGGAGGATGCCCCGGGGCGCGACGGCCGCCTCGAGGGCGTCGCAGATTTCCTCGAGCCGGTTGGCGATGGCCAACGCCGTCACCTGCACCGAGAGCCAGTCGCCGTAGCGATCGACGATGAGGCCGGAGAGATCGTCCCCCTCGCTGTTGACGATGCGGGCGGCACCGGCGCGGTCGTCGAGACCGAGCGTCCGCCGCAGCGCAACGGCCGCTTCGATCCTCGACCGGAAGAGCGCGGCGTCGAGCCGGGTCGCGGGATCGAAGGCGTAGAGCCTCACCCGCAGCTTGCTGGCGGCGTTCCAGAGCCCGCGGGCCACGAATGTGCCGTCATGCGTCGCCAGGTCGACGACGTCGCCATCACCTGGTGAGCCCTCCACGCGGAGCACGGCCGAATCGAGCACCCAGGGGTGGCGGCCGAAGAACGGACGCGCCCGCCGCGGCTTGAGCATCACGGTCGCTGTCGGCAATCCATCGCCAGTTTCGAGTTCCGGCGATCCCTCAGGCATGCACGACCTGCTTGGCCGCACCAGGCATGACATGGGGCGCGGGGAGCGCGTCGCTGCCGGGATCGGCCTTCACCTTGCGGTGGCCTTCGCGCTTCGACTTGGCGCGTTCGATGCGGAGCACGCTCCAGCCGAAGACGGCCCCGAGCGGGCCGGCCAAGAGCGCCGGCAGGAGCACGAGGTTGCCGACCAGCGCGACGGTGAGCATCGCGAGCATCATGTGGCCGAACCGCTGCGTCGGCCCGAAGGGTGAGAGCGAGAAGACGGAAAGGCCGATGCCGATCACGCCCCAGCTCTGATACATCGCCCGGGCGCAGCCCTTGTAGGCGAGCATCACGGCCTGCTTGCGGTCGAGGCCGTCGGCGATGCCGCGACGGAACCAGAGCATGAAGTGGACGACGTCGTCGACCGTCACTCCGAGCGCCACGCTGGGGGCCATCACGGTGCCGATGTCGATGAGCAGGTTGCCGCTACCCGTCCACTTCAGGAGCGCGTTGCCCCAGCCCATGCCGCCGAAGACCATCACGGCCGGGAAGGCGGCCGGCAGCAGAAGCACGAGCCCCGCCGAGGCCGCGCGGCAGAGGGCGATCATCACCGCCACGATGATGGCGAAGTCGCTGATGAAGCCGATGATCAGTCCGTCGAGGAGCGAGTGCTGCGCCTTGTAGACGAGCGGCACGAGGCCGGTGTAGTCGACCCGGATGCCCGTCACGCCGTCGCCGCGGAGCCGCTCGAGGATCGGGTCGATCTTCGTCCGCAGGTCGCGCTGGAAGAGGGCGTAATCCACCTCCTTCGTGGCGCTCACGCGGGCGCTGATCCGCCAGAGTTCCTCGTCGCGGCCGTCCGGAGACTTGGCGTCGCGGAGGTAATCGCCCTCGAGAAATTCGTCGCGATGGGCCGTGAGACGGCGGTTGAGCACGCTGCGCTTCGTGCGGGCGCCGAGGCCGAAGGCCCGGGCTGCCGCGCCGCCGAGGCCGTCGCCCGAATCGCCAGTGTCGAGGCTGCGGCCGAACGTCACGGTGGAGAGCGAACTGCCCACCTCCTCGAGGCCGCCGATCTCCCGCTGGATGTCGCCGACGAGCTCCATCCGCTCGAGGAAGTTGAGCGAGCAATCCTCCTGGTCGATGCGGACGAGAATCTCCATCGGGACGAGCGGGCCGAGCTTCGTCTCGAGCCAGCGGTAGTCCTCGCGAATCCGGGCCTTCGGAGAGAAGAGCCGCATGAGCTGCACGCTGCTCTCGACCCGCGTCATGCCGTAGCCGACGCCCAGCATCACGAGCAGGCAGGCCGTGGCCACGAGGCCGTTGTGCCGCGTGATCCACTGCCCGACGTGCCACCAGCGGCTCTGCTCGATCGGCTTCCAATGGCTCGCTTCCTCGTCCTCGCCGAGCTTGCCGAGCCGCAGCTTCGGCGGGAAGAGCTCGAGGGCGGCCGGCATGAACGTGACGAGAATCACGAAGCTCACCACGACGCCCACGGCGGAGAAGATGCCGAACATTCTGATCGGCACCAGTTCGCTCACGGCCAGCGTCGCGAGGCCCACGGCCGTCGTGCCTGTGGCCAGCGAGAGCGGCAGGAGCGCGTGATGGACGGCGCGGCCCGCCGCGCCCTCCTGCACGCCGGTCTCCGCGAGCTGATCGCGGTAGTAATTGGCGAGATGGATTGCGCCACTCGTCGTCGCGACATAGACGAGCGATGGCATCGTCAGCAGGATCGCATCGACCGGATAGCCCGAGTACCAGACGACGGCCAGGCTCGCGAACATGCTGTAGACGCCCGACGCGAGCACCATGCCCACGAGCGCCTTGCTCTTGAGGCTCCACCAACTGACGAAGAACCCGACCACGAGCGAGAGGCCGAAGAGGATTGTCACGCTCGTCTGGCCGGCCCGGTCGATCGACACGTTGTCGACCGGGGGACCTCCCATGTGCAGCGACTTCTCGGGGATGCCGCACTCCTGCTCCGCCACCTTTTTGATCGTGTCGATCGTGCCATGGAGGTTGGCACGGGCCGTGTCGGCCAGCGTGAGGACGAGGCAGGTCTGTCGCTGGTCGAGGTTATCGGCCTCGGAGCCGGCCGCCACGCCGGCCGGCGGCGGGCCGATCAGGGCACCCGTGAGCCTGGAAACAGACTCCTCGCGGTCGAGGTTCAGAGGCTCGGCCATCATCCGCTCGACGGCCCGGGGGCCCGTTTGGGCGGTCTTGAAGTAGATCGTTCGGTCGATCCGGGAGGCTTCTTCCGGGGGCGGCAGGAGTTTCTGGGCCAGGAGTTCAAGCCGCGGATCGGTCATCGTGCAGCCTTCCCAGGAGATGAGGATGAACTCCTCGCCCTGGAAATTCCGCCTGAAAAAACGATAAACCTGGGTTTCTGGATATTCGAGGGGCAGCCAGCCCTTCACGTCGTTGCGGTTGTTTCCCTTCGCCTTGATCGCCCCGACGACCACCATCGGCAACAGGAAGACGAGGATCGCCATGATCCCCACGCTATACCGCTGGTAGATGTTGGGTTTGTGGGGCGACATCAGGAACGTAAACGCCGGGGACGAAAGGGTTTGACCGCGACACCCTCCGACAATCCGTCGGGGGAGCCTTCAACCGTACAGGGGATTCGGAAGCCAGTCCATATCGGTCCGGCCCCCCGGAAGGCAATTTTCACCCCCGATGCATGCCCTAAGTGTTTTGCAGGGAAGACTTTCCGCTCACGGACAAGCCTTCGTAGCCGCTACAGATAGACCACCGGGAGCTCACCCAGGGGCTGTGTCTCCAGCCACAAAACCGCAGGTTTTGTGGCTGCCGTCGCAAAACGGCCGGGTCTTCGTTCCGTTGCAGCGGCAGAGCGCCACGGCCTTCTTTCCGCTGGGAAGCGTGTATTCATGGCCCTGATGGTCCGTGACCCGCAGATAGACGCCTAAGGCCTCTGCGTCGGGGGGCAGTTCCACGACGAGCGGCCCATCGAGCCGGCAGCGGACCGTCACCGATCCCGGTGGAAACGCGCGGGCGGCCTGTAGCTGGTCGCTCATGGCTGGCCGTTGGCGGTTGGTGGGGGCGAACGAACGGGCGGCTGCCAACGGCTGGCGAACAGGGCGGCGATGATCCCCACGGCCAGTGCCACCGCCAGGGCGAAGAGCTGCCAGACCTGCGGGGACCGGTCGGCCGCGTGGCCCGGCTCTGCGGCCTCGATGTCGTCGCGGGCCTCGGCCCTTTCGTGGGCGATCCGCTCGTGCTCGATCCGCTTGAACTCGGTCTCCACCTCGGCATCGTCGGGATCGGTGTCAGCCATGAGGCGGCCCAGGGTTTCGGAAAGACGGTCGCTCGCCAAGTCTAGCAGAAAGCAGCCACCACCAGAGGGCCGCCGCGAGCGCCAAGAGCACGATCGACACCAGTTGCGAGATCGAAAGCGGTGTGCCGAGCGCCGGCGGCTCGTCGATCCGGATCGCTTCGAGCAAGAGTCGCGAGATCGGGTGGAGCGTGAGCACCAGCGCGAAGACGGCGCCCGTGCGGCGGGCCAATGGCGTGAACGCGACGGCGAGCGCGGCGAGGAGCGCCGCATCGATCGCGGCATAGAGCTGCGCTGGGTGCACCGGCAGGCTCCAGGGTCTGCCGTCGGCGGTGTCAGTCGGAGGCAAAAGCCCGCGGGTGGCCTGGTCGATCCAGGGCGGACTGTCGGGCGGAAAACGCACGGCCCACGGCAGGTCGCACGGGCCGCCGTAGCAGCAGCCATTCAGGAAGCAGCCCACGCGGCCGATCGCGAGGCCGAGCAGAAGCCCCGGCGCGATGCAGTCGGCGAGCGCGAGGATCGGCAGGCCGCGGCGGCGCGCAAACCGCCAGGCGGCCAGCGCCGCCGTCGGCAGCGAGCCAAACACCACGAGACCGCCGCCGGCGACGTTGAGCACCTCGCGGAGCGATGCCAGGAGGCTGCGGCCGGGCGGAAAGAACTGGTCGTGGTATTCGATCACGTAGAAGAGCCGCGCGCCGACGAGCCCCCAGAGAAAGACCTCCATGCCGAGCGCGAGGATCGTGTCGGCGTCGAAGCCCATCCTGCGGCCGCGAGCGATCGAGAGCCAGGTGCCCGCCACCGCGGCCAAGAGCAGCATGAATCCGTAGCCGCGGATCGGCACGCCCTGCCCGTCGTCGAGCAGCGGAAAGAGCCAGGCGATCACCCCGCCGGTGATCGCGAATGGCAGGCCGAGCGAGAAGACAAGGTCGGCGAGTCGCCCGCGCCAGGCGGCCCACCCGGCCGCGGCCAGGCCGGCCAGCGTCCACACGGCCAAGAGCAGGCCCCAGCCGAAGAGCGGCAGCGACGCGTTTCCCACGTTCAACCGCGCCGGAATGTGGAAGAGCGTCGTGAGCATCAGGCTAAGCCGTAGGGCGCGGACGCTGGCCCGCCGGGCGCGGAAGCTGGGTCCGCGGACGATGACCGCCGTGGCAGTTCGCGGTTGTCGATGAGCCGCGTCGAGCCGAGCCGGCCGGCCACGAGCACGACGGCGGGGCCGGTCTCGCCATCGCGCGCGGCGAGATCGTCGAGCGACTCGGGGTCGACGACGGCGGCGTAATCGCAGGCGATGCCGCGCGCGGCGAGCGCGTCGCGCACCGCCGCCTCGATCTGGCGAGCGCCGGCGCCCGCGCCCCAAAGTTCCGCCGCCCGCTCGAGCCCCGCGGAGAGCGCGACGGCGCGGCCGCGATCGTCGGGCGAGAGATAGGCGTTGCGCGAGCTCATCGCGAGGCCGTCCGGCTCGCGGACGGTGGAGCAGACGACGATCTCGATCGGCAGGGAGAGGTCTTTGACCATCCGCCGCACGACCACGGTCTGCTGCCAGTCCTTCGCGCCGAAGAAGGCCGCGTCGGCGGGCACCGCCTGGAAGAGCCGGTAGACCACGGTGGCCACGCCTTCGAAGTGGCCCGGCCGCATCGCCCCTTCGAACCGCAGCGCGGGCCCGCCCACGACGATGCGTGTCGCGCCGCCCGGCGGATACATCGCCTCGACTGAGGGTGCGAACACCCACGTCGCGCCCTGCCGCTCGAGCAGTTCGCAATCCGCCTCGAATGACCGCGGGTAGCGGTTGAAGTCTTCGTGCGGCGCGAATTGCGTCGGGTTGACGAAGATCGACACGACGACATCGTCGCATGCCTGCGCGGCCTGCGCGGCGAGGCTGGCATGGCCGGCGTGGAGCGCGCCCATCGTGGGCACGAAGCCCACGCGGCGTCCGGCAGCCCGGGCGGCCTGCACCACTGCTCGCATGCGGGCTGGCTCGCGGACGATCTGCATCACGCCATCGCCTCGACCGCGGCGATGGCCTCGAGTGCCGCCTGCCCCAGATCGCCCGAGTCGATGACGACGGTGGCCTTGGGCACGGCGTTGCCACCCGGGCCCCGCAATCGGCGGGCGAGCCGATCCTGGAGCCGCACGAGCATCGCGACCGAGTCGGGCGCCGCCTGGCAGGTGGACATGGGGGCCGGCGCGACATCGGCGAAGATGTCGGTCTGCGGTGGTGGCCGCCGCGCGCGAAACGCGACCCGCTCCTCGAGCACGTCGGGCGATGCGAGCAGCAGGATCACGACGTTCGGTGCGACCGTGGTGGCCGCGTGCCGGGCGAACGCCGTGTCAAACCGCGCCAGTGCCTCCGCGGGGAGCATCTCGGCGGCGGCGAGCCGCTGGGTTTCGAGCCAGTAATCGGAGACCGTGCCGTGCGGATCGCGCGGCCAGCGCGCCGCCTCGAGCGGCTTGGCGCGGGCAGCGAGCGATTCGAGCCACGTCGCCTCGAGCTGCGCATCGCCGGCTTCCGCACGCTGGGCAAAGAGGTGCGTCGCCAGCGGCGCGGGATTACGCACCAGCCGCGCGAGCATCGCATCAGACACCGCCGCGGCCACCTCCGGCGCTCCGGCGCCCGGCACGCCGACGATCGCCACGTGGGGATGGTCTTGCGAGAGGTTGTCGAGCAGCGCCTGCACGGTGCAGCCAGCCGTCGGATGCAGGAGTCTGCCCGCAATTTCGGCGCAGGGCTGGAGCACGAATCGCCGCGTGGCCATCCGCGGATGCGGGAGCGTGAGTTGCTCCGAGTCGAGCACCACGTCGTCGTAGAGCAGCAGATCGAGGTCGATCGTTCGCGGCCCCCAGCGTTCCTCGCGCTCGCGGTGGAGCGTGTTTTCGACCGCCTGCAGCATTTCGAGCACGGCCTGCGGAGGCAGGTCTGTCTCGATCAGGCAGGCGCCGTTGAGAAAGGGCGGCTGCCCAGGCGGCCCGCCCACGGGACGGGTTTCGAGTGGCCGGCTCACGGCCAATACCTGCACGCCCGGCATGAACCGCAGGAGTTCGACCGATTGGTCGAGATTGTCGCGTCGCCGGCCCTGATTGGAGCCGCAGCCGATCAGGCATCGTGCCATGGAAAAGTGCCCCGAGAACAAGATGATTCTAAGGGCGAACCACCCCGCCTGGGCAACTCTCTCGAGCGAAGGGCCGCCGGCAGGCCCCCTGGGCCCTGCCGGCACTCGGATACGGGGGGGACATCCAGGCCACGACCAAGGTCGTCGACTGTCGATCCCTCAAGTCGTCGCCCCCCTTTGTCTCCGAGTCCAACTCCTGATTCGGTGTCGCCATCGCAAGTTCGTGCGCGGCTTTTTGTGAACGCGGGTCATTCTTCTGAGGGAGCGCGAGTTGTCAAGGACTGGCGCGATGGCAAGGTGGCGTCGATGCCTGCGCGGCCATCAAACACCGATTGAAACGCGATCCGCGTCCACAAAAAATTTTTTTTGACAGCAGCGCCAGCATCCCGGTCAATGGTGACGGCCACAGGGCCCGCGCGACGCGGCTTGCCAACGACCTTCTATTTCCGCGAAAACAGCGGCAAAAGCCCGCGCCATCGCCGCGACATCATCCGCACACGAGCCCGAAAGAATGCCGTCACTCCCGCCCGACGATCGTCATCCCCATGGTTTTGAACGCGATTCAACCCAGGGTCTTGACGATCAACTCGAGAACCTTCTCCACGAGTTGGGCGGCCACGATGGCGCGGAGTCCGACGGCCCCGAGCAGGCCGCCGCAGAGGGCGAACGTGCGTCTACCGACGATTATTGGAGCCTCTCCCGCGCACCACTGACGAGCCTCGTGTTCACGCTGCCGCTCGTGCTCGCGTATGAGGGGGGCGTGCTCTGGCTGGGTCGAGGATCGCCTCGCAATGGCGCCGATGTCTGGCTGCGGCAATTCCTCGACCTGATCGGTTTTGGCTCCTATTTTCTGCTGCCGGTGCTCACGCTGGTCGGGCTGCTCGCCTGGCACCATATCGAGCACGACCGCTGGCGTTTCAGCCCGGCCGTGCTCGCCGGCATGGCCTTTGAATCGCTCGTCTGGGCCGGCATGCTCGTGGGCCTGGCGCGGCTGCAGCACCGGCTCTGGCCGCTGGGGATCGTGGACGGACTGTCGGGCATTTTCGCCCGGTTCGTGGGCTACTGCGGGGCGGGGCTCTACGAGGAGGTGCTGTTTCGGCTGATCCTGCTGCCGGTCGTGGTATGGGTGCTCGAACGGGTCGGGCTATCGACCGCGGCGGCGGCGTTTTGGTCGGTGATCCTCACGAGCCTGCTCTTCAGCACCGCGCACTATGTGGGCCCGCTCGGCGACACGTTCGAGCTCTACAGTTTCACGTTCCGCACGCTCGCCGGCATCTTCTTCGCCACGCTCTTCGTGCTCCGCGGCTTTGGCATCGCCGCGGGCGCCCACGCGGCCTACGACATGCTCGTCGGGCTTTTGTGAGCCAACAACCGTCTTTGTGGTTCCCGCGAGACATTTTTATACTTGGGACACTCTCAGGAGATGCGTCGCTTGCTTTCGGTCCGCCCCAAAGTCGCCGAGTTGGTCTTTCAGCTCTATGGCCGCGGGCTGCATCCCGAGCTCTTCGAGATCGTCTCGACGCGGTCGGTCAGCCGCGGCAACTACGAGGCCACGATCTCGATCACCAGCGCCGGCCACCTGGTCACCTGGCGTCGGGAGGGCCTGACGCTCTCCGAGGTGGCCGCCAGCGCCGCCCAGCCCCTGCCCCAGCGGCGACGTCTGCTCTCCTACCGGCTCGCCGGCGAGCGGAGCGACCGCATGGAGTGCCGTGGCGGCGTCACCTACCAAACCTGCTTCCAATTGGAGACGGTGCCGGCGGAGGTCTTTTGGACGTTTCAGCAGGAGCTCTGCGGCGAGGGCATCAAGCACGGTATGTTTCACCGTTTCGAATCGGGCAGCCGGCTGGCGCTCGGCGCCATCAGCTGGATCAACGTCGAGACGCGGACGAAGAGCCTGCTCGTGCAGGCCTTCCACACGTTTCCCGACGACCTTGCGATCGTGAAGAGCCAGTCGCTCTTCGAACTGCCCTGATGGGCCCGCAGACCCACCCCGAGGACGCGATGCCTAAATCCCCCGCCCCCAGCAAGAGCCGCGTGCTCATCGCCGATGACAACGAGCCGAACCGCGAGCTGCTCGAGGTCTATCTCGCCGAGATCGATTGCGAGATCGCCACGGCCATCGATGGACGCGATACGCTCGACAAGGTGGCCTCGTTCAAGCCCGACGTCATCCTGCTCGACGTGATGATGCCGAAGCTCTCCGGCTTCGAGGTCTGCCAGCGGCTCAAGGGGGATCCGGCCACGAGCCCAATCATGATCCTGATGGTGACGGCCCTCGGCGAGCTCGGCGACATCGAGCGGGCCGTCGAGGCGGGCACCGACGACTTCCTCTCGAAGCCGGTCAACAAGGTGGAGCTCGTGAAGCGGGTGGAAAACATGCTCAAGCTGCGGCACGTGAGCGACGAGCTCGAGCGGCTGCGCAACTACATCAGCAGCATGGACGACGACCTCCCGCCACGATGAGTAGGACAGGCTTCAGCCTGTCGCGGTTGAGTAGGACAGGCTTCAGCCTGTCGCGGTTGATTGACAGGCTGAAGCCTATTTAGTGACAGGCTGAAGCCTATCCTACAGGCCGGCCTGCTCGAGCACCTGCACGGTGGCAGGCGACTTGTTGAGC
>JBIIOK010000016.1:0-32023 GCA_044336985.1 Pirellulales bacterium | reverse complement strand
CGCTCAAGCACGGCTTCGGGAAGGCGATGGACGACCTGTCGCTCGTCTACAAGTTTCTCCACAAGCTCACGAGCAATCAGATCAGTCCGCGGATGCTCGGCGGGCCGATCGAGATCGCCAAGCAGGCTGGTAAGTCGGCCGAGGAGGGATTCAGTCGGTTTCTGCTGTTTTTGACGATGCTCAGCGCGAATCTGGCGGTCGTGAATTTTCTGCCCATCCCCGTTTTGGACGGCGGGCATATGGTTTTCCTGGTGTATGAGCTGCTCCGCGGCAAGCCGCCGAGCGAGGGTGTGGTCGCCGCACTCTCGTATCTGGGCCTGGCGTTGATCCTCACGCTCATGATGTTCGTGTTTGGCTTGGACCTGGGCCTGATACCGAGGCGCTGATTCCGTGAAAGCGTTTGTGTTTGACGTCGTGGGCACGCTCGTCGAGCCGTGGCCGCGGGTCAGTCGGGCTTACGCGATCGCGGGACATTGCCACGGGATCGAGCTTGCGGAGGATCTGATCGCGAAGCGGTTTGCGATCGCCTGGCAGCGGCAGGAGTCGATCGACGCCGCGGGCTCGCCCGCCTTCGCCACCAGCCGGGCCCGCGAGATGGATCGGTGGCGGGGCATCGTCGAGGATGTCTTCGCCCACGTGCCGGCAAGCGATGCGATCTTCGCCGACCTCTGGGAGCATTTCGCGAGCCCAGAGTCGTGGCGGCCGCTGCCGGAGGGCGTGCGGCTGATGGAGGACGCGAAGCGATCCGGGGCGGTCGTCGCCCTGGCAAGCAACTTCGACGAACGGCTCCTCGAGATCGCCCGCGTGGTCGAGCCGCTCACGCTTGCCGACCACGTCTTCGCATCGTCGGAACTCGGCTGGCGCAAGCCCGCCCCGGAATTCTTCCGCGAGGTGGAGCGGCGGCTGGGCCGAGCCGCCGAGGAACTCGTGCTCATCGGCGACGACCCGGCGCTCGACATCGAGGCCGCGCGGCGGGCCGGCTGGCAGGCCGTCTCCATCGGTGCGGCGGTGGCCTGAGGCCGGTGGCGATCAGACCGCGGCCAGCGCTTCCTGGGCCACCTGCAGGCATTCGCGGATGTCTTCCAGCGGGTTCTTCGGATTCTCCTCGTATTCCAGCGACAGGGCGCCGTCGGCGGGGAAGCCGACCTGCTCGAGGGCGGCGAACACCGCGGGCACATCGAGATGGCCGCGGCCCAGGATCACGCCCTCGGTCTTGTCCTGCATCTCCTTGAAGTCCTTCAAGTGGATGCCGTAGAGCCGCCCCTTGAGCAGCCGGATCACCTCCGTCGGCTTCTCGGCGGAACGGATGAAGTGTCCGAGATCGGCGCAGGCGCCGATCCGCTCGTCGCGGCCCTCGATCGCGCGGAGGACGTCGACGACCTTGTTGTAGCGGTGCTTCGGGCCGTGGTTGTGGATCGCGATGCGGATGTCGAACTCCTTGACGAGGTCGTCGAGGCTGTCGAGCGCTTCGGGCGCCGGGTCGGCCCCGAGGATCCTGATGCCAGCGGCCTTCGCAAATTCGAACACCTTGCGGTTGGCCGCGGCGTCGCCACCGAAGGCGTGCACGCCGTGGGCGCTGATCGTCAGGCCGAGTTCGGCCAGCCGCTTGTTCATCGCGGTGATCTGCTCGGGGGTCGATGTGATCGGATACATGCCCGGGTAGAACTCGACGAACCGAAACCCGAGGTCCTTGGCATGCTGGAGCGCCTGGTCGACCGGGTAGCCGCGCAGCGAATAGAGCTGGATGCCGAGGTGGAGCGGGCTCGTGTCGGCCGCACGAGCGGGCGTCGCACCGGGCAGCACGGCGACGGCGGAAAGCCCGCCGCAGGCCGCAAGAAAACGCCGGCGGGAGGATCGGAGAGAGGGCATCGATGTTCCTTTCGTGGGCCAGGTAGCGGGACCGGGATGCTCGGCGAATATACCGCCCGCCGGTCGAGGCCACACGCGGCCGGTATGATCGCCCATGATGAATCGGGACCCCGCGACGCAGATGCCGACCGAGGAAGAGCCCGCGCCACTTCCGGCGACGGTGCGGGCACTCGGCTGGACGAGCTTTCTCACCGATTTTTCGAGCGAGGCGATCTATCCGCTACTGCCCGCGTTCCTGATCCGCGAACTCGGCGGCTCCGCGGTCAGCGTAGGGCTCGTGGATGGCGTCGCCAATGCCGTCGCCGCCATCGTGCGGCTGCCGTCGGGCATGGTGTCCGACCGGGTGGGCCGCCGGCCGCTGGTGCTTGCCGGGTATGGAATCTCGGCGCTCGCGCGGCCGCTGATGGGGCTCGTGGCCTCGCCCGTGGGGGCGATCGTCGTGCGTTCCGTCGATCGACTGGGCAAGGGAATCCGGTCTGCGCCCCGCGATGCGCTCGTGGCCGACCTGGTCGAACCCGGCATCCGCGGCCGCGCCTTTGGCCACATCCGCGCGATGGATCACGCCGGCGCGGCATTTGGGCCACTCGTGGCGATGCTCTTCCTGCTCTTCTTCCCGGGACGCGAGCGGACGCTCTTCCTCTTGGCCATCCTGCCGGGCCTCGCCACGCTCGCCGTCATCTGGGCCTATGTGCGCGATCCAGCCCCCCGGATGCCGGTCGGCGCCCGCACAGTGCTTGCCCCATCCCTCAGCCGCCGGCAGATGGCGCTGCTCGGGGCCGTGGCGATCTGGGCGCTGGGCGCGTCGAGCGAGCAGTTTCTGCTCCTGCGGGCGGCCGAACTAGGTGTGCCCGCGCCGGGCGTGCCGCTTGTCTGGCTCGGCATGAGCCTCGCGAAGAGCGGCTCGGCGACGGTGTCGGGCCGGCTCGCCGACCGCTGGCATCCGCGGACGACGCTCGCCGCAGGCTGGTTTGTGTTCGCGGCCGCTTACGGCGGGCTGGCCGCCAGCACCGAGCTCTGGTCAGGGCTGTTTCTGATGCTCCTGGTGGGGATTGCCTATGGTCTCGCCGAACCCGCGGAGCGGTCGCTCGTGGCGCGGCTTGCGCCGGAGGGCCGGCAGGGGGGCGCCTTCGGCTGGTATGCGCTCGTGCAGGGGGTGATGGCCTTGCCGGCGGGACTGCTGGCCGGCTGGCTCTGGCAGCAGGGGCCGCACGGCCCTGCCTGGGCCATGGCCGCGACGGCTGTGCTCTCGACGCTCGCCTGCGGGCTGCTTGTCGCGGTCTACAAGACAGGCTGAAGCGTGCTTGGTGACAGGCTGAAGCCTATCCTACCGGACAGGCTGAAGCCTGTCCTACGTGCGCTCGGCGCCGGTGTCGAGGACGGCCATGAAGGCCTTCTGCGGGATGTCGACGCTTCCGATGCTCTTCATCCGCTTCTTGCCTTCCTTCTGCTTGGCCCAGAGCTTCTTCTTGCGGGAGATGTCGCCGCCGTAGCACTTGGCCGTGACGTTCTTCCGCATCGCGGAGATCGTCTCGCGGGCGATCACCTTGGTGCCGATCGCCGCCTGCAGGGCGATTTCGAACATGTGGCGGTCGATCTCGCCGCGGAGCTTCTTCACGATCGCCCGGCCGCGGCGGTCGGCGTCTCTCCGGTCGCAGATGATCGAAAGCGCGTCCACCTTCTTGCCGCCGACGAGGATGTCGAGCCGGACGAGGTCGGCCGGGAAATACCCGATCAGTTCGTAGTCCATCGTGCCGTAGCCGTGGGTCACGCTCTTGAGCTTGTCGTGGAGGTCGTAGATCACCTCCGCCAGCGGCAGGTCGAATGTCAGCATGGCCCTGGTGGGCGACAGGTATTCCGTCTTCAGATAGACGCCGCGGCGGTCGGTGGAGAGCTGCATGATCGGGCCGATGAACTCGACCGGGACGAGAAAATTCGTCCGCACGATCGGCTGGCGAAATTCCTCGATCTGCCCCGTGTCGGGCACGTCCTGCGGATTGGTGATCTCGATCGTCTCGCCGTCGGTCTTCAGGATCTGGTAGGTGACGTTGGGCGCCGTCTGCACGAGGTCGAGATCGGCCTCCTGCTCCAGCCGCTGCTGGATGATCTCCATGTGGAGCAGGCCGAGAAAGCCGCAGCGAAACCCGAAGCCGAGCGCCTCGCTGCTCTCGGGGGCGAATTCGAACGAGGGATCGTTGATCGCCAGCTTCTCGAGTGAATCACGCAACTCCTCGAAATTCTCCCCCTCGCTCGGATAGAGGCCGCAGTAGACCATCCGCTGCGGCGGCTTGTAGCCGGGTAGCGAGGTAGCGGCCTGCTCGCCGGGGATCGTCACCGTGTCGCCGATGTGGACCTGCTTCACGTCCTTGATGTTACAGACGAGATAGCCCACCTGGCCGGCCGCGAGCTCTTCGCAGGCCCGCCGCTGCGGCACGAACTGGCCCAGTTCGAGCACCTCGTGCGTCGTGCCCGTTCGCAGGAAGCGGATCTTCTGCCCCTTCTTGATCGTCCCATCGATGAGCCTGACGTACGTGATCGCGCCGCGGTAGCTGTCGTAGTGGCTGTCGAAGATCATCGCCCGCAGGGTCGCGTTGGGGTCGCCCTGGGGCGGCGGAATCCGCTCCACGATCGCCCCGAGCAGGTCTTCGATGCCGATGCCCGTCTTCGCGCTCGCCTTGATCACCTCCGTGGGGTCGATCGCGAGGCTCTGCTCCATCTCGGCGAGCACCTCGTCGACGCGGGCGTGCACGAGGTCGACCTTGTTGATCACCGGCACGATCGCGAGGTTTTGGTTGATCGCCGCATACGCATTCGCGACCGTCTGGGCCTCGACCCCCTGGAAGGCGTCGACCAAGAGCACCGCGCCCTCGCAGCAGGCGAGGCTCCGCGACACCTCGTAGTGGAAGTCGACGTGGCCGGGGGTGTCGATGAGGTTCAGTTCGTAGAGCTCGCCCTTGTGCCGATACTCCATCCGCACCGCCCGCGCCTTGATCGTGATGCCCCGTTGCCGCTCGAGCTCCATGTCGTCGAGCATCTGCTCCTTGAGCTGACGCTTCTCCACGGTGCCGGTGGATTCGAGCAGCCGGTCGGCCAGCGTGCTCTTGCCGTGGTCGATGTGGGCGATGATCGAGAAATTGCGGATGTGTTTGCAGTCGATTGGCATGGCTGGATTCTAGCGGCTTTTGACGGTGAAACGATACTCGACGCGCCCAATCCGGCCCGGGGCTGCCTGTACCCTCTCGGCGGACGTTCGCTGCGGACATCCTGTCCTTCGCTCACTGCCTGTCCGCTCGCCAGCGTGAGCGCCTCCGCTTGGGCATCCTGCCTGCGCTCGCGAGCAATAGCCCGCGAGAAGGTACAGGCAGCCCCGTGCCTACCCGCGTCTGAAGTAGGACAGGCTTCAGCCTGTCTCAGACAGGCTGAAGCCTGTCCTACTAGATCGGGAGGCTTCGGGTGACCCGTACCCCGCTCGCCGGCGTTGCTGCAGGAACAGCCACGAAAGCCCGCAGCGCAAGCAAGGTCCATCCGCCCTCCACTCCAATCAACGACGCTCCCACCCGACCCGCGAGAAACGCCCCGACTCTCCTCGCTCGCGCGTCGGGCTTCCGTAGCAGTTGCTGCCACAACGCCCGCAGCGAACGTCTGACAAAAAGATCACGACGCGGCGCGGTGTGCGAGGCGGGCCAGGCCGGCGGCGCCGATGTAGCCGGCGTCGCCGCCCAAGCTCGCGTAGCGGATGATCGTTTTTTCGGCGAGCGTGGGGAAGGTGCGCGACCGCACCTCGTCCCGCACGCGGTCGAGAAACGCTTTGCCGACGGGCGCTGCCTCGCCGCCAAACGTCATCGCGCCGCCGATCACGACCGCCTCCGGATCGATCGTGTGCATGAGCGTCACGATGCCGATGCCGAGCCAGCGGGCTGCGTCGAGGATGAGATCCATGGAAACATGATCACCGGCTTCCGCCTCGCGGGCGACAAGGAGCGGCGTCAGCTCCTCGCCGGCGGCGACCGCCCGGGCCAGCCGGCTCGATGCGTCGCGGGCCACAGCCTCGGCCGCGCGGGCCTTGAGCGCCGTCGCGCTCGAATAGGCCTCGAGATGGCCGGGCTGCCCGCAGGGGCACATGCGCGCCGTGTCGGAAGTGTCGACGATGATGTGGCCACACTCGGAACCGTGGCTGTGGGCGCCTTCGACGTTCGTGTCGCCGATGATGATCCCGCCCCCCACGCCGGTGCCGAGCGTGAGCAGCACGAGGCTCGAGAACTCCCGCGCCGAACCCATCCAGAATTCGCCGTAGGCCGCGGCATTGGCGTCGTTGGCGAACGTCACCGGCCGGCCGCAGTGGAGTGCCACGCGATCGCGGATCGGGAAGCCGTCCCAGCCAGGCAGGTTGCCGGCGCGAATGATCACGCCCGTGGGGAGGTCCTGCGGGCCCGGTGTGCCGAGACCCACGTAGGCCACGTCGTCGGCCGCGATACCGACGAGCCTGCAGAGCGCATGCACGCTCTGGCCCATCCGCGCCGCGGCATCCTCCGGCCCGCGGGTTGCGTGCGTCGGCTCGGTGTGGAAGGCGAGCGTGCGGCCGAGGTCGTCGACGAGACCGGCCTTGATGTTCGTGCCGCCGAGATCGACGCCGGCATAGAGCGGGCGAACAGCCTCAGCGAGAGGCAGCAGGTCATTCCGCATCGGCCGGCAACCTGCTCACTTCGACCGACGGCGTGGGGCCCGTGCAGGCCTTCATGAAGGCCACGAGGTCGGCCTGTTCCTGATCCGTGAGCTTGAGCGGACGCATCTTGTCGCTGAGGTGCGGATTGGGATGGCCGCCCTTGTCGTACCACTCGACCACTTCCTCGAGTGAGGCGACCGAGCCGTCGTGCATGTAGGGCGCCGTGAGGGCGACGTTCCGCACCGTCGGCGTCTTGAAGGCGCCCGTGTCTTTCGGGTCTTTCGTGACGACGAAGCGGCCGAGGTCAGGCTCGGGCTTGTCCATGCCGATGCCGATGTTGTGGTACTTCTCGTCGGCCAGATTCGCCCCCACGTGGCAGGCGGTGCAGTTGCCCTTTTCGGTGAAGAAGATGTCGCGGCCGCGCTTCGCCTCCTCCGACATCGGGTGCGCCTCGGCCCCGGCCTTCGCCTCGGCGTAGCGCTTGGCGAGTTCGGCATCCTCGGCGATGTCGTCCGCGTCGAGGCCGGCGAAGGCCCGCATCTGCTCGTGGTAGTCGTAGGGGGAGGGCGCTGTGACGATTGCCCGCTCAAAGGCTGCGATCGCCTGGCCAACGCGGTCGATCGTCAGTTCTCCGAAGATGGTCTCGAACTGCCTGCGGTAGACGGGCATTTCGCCGAGCCGCTTGACCACGCCCTCGTGGGTGAAGCCCATCTCGATCGGGTTTTGGATCGGACCGACGGCCTGCGATTCGAGCGAATCGGCGCGGCCATCCCAGAACTGTGCGGCAGAAAGAATGCGGTTGTATGAAGCCGGCGAGTTGCGGCCGCCGAGCTGGCCGCGGATACCGACGCCCGTCTTCGTGTGGGCGGTGTAGCCCTCGGCGGGGTTGTGGCAGCTCGCGCAGCTCACCGTGGAATCGGCAGAGAGCCGCGGGTCGAAGTAGAGCTGCCGGCCGAGCTCGATCTTCGCGCGGGTGAGCGGATTCTTGTCGAGCCCTGTGATCTGCGCCGCGCCCTGCGAGAGACCGAGCGGCAGGACCGGCTCGAGCGTGACGAAGTTTTTCGGATTGGCGAGCCAATGGTCGATCTCGGCGAGCGTGATCGGGCCGCTGCCCGGCACGCCGGCCGTGAGCGTGGGATCACCGAGGGCGACCTTCTCGCGCGGACCGGCCGAGGCGATCTGCGGAGTGGCGGCGGATGGTGCCGCGGACGAACCGTCGGTAGGCGCAGGCCGCGGCGCGGGCGGCTCCAACTCCCGGAGCGCGTCATTGATCCGCTGGTCGGCGGCTGCCTTGGCGTCATCGATCTTCTTCGTGGCCGCGGCGGCCGCGTCGATCACGGCCTTGGCATGGAGCGTGGTGTCGGCCGCCTTGCCGTCGGTCGGCGCGGGCTCGATCGCCTCGACCTCGACCACCTGCGGCTTTGGGGCAGGGGCAGTGGGGGCACAGCCGGAAGCCGCCAGCATGACCAGCATCGCCGGCAGGACGAAGCCACGGAAATTTCGCACGGTATCGGCTCCTGAAGGGGCGATCGAACAAAAGGCGTTGTCGCGGGCTTCTATCTTAGGGCCTCGGCGACGGCGGGCCAACGCGGCGCGGAGGGTCCGGCAGGGACGGGATTTGTGGGGTAGGATTCTGGGACGGGGGCACGCGGCACGGTCGCCGCGACCGTCCCAATCGCTCCACGTGCCAGAATCGCGGCGGAAGTCATGGCCGGGCTGAACGACAACGCGGAATTCATCCAGGAATTTCTCGTCGAGTCGACGGAAAACCTCGACCAGCTCGACCGCGACCTGATTGCCCTCGAGCAGGCTCCCGCCGACGAGGATCGCCTGGCGAGCATTTTCCGCACCGTCCACACCATCAAGGGCAACAGCGGCTTCTTCGGGTTCTCCAAACTCGGCGCGCTGACCCACAGCGGCGAGCACCTGCTCGGCAAGCTGCGCGACGGCAAGCTCTCGCTCGATGACCGCGTGACCGGATCGCTCTATTCGATGGTGGACGCAGTGCGGTCGATCCTGCAGTCGATCGAGGCGACCGGCAGCGAAGGGGAGCTGGATTTCCGCGAACTGGCCCAGACGCTCACCGCCGTCGCCGCTGGGGAGGGAACGCCCGTAGCGGCCAAGCCAAAGGCCCAGCCAGCCGAGCCTGCGCGAAAGTCCCCGAGCGAGGCCCCGACTCCAAGCCCGAGCCCTGCACCCGCTGCTCCGCAGCCCGAGGCTGCTGCTGCCGCGGCACCGGTTGCCGCGGCGCAGCAGGCATCTGAGAAGGGAGCCGAGAAGTCTTCCGAACAGCCGGCGGCCGGCCGCTCCGCCGCCGAGAGCTCCATCCGTGTCGACGTGGGGCTCGTCGCGTCGATTCTCGATCTGGTCGGCGAACTGGTGCTCGCCCGCAACCAGTTGCGGAGCATCGAGACTTTCGACCCGGCCATGCAGGCTGTCGTGCAGCGAATCAACGCGGTCACCAACGCCCTGCAGGAGACCGCCGTCAAAACCCGCCTGCAGCCAATCGAGCAGGTCTTTAGCAAGTTTCCCCGGACGGTTCGCGACCTCGCCGTGGCGTGCGGCAAGGAGGTGCAGCTGGTGATCGACGGCGCCGACACCGAGCTCGACCGGACGCTGATCGAGAGCATTCGCGATCCGCTCACGCACCTGGTCCGTAACGCGGTCGATCATGGCATCGAGCCCCCCGCCGCCCGCGAGGCCGCGGGAAAGCCGCGGGCCGGCACGCTCTCGCTGCGCGCCTTCAATGAGAGCGGCCAGGTCACGATCGAGGTTCAGGACGACGGCGGCGGGATTCCCGTCGAGGCGGTTCGCGCCAAGGCGGTGGCGAAGGGACTCGTCGCGGCGGACGTCGCGGCGACCTTGCCCGACGAGCAGGTGCTGCAATTCATCTTCGCCCCCGGCTTCTCCACCGCGGCGGCCGTCACGGCCGTCTCGGGCCGCGGCGTGGGCATGGATGTCGTGAAGACCAACATCGAGGCGATCGGCGGCACGGTCGACCTGCAGAGCATCGCCGGCGCGGGGACGACCATCCGCGTCCGCGTGCCGCTGACGCTCGCGATCATGCCCGCGTTGATCGTCCGCTCGGGCAGCGAGCGGCTGGCGATTCCGCAGGCGGCCGTCAGCGAGCTCGTGCCGCTGCGGCCCGATCGCGACGGCGCCCGCATCGAGGGGCTCGAGGGCGCGCCGGTCATCCGTTTGCGCGGCCGGCTCCTGCCGGTCGTGTTCCTCGACGAGTTTCTCACGCTGCGCGAGCGCACCGCCTGCCGCACGGAGGGGACGGTCGTTGTCGTGCGGGTCGACGACCATGAATTCGGCATCGTCGTCGATGGCCTGCGGACCGCGGACGGCGGCTCGGTGGCGGCGGCCACGGCCGAGGTCGCGAGCCTGACGACGATCGTCGTGAAGCCAATCGGGAGCCTGCTCGCCCAGGCCGGCATCTATTCGGGCGCGACCGTGCTGGGAGACGGCCGCGTGGTGCTGATCCTCGACCTGCGCGGCCTCTTGCGGGCGGCAGACCTGCCCCCGGTGAAGCAGCCCACGGAGGAATTCGCCGGCCCGGGGGCGATCGCTGCCACGCATGACGACCGCTATCTCGTCTGCCGCACGGCGGCGGGGCGGCGGATCGCGATGCCGCTGGCCATGGTGAGGCGGCTCGAAAATGTTCCCGCGTGCGACCTGCAGTCGGTCGGCGCGAAGAGGGTCGTGCGGCGTGGCGACGCCTTCACGCCCGTGGTCGATGCCGATGGCTTGCTGGGATCGCCACCGGCGGTGCCGTCCGACACCGTGCACCTGGTCGTGCTCGGCGACAACGCCGGCGGCATCGGCCTTTCGGTGCGTCAGATCCTCGACGTGGAGGCGGCCGATTCACCGCTTCAGCCGTCGCTCGCCTCCTCCGGCGTGGTCGGTTCGCTGTCGCTCGGCGGCATCGCCACGGAGGTGCTCGACCTCGATTCAGCCCGGGCCGCAGGCCGGGCGTGACGCCGCACCGGGATCCACCATGACTTCCTCCACCGAGACCGTGCAGCAGGCGTGTGCCTTCATGGTCGCGGACCACTGTTTCGCGATCGACTCGGCATTCGTCACCGAGGTGCTTCTCGGGGGCAGCCTGACGCCCGTGCCCCTCGCCCCGGAGGCGATCGTCGGCCTGTTGCATCTGCGCGGCCGGATCGTGCCGGTGATCGACATGCGTCGGCGGCTCGGCTTCGCGGCCCCTCCGGCGTCGGCGGTCCGCACGCATCTCGTGCTGCGCCAGCAGGACGACTGGTACAGCCTGCTCGTCGACGAGGTGCTCGACGTGCATGACTTCCCGACTGACCGCATCGAAGAGCCGGTTCGGCGGGACGGGCCCGCCACCGATGCCGTCACCGGCGTTTTTGCCGGCCCGGCCGGTCTCGTGCATTTCCTCGATCCGCAGCGCATAGTTCAGTCACTCGTCCGGCAGCGGACGGCCCCGTTCATCAGGCATGGAGCATCGCATGGCGGATAGTGCTTCCGACAAACCCTCGCTTCTCTCCGGCTGGCTCTCCCTGCTCGGCAATCGGCTGCTCATGTCGCTGTTGGCCGTATCGCTGATTCCGCTCGCGCTGACGGGCATCGCCATGTATCGCTCGGCGGCAGACTCGCTGCGGCAGCAGGCGTTCAACCAGCTCGAGACCGTCCGCACGATCACGGCGAAGTCGGTGGAGCGATACTTCGCCGGGCTGCAGGACCAGCTGCGGGTGGCCTCCGAGGATCGGATGACGGTCGACGCCCTCCGGCAGTTCAAGGCGGCGGTCGCGACCATCACCGCCGACACGAAGGCCGACGACAAATCGCTCGCCGCGACCCGGCGCGGGCTCGAAACCTTTTACACGGGTGAATTCGCGAACGAGTATCGCCGTCGCAACGGCGGCGACATCGATGCGAAGCCTCTGGGCGAATCGCTCGACGATGCCTCCGCGATCCTGCAGGAGCTCTACATCCGCCGCAACCCGAACCCAATTGGTTCGAAGCACCTCTTCGATGCCGCGGACGACGGCTCGCGCTACACGCAGGCCCACGCCCTCTTCCATCCGGTCTTCCGCAGCATGATGCTGAAGTACGGTGTGTCCGACGTCTTTCTGATCGACGTGGATTCCGGGCGGGTGGTGTATAGCGTCTTCAAGGAGCCTGATTTCGCCGCGTCGCTCAGGGCGGGGCCGCTCGCCGGCACCAATCTGGCCCGCGCCGTGCAGGAAGCGGCGTCCAGCGGCCGGCGCGATGCGGTCGCCTTCGGACAGTTCACCCGGTATCTACCCTCGTGCATGGCGCCCGCCAGCTTCATCGCGGCGCCCGTCTTCGACGGCCGTGAGCTCGTCGGCGTGGTGGCGTTCCAGATCTCGATCGACCGGGCCGACACCATCATCGGCGAGACCACTGGCATGGGAGAGACCGGCGAAACCTATGCGATCGGCCCCGACCGGATGTTCCGCTCCAATTCGCGGTTCGCCAAGCAGCTCGGCGTCGACACCACGATCATCAACCCCAAGATCAAGGTCGATACGCTGCCGGTTCGCGCCGCCCTCGACGAAGGCAAGGCGGGCACCGCGATCAGCACGGACTACCGCGGCGTGCCGGTGCTCTGCTCGTGGACTCCGGTCACGATCTTCCCGGGCGACGCCGCCGGCAATGGCGCCGTCCGCTGGGCGCTCGTCTCGGAGATCGACGAGTCGGAGGTGCTCGGGCCGATCAAGCGGCTCCGCACGTTCGCGCAGGCCATCTTCGGCGCGACGGCGCTCGGCGTGCTGCTCGTTTCCGGCGCGATCGCCCGCCGGCTCACCCGCGAGGCCCGGCGGCAGGCGGCCCTCGTCACCGGCATCGTCGACAACACCCACGCCCTGGCGAGCTCCTCTGAGGAGCTGACGAGCGTCAGCCAGCAGATGAGCGCGGCCGCCGAGCAGACGACGGCCCAGGCCAACCTCGTCTCGGCCGCGGCCGAGCAGGTGAGCGGCAATGCCCGCACCGTGTCGGGCTCGATCGAAAACCTTGTGACGAGCATCCACGACATTGCGCGCAACGCGCAGGAGGCGGCCACCACGGCGCGGCAGGCAGTCGATCTCGCCGGATCGACGAGCGCCGCGATGAATGCACTCGGCCACTCGAGCGCCGAGATCGGCAAGGTGGTCAAGGTGATCACGTCGATCGCCGAGCAGACCAACCTGCTCGCCCTCAACGCCACGATCGAGGCAGCCCGGGCTGGCGAGGCCGGCAAGGGGTTTGCCGTCGTGGCCAACGAGGTGAAGGAGCTCGCCCGCGAGACGGCCAAGGCCACCGAAGACATCGGCGCCAAGATCGAGGCCATGCAGGGGGACACGAACCGGGCCGTGAACGCGATCGGCGAGATCGGCAGCGTGATCGAGCGGATCGACGCGCTCCAGACGAAGATCGCGGCTGCGGTCGAGGAGCAGTCGGTCACCACGAGCGAGATCAGCCGCAACATCGCCGAGGCAACCACCGGGTCGACGGAGATCGCGGAGAATATCGTCCAGGTGGCGCAGGCGGCCCAGAGCACGGCCGAGGGCGCGTCGAACACGCAGCTTTCGTCGCAGGAACTTTCTCGGATGGCGCAGAACCTGCAGCGGCTCGTGGAAGAATACCGGCGGTAAGGCCTTCGATCCGCCCAGGGAGGGCGATTACCGTGCGGGCGCTCGTGGTTGACGACTCGAAGCCGAGCCGCAGCATCGTCACGCGGGTGCTCCGCGACCTGCGTTTCGAATGCGCCGAGGCCACCAACGGCGCCGAGGCGCTCGAGCTGCTCGCCTCCGGCGGCCGCCCAGATCTCGTGACGATCAACTGGCACATGCCGGTGATGGACGGGATCGAGCTCATCAAGCGGCTGCGTGGCAGCCGGGCGCACCGCGACCTGCGGCTCTTGATGATCTCGACGGAGAGCGACCGCGGCCGGATCGAGCAGGCGCTCGCCGCGGGAGCCGACGACTACGTCTGCAAGCCGTTCACGAGCGAGGCGCTCGTGCGCAAGCTCGTGGGGCTCGGCATCTGCACGGCGGCCGAGGTGGCCCGGCCCGTTCCCGGCCCCATTCGGGTGCTCCTGGTGGACGACTCCGCCACGATTCGCAGCCTGCTTTCGACCACGCTCGGCGCCGACGCGGAGTTGCGGGTCGTCGGCGCGGCCGTCAACGGCCGGATGGGCGTCGACATGGTCGCCGCGGATCCGCCAGACATCGTCCTCTTGGACGTCGAGATGCCCGTCATGGACGGCCTGGCGGCGCTGCGGGAGATCCGCCGGATTCAGCCGAAGCTGCCGGTGCTCATGTTCTCGAGCCTCACGGAGCGCGGCGCGAAGGCGACACTCGACGCACTGCTCGCCGGCGCCAACGACTATGCCGCCAAACCGGCCGGCCTCGACGCCGGTGAGGTGGCCGCCACGATACGCACCGAGGTGATCGCCAAGATCAAGGCGCTCGTGCCGCGGCGCAGCGCGATTGACGCGCCGCGGCCGCTCGCGACGGGATCCACGCCGGCCGCCGGTCCGCGCCCCGCCGCCCCGCCGCGGCGGGGGCCGATCCGCGGCGTCGTGATCGCCGTCTCCACCGGGGGACCGACGGCGCTGGCGGAGGTGCTGCCGGGTTTCGTCTCCGACGTGCGGGTGCCGGTGTTGATCGTCCAGCACATGCCCCCCTTCTTCACGGCGCAGCTTGCCGAGCGGCTCGGCAAGCTCACCGGCGCGCCCGTGCGCGAGGCGGAAGATGGCAGCCCACTGCGGCCGGGGGAGATTCTTATTGCCCCCGGCGGCCGCCATCTCGCTGTGGCCGGCGACGCCAACGCGCCCCGCACGCGGCTCACCGACGAGCCGCCGGAGAATTCCTGCCGCCCCGCCGCCGACGTGCTCTTCCGTACGGCGGTGAAGGTGTGGGGCGCCGGCACGCTCGGGGTCGTGCTCACCGGGATGGGCCGCGACGGCCTGGCCGGATCGCGGGCGATCGTCGAGGCCGGCGGCGAGGTGATCGCCCAGGACGAGTTCACGAGCGTCGTCTGGGGCATGCCGGGCGAGGTCGTGCGGGCGGGGCTCGCCGACGCGGTGCTGCCGCTCGGGCAGATCGGCGTCGACGTGGCGATGCGGCTCAAGCGCCGGGGCGGCTGAAACGGCCGCGGAAAGGCAGCACATGAAGGTCGGCCAGCCGCAATTCGCGTTTCTGCGGGAATTGCTGCGCCGGCGGACCGGCGTGGTGATCGACGACTCGAAGCACTACCTCGTGGTCGCCCGCCTGACACCGATCGTGAGGCAGCGGAGCATCCCCAGCCTCGACACGCTGATCGACCGGCTGAAGTCGGGGGTCGATCCCACGCTCGAGCGCGACGTCCTCAACGCGATGATGACGCACGAGACGTCGTTCTTCCGCGACAAGAGCCCGTTCGAGACACTGCGGCAATTGCTCGCGGAATTGATCGAGCGCCGGGCCGTGCATCGGCAGCTTGTGATCTGGTCGGCGGCCTGTTCGACGGGGCAGGAGCCCTTCAGCATCGCGATGCTCCTGAACGAGCACTTCCCCGACGTGCTCGCCACCTGGCGGATCCGCGTCATCGCCACCGACATCTCCGAGGCCGTCCTCGCCCGCGCCCGCGAGGGGCTCTTCAGCGACCTCGAGACGCACCGCGGCCTGTCGCCGCAGTTCCTGCAGAAATACTTCCGTCCGCTGCAGGGGAAGTGGAGCATCTCGCAGGACTGTCGGCGGCTCGTCGAGTTTCGGCAGCTCAACCTCAACGGCACCTGGCCGATGATGCCCACCTGCGACGTCGTCTTCTTAAGAAACGTGATGCTCTACTTCGACGTGCCGACCCGCGCGGCCTTGATCGCGAAGATGAAGCGGGCGATCCGGCCCGACGGCGCCCTCTTCCTGGGCGGCGCCGAGACGATGATCGGGATCGACACGGGCTACGACCGGCTGCTGGGCGCCGGCTGCAGCTACTACCGGCCGAAGGGGCGGACGTAGACAGGCTGAAGCCTGTCCTACCGGGGTCGCCATTCGAGGCCGAGGATCGAGACGTCGTCGAGCGGGCCGGCCGGCTGGCACCACTGCTCGACCGTCTCGAGCAGTCCCGCCACCGTCTCCTCGAGCGGACTCGCCCGGCTGCCAGCGATGCATTGGGCCAGCGCCTGCTCACCGAGCGGCTCCTGATCCTTGTCCATCGCCTCGGTGACGCCGTCGGAATAGAGATAGATCCGGTCGCCGGGGGCGAGCTGCAGCGTCTGTTGGCCGTATTCGACGTCGGGCACGAAGCCGATCGGAAAGCCCTCCGCGCCATGAAACTCGACGTCGCCCGCCGCGGGCACCCGCAGGAGCGCGGGGTGGCCGCTGGAGACGTAGTCGAGCCGGCCGGTCGGCAGGTGGAGCACGCCGTAGAGCATCGTGAAATAGAGCCCGGAAAATTCGTCGGCCTGGAAGAGCCGGTTCAGCTGCGTGGCCACCTCGGCCGGCGTGGCGACGACCGCCCGGCCGTCGGGGCCCTGCCGCACCAGGATCGACTGCTCCGACACCTTCGGCGTCAGGAAGCGGCCCACCGTCACGGCCATCAGCGACGAGGGCACGCCGTGGCCGCTCACGTCGACCACGAAAAGCCCGGCATGCTCGTCGTCGAGCGGGAAAATGTTGAGGAAGTCGCCGGCGAGCTTCTGGCAGGGCACATACCGCCAGGCGATCTCGGCCGCCGCAAGCGCCACGTCGTCGGCGGGCAGGAGCGACCGCTGCACCTTCGCCGCCGCCTCGAGGTCGCGAACCATCTGGGCGTTGCGCCGGGAGATCTCGTCGTTGAGCTGCGAGAGCTCAGCGTTGTTTTGCTGGAGCCGGTCGCGGGCGACCGAGAGCTCCTGGTTGGCGGTGATCAATTCCTGGTTCTTCGCGACGGCGTTCTCGAACGTGGAGATGAGGAGGTTGAGCACCTGCTGCCGGCCGGCCTGCACGTTGAATTTCTGCCCGGCGATCGCGACCTCGAGCGTCGCCTGTTCGGTCGCTTCGCCGAGCGGTGAGTCAAGCAGCGACCGCATGCGGCCGAGGAGGTAGTCGGGCTCGTAGGGCTTCGTGACATAGTTGTCGGCGCCCGCATCGAGGCCGCGGATGATGTCGATCGGGTCTGAGAGCGTCGACATCAGGATGAGCGGCACGATCCGCAGGGCAGGGTCGGTCTTCACCGCCTTGCAGAACTCGTAGCCCGTCATCACGGGCATCTCGATGTCGGAGATGATGATGTCGGGCCGGCGCTCGCGGGCCATCGCCAAGGCGTCGGCGCCGTTCTCGGCCCAGCGCACGGCATGGCCGGCGTCGGTGAGCCGCTTGACGAGCATCCGCGCCTGGATCTTGCTGTCTTCGGCGACGAGCACGTCGACGCCCGCCGCGGTCCCAGGTGTCGAGGTAGCCACGGGTGCCTGCCAGCCCTCAGGTGAACGTCGCCAGGGCGGTCGGCGCGTCCTTGTGGATGCTGAAGAGCTTGTCGAGATTGGTCAGCTTGAAGACCTGGAAGATCTCCGGCCGGATGTTGCACATCTTCAGGCGGCCGTGGCCCGTGACGATCTTGCGGTGCAGCTGGCCGAGCAGCCCGAGCATCGCGCTCGACATGAATTCCACGTTGCCGAAGTCGAGCAGCACGTCGGGGCCGGTGCACTTGCCGAGCAGCGTGTTGATCTCCTTCTTGATCTCGTCGAGCACGGTGTCGTCGAGGATCTTCTTGTCCTTGAACAGCACCATGTGGATGTCGCCGGTCTTGCCGGTCTGGATTCTGCGGAACTGGTCCATGGGAATGGTGGCTCGTGGGAATCGTGGTTCGCAGGGTCGCGTTTGCGTGACGTCGGCCGCACGCAGGCAGACTAGCCGCGCCACGCCCCGGGTGTCCAACGGCCGGCGGGGGCGGCCCGTTTCATTCCCCTTCGACGATCCCCGCGGTGGCGAGCCACTCCAGTTCGCCCGGCTGGCCTGGGCCGTCGTCGAGCCGGACCGAGGCGATCGCCCCCTTCTGCATCCGGATCGCAGCGGAGCCGTCGCCGATCGTGAGCGCCACGAGCCGGCCGATGCAGGGCATGTGGCCGACCCAGGCGACCCGTGCCGCCTCCTGCTCGATCGTCCACTCGACGAGCGCCTGCCAGTTGGATGCCGGGGCCAGGGCATCGATGACGGCGATCGGCGGCTCGCCGTCGAAAACCTCGGCCATGATCTCAGCCGTCTCGCGGGCCCGCACCAACGGGCTCGTGGCGATCAGATCGATCTCCATCCCGCCGGCGCGAAGGTGGCGCATGAACCGTTCGAACCGCTTCGCGCCCTTCTTCGTGAGCCGGCGCGCGTGGTCGTCGATGCCGGGACCCGGATCCTCGGCCCAGGCATGGCGGGCGATGTAAAGATGAGTGGTGAGCGTTGGCATGCGGAGAGTGTGATCGCGGGAAGGTCGCGGGGCAAGTTCAGGACCGCCGCCAAAGCGCGGCTGCGGGCACGCCCTCCGCCCGCACCGCTTCCCCCGCCGCGGCGAGCCAGCGTTTCGCGTCCACGGGATAGCCGGCCGTGGCCGCGAGGCCCGGCGCCCGCTCCGACCAGAAGGTGTTGAAGGCGTGCATCGCCAGCTCGCGGACATACTTGGCCGTCATGCTCGCCAGCGCCACCGGCAGCCGCGATTCGCCCCCCACGCGAAATGCGATGCTGGCGTCGGCCGCCGGGAGGCAATAGACCGAACTCGCCGGCGTCTCCTCGAGCGGCTGCACGAGGGGTGTATCGAAGTGACGGGCGACGAGCGCCGCGTAGCTCTTGCGTCCGCCGTGGCGATCACACCAGATCACGGCCGGCTCGCCGGCAAACCGTGCCCGCAGTCCGGCGGCCAGGCCGAGCGTGGTCTGCGAGAGGATGTCCGACTTGTTGAGGCCGGCGTCGAGCAGGGCGTTGAATTCGCCCGGGTAGATCGCGCGGCAGGCAATGGACTCGAGCGACACCCCTTGGCGGTCGATCTTCGCTGCGGCCAGTCGTGCCGCCGCGTGACAACCCTCCGCGTCGGCCGCCCAAGGGAGCGCGAGTGCGGCGAGCGAACCCCAGTCGCGCTGGCAGGGATCGGCCGGCGGGGCGATTCCACCGAGGGCGAGCGCAAGTGCCGTCCAGTTTTCGGGGAGCGTCTTGCCGGCGATCAGCATGCCGGCGAGGACGCCCCGCTCGAGCGCCGCCAGACCATTGCCGGCGCGATAGATCTGTTTCGAGTCGCCCCAGAGCGGGCCACCGGCGGCTTGTGAGGCCGCGCGACCCGCCGCGGCAAGCGGTTCATCGACGGCCTCCGGTTGCGCGTCGATTCGCCACGCCGTCGCCGCCACGACGAGCGGGCCGAGGTTTGGGCCGTAGCCCGCCTCGTCGGTGCCGATCACGACGGTCATCGCGAGGTCTCTCCAGCGTCCCGTCGCGGATGGTGCCGGCAGTATTCATAGATGGCGATCGAGGCGGATGTCGCGGCGTTGAGGCTATGGGGCATGCCGGCCATCGGGATCTCGGCCACGCGGTCGATTTTTTCGAGAACCTCCGGCTCGAGGCCGGCGCGTTCGTTGCCGATCACGAGCGCCGTGCGGCCCACGAACGAAAAATCGAAGAGCGACTCCGATGCGGTCGTCTGTTCGAGCCCCACCAATTCGAAGCCCTCGGCGCGGAGCCGATCGAGCACCGGGGCGAGGCTGCGGTGCACCTCGAGTTCGACCGCCTCCGCGCCGTCGCGGGCGATCCGCTCGTGGAGCCGGGCGGCCCCCGTCGCGATCACCCGGCGGATGCCAAAACAGCCGCAGGTGCGCACAATGTGCGAAAGGTTCACGTGGCTGCGCATCGGGGCGCAGACGACGACCAGCTCCCGCGGTGACGCGAGGATTTCAGGAGGTTTGTGGCGAATGTGCTCGAATCGAGTCATGGGTTGGACGGCCATTATGGCATTCCTCGCCGCGATCGGCTTGGGCTGCGGCACGGCCGCCGCCCCGCCGGTGTCGCTCGCGCTCGTCGATCAGGCCGGCCTCGAGGCCGAGATCGCCAGGCACCGCGGCAAGGTGGTGGTGCTCGACTGCTGGAGCACGTCGTGTCCGCCGTGCGTGAAGGAGTTTCCCCGGCTCGTCGACCTGGCCGGCAGGTATGGCGATGACGTGGTCTGCCTGTCGCTCTCGTTCGACTACGAGGGGATCGGCAGCCCGGAGGACGTGGTGCCGCGGGTGCGGACTTTTCTCGAGGCCGTCGGCGCCGGCCGCGTCGTCAACCTGCTCGGCCGCGAGGAGGCCGACAGCCTCGCCAAAAAGCTCGACATCGTGAGCGTGCCGGTGGTCTATGTCTATGGGCCCGATGGCGGGCTCGTGCGGCGGTTCGACGAGGACGATGCCGCGAAGCGGCTCGGCCGGCCGTTCAATTACGACGACGTCGAGGCTGCCGTGCGCGGGGCGATCGGCCGCTGATCCCCTATACTCCATTTCAGACACGACGCACGCCCGGCATGGCCGGTGGAAAGGCATCATGACTGCCGAACAGCCCCGCATCGGACCAGCCTCCCGCAAGGTGATGGCCCCGACCGAGCCCCGCGACAAGCCGCGGCCCACCGACATCGTGAAGGGGCCGCTCGGCTTCGGCCGCGAAACGATCGAGTCGATCGTGGTGGCCTTCACGCTCGCGCTTTTGTTTCGGGCGTTCGAGGCGGAGGCCTTCGTGATCCCCACCGGCTCGATGGCGCCCACGCTGATGGGCCGCCACAAGGACCTGGTGTGCGAGTCGTGCGGCCGCGACTTCCGCGTGGGCTGCAGCGCCGAGGAGGACGAGCAGTCGCAGAGCCTCCGCACCGAAGAGACGCGGCTGGAGCGGGATCTCGAAAGCCTCAAGGGCATCGTCGCCGACGCCGCGAGCGGCCCGCGCGAACGCGAGACCGCCCGCCGGCGGATCGAGCTGCTCGAGAGCGACCGCGGCCCGCTCGCCCAGCTGCGCACGCGGCTGGCCGGCAAGATGGTGCCGGCCGCGAAGTGCCCCAATTGCGGCCACGTGATGCGGCTGGTGGAGGGGCAGGGGCAGGAGATCGCCTACGATCCCCGCTACCCGTCGTTCAACGGCGACCGGATCCTCGTCACGAAGTTCGCCTACGAGCTTTCCGAGCCCCGCCGCTGGGATGTGGTCGTCTTCAAGTATCCCGAGGATGCGAAGACGAACTACATCAAGCGGCTCGTCGGCCTGCCGGGTGAGACCATCTCGATCGCCGGTGGCGACATCTGGACACACCAAGCCGCCGAGGCGCCGCGGATCGCCCGGAAGCCGCCCGACAAGCTGCTCGCGATGCTGCAGTGCGTGAACGACAGCCGGTTCGTTTCGCCGGAGTTGCGGAAGGCGGGCTGGCCGCTCTCGTGGAGCGACTGGTCGAGGCCCGATCGGGACTCAGCATGCGCCTGGAAGACGGATGACGACGGCCGGTCCTTCTCGGTGGCCTGCGCCGATCCGCAGGCGTCGGCGATGCTCCGCTACCGCCACTTCCTGCCGACTGCCGAGGAGTGGCTGGCGGTGAAGCGGGGGGAGATTCTTCCCGACCCCGTGCGGCCCCGGATCATCGATGATTTCCAGCCCTACAACGCGATCGCCACGCGGCCGCATTGGGTCGGTGATCTTGCCGTCGAATTCGAACTCGAAAACCGCGGTGACGGCGGATCGCTCGCGCTCGATCTGGTCGAGGCGGGGAAGCCCCACCGCTGCGTCTTCGATCTCACCACCGGCGACGTGCGGCTCGCGATCAACGCGGCCGATCCGCGAGAGGAGCCAAAAGGCCGCACGTCCGTCCGCGGCAAGGGCTCGTGGCGGATCCTCTTCGCGAACGTCGACGACGAGCTCTCCGTCTTCGTGGATGGCCGCCGGATCGATTTCGACCGGCCGACGATCTGGATGCGTTCGATCGAGGATGCCGAGTCGGCCCAGCCCTACGACGGTGAGATCGAGCCGGGCAGGAACGAATCGGGCGACCTCTCCCCGGTGGGCATCAAGGCGACGGGGGCGCAGATTCGCTTGGCGGATCTGCGGATCCTTCGCGATGTCTATTACATCGGCGCCCTGGACGTGGGCAGCCGCCCCGGCGAACTGATCGAGCGTGATCGGCTCGAGTTTCCGCTGGAGGCGGACCAGTTCTTCGTGCTCGGCGACAACTCGGCGGCGAGCAAGGACGGCCGCATGTGGATCCAGGGGCACCACGTGGACCGCGGCCTCTTGATCGGGAAGGCCCTGGCCATCTTTTGGCCCCATGCCGTCCCGGCCAGTTGGGCCATTCCCGTGAAAATTGGAGGCGCCGAGGTGCGATTGCCCTCGTGGCCGAACTTCGCGAGGATGGGCTTCGTCCGGTAGAGGAGGAAGCCATGCCGCTCTTGTCCGTCGAAGGGCTCGTGAAGAACTACGGCCGCCGCCGCGTGGTGGACGGCGTCGCCTTTCACGTCGAGGCCGGCGAGATTGTCGGCCTGCTCGGTCCCAACGGCGCCGGTAAGACGACGAGCTTCCGCATGACCTGCGGCCTCGTCATGCCCGACGCGGGGCAGGTGCTCCTCGACGACGCCGAGATCACCCAGTGGCCGATGTTCAAGCGGTCGCGGGATGGCGGCATGGGCTATCTCGCCCAGGAGCAGAGCGTCTTCCGCAAGCTGACGGTCGAGCAAAACCTGCTGGCGATCATGGAGCTCGTGGGGATGGACCGCAGGGAGCGGCGGCGGCGATGCGACGAGCTCATCGAACAATTCGACATCGTGAAGATCCGCAAGTCGAAGGCCCACTACATCTCGGGCGGCGAGAAGCGCCGGCTCGAGATCGCGCGGTGCCTGGTCACGGAGCCCCGGATCATCCTGCTCGACGAGCCGTTCACGGGCATCGATCCCGTCACCATCCACTCGATCCAGAAGATCATCCGCGGCCTGCGCGACGACGGCATCTCGATCCTGATCACCGACCACCGCGAACGCGAGACGCTCGCGATCACCGATCGCAGCTACGTGATCCGCGCCGGCAAGGTGCTCTGCCACGGCACCGCGCAGGAAGTGCTCAACAACCCCGACGCCAAGAAGTATTACTTCGGCGAGAGCCCGGGCGTCGAGGCGGCCTAGCGCCGCTTTCGCGCGCCGGCTCGCAGGCGGCAAAAGTCTCCTTCGCGCTGCAATTTCTCCGCGCACGACCTGCGGCGCTGCCGGCCTCAGAAGGTCGAAATTGCATACGCTCGTCGAGCTTTCGCCGACCCGCTCGCCTCCCCGCTCCGAAGGTAGGGTAGGCTTCAGCCTGCCGAAGCGAATCTGGATCCGCTTGCGGAGCAAGCGGTCTACTTTGGACGAAGCGGTCGACTCGTTATGAGCTGCGGGTCGTCAGGCTTTTGAGCGTGAGCACCGAGCCGACCGACATGAGCGCGAGCCCGAGCCACTTGGGCGGCTCGACCACCTTGCGGCCGGGCAAGTTGTTGCCCCAGAGGCTCTGCTGCTGGCCGCGTTGGCCCATCTGCGCGGAGACGAAGTGGCTCGACTTCTCGCTGAGGGTGAACGACTCCACCATCCGGAACTGGATGCCGGTGAGAAAGAGCAAGAGCCCCACGAATAGGATGTATTGCCGCTTCACGTGCCGTTTCCTTCACCGCGGCCTGTGGGCGCGGCTTCTCCTCTCTTCCGATATCGACCCGGAAAGCAGAACGGTTCAGCAGCCACCCCGGCGCGCCGGGTTATGCGGAGATTGCCGGTTGGGGAGACCACTTCACACGGAAGCCCGACGCGCGAGCAAGGAGAGAGCGGGTTGGGGTAGAGGGCGGATAGACCTTGCTTGCGCAGCGGGCTTTCGTGAGCCGGGGTTTCGAGCCTCAGTAGGCATATCCGCTTGCGGAGCAAGCGGTCTACTTTGGAGCAAGCGGTCTACTTTGACCGGCGGGAGGCGATGAGGGCCAGGAGGGCCTTCTGGGGCGACACGAACTTCTCCACCCCCTCCGCCATCAGCACGTCCTCGAGCCGACGCATATCGACCGCGCGGTCGAGCTCCGCGACGACGTCGGCCGGCGGCATCTGCTCGAGTTGCCGCGTGAACGACCGCGTTGGGTCGTCGGCCGCTTCGTTGGTGGCCGGCGGGTTCGTCTGGATATCGTCACCGGCGAGCGCCGCGACATAGCGGCATGGATCCAACCCCGCCTGCTTGACGCCGGTGCTCGCGAAGACGATCTCCTGTTCGAGCGGCGTCGGGTGGGCCTTCCAGAAGTCGCGATTGGAGTCCCAGGCCCGCTTCGCGTTCACGATTCCGAGCATCCCCTGCGCGGCCGGCGACAGGCCGGGCACGAGCTTCTCCGTATAGACGTCGATTCGCGACACGAACACGCTGTAGACGCTCTTGAAGGATTCGAGCCCGCCACGCTTTTGCGCGCCCCGCCAGAGCGAGTCGCGGGCCCGCTCGTATTGCGGCAGCGTGAAGATCAGCGTGACGTTGAGAGGAATGCCTGCGGCGGCGAGCGGCTCGAGCGCGCGGATTCCCGCCGGCGTGGCGGGCACCTTGATCATGCGGTTGGGCTGGCCCGCCGACCAACGCTTGCCGAGCTCCACGTAGCGGGCTACCCGCTGGTCGTCGGTGAGCCCGTTGGCCGGATCCTCGAGCAGCGGGTCGAGCTCGAAGCTCACCCAGCCATCGTTGCCGCGGGAGTTTTTCCAGATGTCGTGAAACACGCCCTGGGCGTCGCGGACGAGCTCGTCGGTGAGTGCCCAGGCGATTGCGTCGTCGTCGTTGCCGTCCTTCACCAGGGCCGCGATCCGGTCATCGAACCGTCCTGTCTTGATCAGGTCGGAGATGATCACCGGGTTGCTCGTGGCGCCCGTGGCACCCGCCGCCCGGTTCTTCCGGACAAGATCGGGATCGATGGAATCGAGCCAGAGCTTCGTGCCTGAAGCGATCAGCGAGGCAAGTCCGTGAGGCATGGCGGAGGTCCTGGAAAGGGAGGGGGTTTACGGCTTGAGCAAAGCTGGGCTGGATGTGGTGGGTTCTGCGGATTGAGCCGGGATTTTCTGTTGAGACGGTCGTGATGATGACGAAAGAGTGTAACGAGTTTGTCGGATATCCGGGCGCCGTTTGGCCCGACCGATCCGCCTGCAGGCCAGGAAACGAAACGTGCCGTTCCCGCGACCCAACCCTCGACTGCAAACGCTGCTTCGCAGCGGCTGCCTCCTGGCAGTCGTGCTGGTCGGCGTCTGCGGACAGGCCGAGGATGCGGGTGAGATCGTGCCCATCCGGTTCGCCGACCTCGATGCCCCGGAAAGCGCCCCCGTCGAGGTGCTCATGATTCCGAGCGTGATCGTGGAGGACAATCTCGTTCCGAATGAGTCCGTCGCCCCCGCAGAGCCTGCGCTCGCTGCAGGGCCGGCGCCGCTCGAGGAGGTTTCGTCTCGCGCGGCCGACGGCCTCCGCATTCAGGATTTCGGCGTCGAGGAGATGCCCTACGAGGCGAGCAGCGGGGAGTGGTTTTCCAATGGCAATTGGTATGGTTCGGCCGAAGTGCTCTGGTTCGACCGCAGCCGCAATTACCGCCGGGTGCTTGGCAACGACGTGACGTTTCGGCCCGGCCGCAAGAACCTCGTCGGCTCGCTCACGACGACTGGCGTCCCCTTCGACCTCTCTCCCGGAGCACGGGTGACGTTTGGCAAGTACATCGGCCGCGACTATCTCGACCGGGATCAGTCGCTCGAGATGAGCTATTACGGCGGCCTTTCCTATTCGCTGCAGGACTCGTGGAACGCACTCCCCGACTCGTTCCTCGTCACGCCGCTGGCCTCGCAGGTGCCCGGTTTCGACGGCGCCCAGCGCTACGGCACGACGCATAACTCGAACTTCAACAGCATGGAGTGGAACTACAAACTCCACCGCCGGCTCGGCCGCGATCAACTCGTCATGTCGCCCAACGGCAATTGGACGCGGCACGCGGAGCGGGCCTGGCTCCCGGCTCTGATCATCGGCACGCGAGTCGCGTCCGTGAACGAGGGCTTCACGTTCTCGAGCCGACGCAACGACGTCTCCGCCAGCGATTTCAGCGGCGATTACGGCGTCAACACCCAGAATTGGCTCTGGGGACTGAGCCTCGGCGGTGAGCTCCTCAGCCAGAACGAATTTTATTTCTGGGGCCTGCGGGGCCGGGCGACGCCGTCGATGTCGTTCGCCGCCAACCAGCAGCTCGTGCAGAGCGTGAACACGCTGAGCACCATCCCCAACCCCAGCCCACCGCCCGCAACGATCCCGCTGCAGACCGGCTCGGTGAACCGCGCGAGTTCGGCAGAGCAGTTTGGGCCCGGCTTCGTCGGCGACCTGTCGCTCTTCGCCGGCTGGAACGTCACGCCCAACTTCTCGATCAAAGCGGGCTGGGACTTCCTCTGGGTGGCGGGCGTCGCGACCACCAACCGGCAGTTCGATCTCGATGGCGTTCGCGTCGATCCGATCGATGCCGGCGGCCAGATCTTCTACAACGGCCTCTCGCTCGGCTGCGAAGGCAGCTGGTAAGTAGACCGCTTGCTCCGCAAGCGGCTCTCGAAGGTGTCGCGACGGCTCGGAGGCGGCAGAAGGTTCCTCGCGGTGTCCCTCTCGGACTCGGTCCACAAGCTCGTCACGCTTCCGCCGACCCCCTCGCCTCCGCCCAGCGTCGTCCAGGCGTCAGCCTGCCCCAATCGCGACGGCGGCTGCCTGGCCGGTGGAGCAGAGGTTGACGGCCAGCGCCGTCCCCGGGCGGCCCGCCAGCGGCTCGCCGTGCACCACGTTCACGGGGCAGAGCGGGTCGGGCGTCTCGTAGTTGAGCGTCGGCGGCACGAGGCCGGCCTCGAGTCCGAGGATGCTCGCGGCCAGTTCGACGGCACCGCCGGCGGCCCCCAGATGGCCGAACGAGCTCTTGGGCGCGGTGACGGGCACGTCACCGAGCTCCGCGGCGATCGCCGCGGCCTCGAGCCGGTCCATCTCGATCGTGCTCACGCCGTGGGCGTTCACATGGCCCACCTCGGCCGGCTCGAGCCCGGCCACGGCGAGCGCGGCGCGAATCGCCTGGCGGAGTGAGACGCCGGTGACTCCCTCGCGCCGCGCCTTCGGTTCGCAGCGTGCGGCGGTGCCCAAGACCCTGCCGCGGATCCTCGCGCCGCGCCGCTCCGCGTGCTCCCGCGATTCGAGCACGATCGCCGCGGCGCCTTCGCCGTTGACCATGCCGTCGCGATCGCGGTCGAAGGGGCGGCAGGCGCGGCGGAAGTCGCCGGCCCGGTGGGAGAGCAGCGCATCGCCCCGCGCGACGAGCGCCGTGGGATGCAGCCGGCAGCCCGTGCCGCCGGTGAGCATCACGTCGGCCCAGCCGCGCTGGATCACGCTCGCGGCCTCGGCCAGCGCCAGGAGGCTCGAGACATCGGCGAGCACGATCGTGTTGTTCGGTCCACGGGCATCGAGCGCGATCGCGATGTGGGAGGCGGTCATGTTGGGCAGGTGCTTGAGCAGCCAGAGGGGATGCAGTTCCTCCTGGATCGCTTCCGACCAGAGACCGAAGTCGAACCGGCCGTCGCGGCGGCTGCGCCGGTAGGTGCCCTCGAGATCTTCGAGGTCGGCATAGATCATGTCGTTGCCGAAGACCACGCCGAACCGCTCCGGCTCCACGCCCCCCGCGGCGATGCCCGCGTCGTTCACGGCCAGGTCTGCGGCGGCGAACCCGAGCTGGATCTGGCGGCTCATGACTTTCAGGCTCTTGCGCGGCCGCACGTAGAGCTTGGGGTCGAAGTCGGGAATCTGGCCGCCAAAACGGACGCTCAACGAACTCGCGTCGAAGAGATCGACGAGCCGGATGCCGCTCGTGCCGCTCTTGAGCGCATCCCAGAAGGGGCCGCAGCCGATGCCGATCGGGCTGACGACACCGAGACCCGTGATCACGACTTCCCGCGCGGCGCTCATAGACGATTCACCCTAAACCACAATCGACCGCGCCGAAAGTGGCGGCGTGCTTGGACGCCGCCCGGCCCGGCGTGTCAGCGGTGGGGCGGGTGCTCCGATCGCCATTGTGAGGGGGAAACGGGATGCTGGTCGGCCCAGAGCCCCCGGCGGCCTTGCCGCGCCGTCGACTCCGCGTCGACGAGATCGGGGTCGGGGGAAAACCCGCCGAACACCCAGGCGAGGCCGTCGGCCACCATCTCGCGGTTGATGTTGCGGTCGTCGATCCAGAGCGTGCCGAGCAGCCGCCCATGCTGGTCGTGCGCCGTGCCCTCCACGCGCACGCGGCGGGCGGAAAGCTTGCCGTCGAGGGCGTTGCGCGAGAGGCGGCCGTAGGGCTGGTCGAACTCCGGCGCGTCGATCCCCTGCAGGCGGATCTTCCGCGGCTTGCCGTCTGTGTCGAGGCAGGTGACGGTGTCGCCGTCGTGCACCATCTCGACCCGCCAGACGGAACGGCCGGCCGCATCGTGCATCGGGCAGGCAGGCAGCGCGGCCAGGATGGCGGAGGCGATCGCCGCGATCGCGAAGTACCACGGCCGCAGCCGCTTCGGCATACCCGGCGGGGGAGGCGGAATGCGAAACCGTTGCGGCATGGGTCGGCCCGAGGAATAGGCGAGGGAGGCGCAGGAAAACGAGGTCAGCCGCGAGAATCAGCATACCGCGAGCGGGTGCGACGCTTTTTGAAAGCCACGATGGGCTAGCATTCCCCGGCACGATTGTCTGCAATATATCGAGCAGAAACGCCACCTCGACACGCTGATTCCGACACCCACATAGGAGGATGATTTCATGGTTGCCACAATTTCCCCGACGACACTCGCCGATCTCCGCCGCAAGGGGGAGAAGGTCACGCTCATCGACGTTCGCACGCCGGCTGAATATGGCGAGGTACACGTCGACTTCGCCCACAACATTCCACTCGACCGCCTCGACGCGAAGTCCGTGACGTCGCTCGCCGGCAGCGGCCCCGCCTACTTCGTCTGCAAGTCTGGCACGCGCAGCCAAAAGGCCTGCGAGAAACTGCTCGCCGCGGGGCTGACGGACGTGATCAGCGTCGAAGGGGGCACGGCCGCCTGCGAGGCCGCCGGTGTGCCCGTCATCCGTGGCCGCAAAGTGATGTCGCTCGAGCGGCAGGTGCGGATCGCCGCCGGGGCGCTCGTTGCCGTCGGCGCAGCGCTAGCCGCCTTCGGTCCGGAAGCGCCGATCAACTGGAAGGCGATCGGCGCAGGTCTGGCCGGCTTCGTGGGCTGCGGCCTCGTGTTTGCTGGGATCACCGATACCTGCGGCATGGCGATGCTCATTGCCCGGATGCCGTGGAATCAGGCCTGTCGCACGGCGACCACTTGCTCGCGTTGATCCCCACACCATCACCTGAGACATCGCCATGAAGATCCAGCAGTACTACCTCTCGTGCCTGTCGCACGCGTCGTACATGATCACGGACGAGAAGACGAAGACGGCCGCGGTGGTCGATCCCCAGCGCGACATCGATCAATACCTCGCCGACGCCAAGGCGGGCGGGTATACGATCAAGCACGTCTTCCTCACACACTTCCACGCCGACTTCATTGCCGGCCACATCGAACTGCGCGACAAGGCGGGGGCCACGATCCACCTCGGCCGGCGGGCGGAGGCGGAGTTCGAATGCGAAAAGATGAAGAACGGCGACGTGGTCGAGTTTGGCGACGTCAAGCTCGAGATCATGGAAACACCCGGCCACACGCCGGAGGGGATCTCGATCCTCGTCTACGACCTGGCGAAGAGCCGCACCGAGCCGCTGGCCGTGCTCACGGGCGACACGCTCTTCATCGGCGACGTGGGACGCCCCGACCTCCTGGCGAGTATCGGCGTGACGGCGGACGAACTCGCTGACATGCTTTACGACAGCATCACGAACAAGCTCGTGAAGCTGCCCGACGCCACGCTCGTCTACCCGGCCCACGGGGCGGGCAGCATGTGCGGCAAGAGTCTTTCCAAGGAGACGGTCTCCACGATCGGCGAGCAGAAGAAGTTCAACTACGCCCTCCAGCCGATGAGCCGGGAGGCATTCAAGAAGATCGTCACGGCCGACCAGCCGGAGGCACCGGACTACTTCGTGCACGACGCGATCTTGAACCGGAAGGAACGGGCCTCGCTCGGCGCGGCAATGGAAAAGACCCTCAAACCCCTGTCGCTCGACGAGGTGCTCGCCCTCGAGAAGCAGGGAGCGCAGCTGCTCGATGTCCGCGACGGCATCGACTTCGAGGGGGGCCATCTGCGGGGCTCCCTCAACATCGCCTTGAGCGGCAAGTATGCGACCTGGGCCGGCTCGATGCTCTCGCACGACAAGCCGATCGTGGTGATCGCCGAGGAGGGGGGGGCAAGCGGAGGCGACGACCCCGCAGCCGAGGCTGTGATGCGGCTCGGCCGGATCGGCTTCGACAACGTGGCCGGCTATCTCGCCGGCGGCATGGGCGCCCTCGCCGCCCGCGACGATCTCGTCGAGCGGACACAGCGGATCACGGCGCCGGCCCTCGCCGAATGGCTCGCGGGCAAGCGGCCGGACGCCGGTCCGGCACCGATCGTGATCGACGTGCGGAGCGATGCGGAGCATGCGGGCGGTCACATCGCAGGCAGCCTCAACATCCCGCTCACGCACCTCGACGAGCGAATCGGCGAGATCCCGACTGGCCGGCCCGTGGCCGTGCACTGCGAGGGAGGCTACCGTTCCGCGATCGCCGCCAGCCTATTGCAGAAGCTCGGCCGCGCCGGCGTGCACGACATCGTGGGCGGCTACAAGGCCTGGCTCGCGGCGAAGCTGCCCGCCTGAACGCTTCCCCGCCGGCAGCCATCGACATGGTCGTGCGTGCCTCGTTCTTCGCGTTCAGGAGCCCCGCTGCGCCCCCAGACTGCCGTGGTTCCCCATTTCAACGCGACCGTGGCGGTGCTGAAGGACGAGGCCCGTGCAAGTTGCTTTGGCGACTCCAATCCGAACTGCGAACTGGTCGAAAAACTGATTGCAGACGGCTGGGATGGGATCGGCGTTTCTCGATCGGAAGCACATGCCGATTCATCGGGCACTTTCTCGCGCAATTGCGATCTCGGCGCTGATCGCCGGGGCGCCGGCCTGCGCCCAGGAGTTCCACGAGCTCGACACGGATCGAGACGCCTTCACGCCCGCGACCCGCCCGGTGGCAGCGGGACACGTGGTCACGGAGGCGTCGTATGCGTTCATCGACAACCGCGGCACGCCCGCGACGAACAGCTTTCCGGAGTTGCTGATCCGCCTGGGGGCCACGGAGCGCTTCGAGTGGCGGTTCGGCTTCAACTACGAGGCGGGCTCCGGCGGGAGTGTGGTCACCGCGGTCGAGGTCGGCGAGGGCGTCGATGGAGAAGAGCTCACGTCGGAGTCAAACCTGCTCTACGGCTTCAAGGCGCTCGTGACCGAGCAGGAAGGGTGGGTGCCGCGAAGCAGTGCGATCATCGAAGCATTCACACCGCTCTCGGGCGATGTCTGGGGTACCGAGCCGGCGGCCACGTATGTGTTTGGATGGGCGCTCGCCCACGAATGGCGATTCGACGCGGCTGTCCGCTACGTGCTCGCCGACAGCACCGAAGGGCTCTTCAACAAGTGGATGCCCTCGGCCGTGCTCCGCATGCCGGTGAGCGAGCGGTGGGAGGTGCATGCCGAATGGTTCGGCGCCTGGAGCGAAGGGCTCGAAGACGAGAGTGTCAGGCCGTTCGTGGGGCCCGGCACGCACTTCATGATCACGCCCAACCTCGAAATCGGCTGCCGCATGGGCTGGGGCCTTACGCAGGACGCCGCCTCATACTTCGTCGACTCGGGCCTCGGCTGGCGTTTCTGACGCGAAATGGGCGATAGAGGACTCGAACGAACCGGGGTTTTACAGGCTGAAACTGCCTCTGACGATTCGGAGTGTGCACATTTGTGTGCAAACCCCGAAACCCCCGCCTTCGTGGCCGTATCCGGGCGGACTGGCGCGTGGGACCAGTTGCCACGGGCGTTACAGCAACGGCTCGCTCTACACGGGCATTACGAACGATCTCCCCAAGCGGCTGAAGTCCCACGCCGCCGGCAGGGCGTCGAAACACCCGCAGTCGGCGCTGTCGGCGGTTCAAAGCCGGCCACCGGCGCGGAAGTCCCGGCCGGGAAAATCGGCGCGCTGGCCGGCTTTGAAATCGGCGGCGACACCAGCCGGAGGTGCCGCGAGACCGTCTCCCGGTGGATCCCAAGACGTCGTGCGATCTCCCGGCAGGACAGTCCTGCGGATCGTAGTGAATGGATCGCCTCGACAATCGACATCTTCAGCACATTCGCCATGACAGGCCTCCTTCCGCGGCAGCGCCGCTGGAAGACCTGTAGGTCAGAATGCTCCGTGAAGATGGCCGGGGCTCAGGCGCCGATCACTGGCCGGTTATGCGCGCCGACTGACATAGACGGTGACGTCGGTATCACCGGCCGAGAGCGTGCCTCCCGCATTCGTATCCAAAAACTTGGCCGTCCGGTTGCCTTCGGCGTCGTAGGCGTAGCGGTAGGTGCCGTCGAAGGCGAGGCGGTTGC
>JBIIOK010000225.1:0-3083 GCA_044336985.1 Pirellulales bacterium | reverse complement strand
TCGGCGCCGGCACGGAGATCTTCCCCAACGCCGTGCTCTATGAAAACACGCGGGTCGGCGACCGCTGCATCATCCACGCGAGCGCGGTGCTCGGCGCCTACGGCTTCGGCTACAAGGTGACAGGCGGCGCCTACGCCCTCTCGGCGCAGCTCGGCAACGTGGAACTCGGCGACGACGTCGAGATCGGCGCGGCGACGACGATCGACCGCGGCACCTACGGGCCGACGGTCATCGGCTCCGGCACCAAGCTCGACAACCTCGTGATGATCGCCCACAACGTCCGGCTCGGCAGGCACAACATGATCTGCTCGCAGGTGGGCGTGGCCGGCAGCACGACGACCGGCGACTGGGTGGTGATGGCCGGGCAGGTGGGCGTGCGCGACCATGTGCACATCGGCGACCGCGCGATCCTCGGCGCCCGCTCCGGCGTATCGAACGACGTGGAGGCGGGCAAGACCGTGCTCGGCGAGCCGGCCATCGAGCTCCGCGATCGCAAGCTGCAGCTGGCCACGATGAGCAAGCTCCCCGAGATGCGGAAGGACCTCAAGCAGGTCATCGCCCGCGTCGAGGCCCTCGAAGGCGGCCGCGCCGGCAGGGCCGCCGAGGCGGCGTGACGGGAGGCCGGGGCATGCACCACGAATCCTGTTCACTCGCGGGCGAGACGATCGGCATCCTGGCAGGCTGGGGCCGGTTTCCTGTCGCCGTGGCCGAGTCGATCCGGCGGCACGGCGGCCGCACCGCGATCCTCTCGATCCGCGACCATGCCGATGCCGAGCTCGAGTCGCTGGCCGACGACTACGGCACCGTCGGCGTGGCAGAGATCGGCCGCGCGATCGAGTTTTTCAAGCGCCATAACGCCCGCCGCGCCACGATGGCCGGCAAGATTCACAAGATGAAGCTCTTCGCCCGCGGCGCGTGGATCCATCACCTGCCCGACTGGACCGGTCTCAAGACCTTCTGGCCGCACTTCGTGACGCGGCGGTGCGACAACCGCGACGATTCGCTTCTGGGCGCGATCAGCGCGGCATTCGACGCCGAGGGCGTGCGGATCTGCCCGGCCACCGACTTCGCGCCGGAATTGCTCGCCGCCGATGGCGTGATCGCGGGCCGGTCGCTCTCGTCGGCCGAGGAGCAGGATGTGGTCTTCGGCTGGCGGCTCGCGAAGGAACTCGGTCGGCTCGACATCGGCCAGACCGTCGTGGTGAAGAACCGCGCGCCGATGGCGCTCGAGGCGATCGAGGGCACCGACGAATGCATCCGCCGCGCGGGGCGTCTCTGCCCGACCGGTGGCATGGTGGTCGTGAAGGTGGCGAAGCCCCAGCAGGATCTGCGGTTCGACATGCCCACGATCGGAGTCGGCACGCTGCAATCGCTGCGAGCGGCCGGAGCCCGCGTGCTGGCGATCGAGGCGGGCCGCACGATCCTCGTCGAATCCGCCCAGCTCGCCGACTTCGCGCTCAAGAGCGGCATCACGATTGCCAGTTTCTGCGACGTTTCCGGCCTGCCGGCGATCCGGTCCGCGTCACGGCTTGTGCGCAAAGTAGGGTAGGCTTCAGCCTGCCAGAGGAGACCGCTGCCAGAGTAGACCGCTTCGTCCCGAAGCGGATCCAGATCCGCTTGTGGAACAAGCGGTCTACTAGGGACAAGCGGTCTACTATGAATAAGCCCATGGCCCTCTTCATGCGATCAATCGCCTTCCTCTGCATCGCGTTCATTGCCGGCGTCGCCGCCGGCCAGCCGCCGAATTCGGCGCGGTATCCGATCACGATCGACATGGATGTCGATCCGACGGTGGTGATCCCGCCGCCGGCGACGCACTTCATGGGCCGCGAGATCGCCCAGACGATGCACTTCACAGGCGCCCCGTGGCTCATGCGCGAGAGCCGGCAGCGCGAGGAGGATTGCCGGCTGCTGATCGAGGCGCTCGCGATCCGGCCCGGCCAGACGGTCTGCGACATGGGATGCGGCAACGGTTTTTACACGCTCGAGCTTGCGCGGCGGGTGGGCCCGCGCGGCCGCGTCTATGCCGTGGACGTGCAGCCGGAGATGCTGCGGATGCTCGTCGGACGGCTGGCCGACGAGGGGATTCGGAACGTGAAGCCCGTGCTCGGCACCGCGATCGACCCTCGACTACCGAAAGGAGAGGTGGATCTGGTCCTCTGCATCGACGTCTACCACGAGTTTTCGCATCCTGAGGCGATGCTGGCGAGGATCCGTGAGAGCCTCGCCCCCGGCGGCCGGCTCGTGCTCGCGGAGTTTCGCGGCGAGGACCTGACCGTGCCGATCAAGCCGCTTCACAAGATGACGAAGGCCCAGGTGCGGGCGGAGCTCGAGCCTTCGGGGTTCACCCTGGCCCGGGAGTTCGACCGGCTCCCCTGGCAGCACCTCCTGTTTTTCGAGTCCGGGCCGGACCAGCCCTGACCCCCCCAAACTGCCAAAAGGCTGGCTTTGACGGCTATTCCGGCAGGTTGGGAGGGCCCCGGTAGCCCCTCGAGAAATCGGGAAAAAGCTGTAGCCGAAACATTGCTTTTGCCCCCGATCGTGGGGATACTAGCGGTTCCTTGAGATCCCCAGCTTGGGTTCGCAGTCAACTCGATCACCGGTGTGCACACAGCGATGACCATGGTGCCCAGCAACTTCCGCAGTGCTTCACGCGCGTCGCGCGAGCCGCAGGGCGGCACGCTCGATCCCGTGGTCGCCGATGGTGGCGTCTCCGTCGCCGAAGAGCGGAAGAACTGGGTGCTCGGCAGCAACGCCGCCATGCGGCGGATCGCCCGCGCGGTCGAAAGGGCTGCCGAGGTCGAGTGCACCGTGCTCGTGTCGGGCGAGACCGGCACCGGCAAGGAACTCTGGGCTCGGCTCCTGCATCGCAGCGGCCCGCGCAAAGACAAGGCGTTCGTGCCGGTCAACTGCGCCGCGCTCACGCCGTCGCTCGCCGAGAGCCAGCTCTTCGGCCACGAGAAGGGCGCGTTCACAGGCGCCGCCGGCCGTTCGCTCGGCATCTTCCGCGCCGCGCAGGGCGGAGTCGTCTTCCTCGACGAGATCGGCGAGATGCCGCAAGAGCTGCAGCCGAAGCTGCTCCG
>JBIIOK010000089.1:0-10877 GCA_044336985.1 Pirellulales bacterium | reverse complement strand
GACACCCACGAGCTGGCCGGCGGCGTCGTAGATCCGCTTGATCGTGTGCGAGATGGCGGCCGTGGCCGACGGCTGCCAGCGCTCCTCGACCAGCCGGTCGGCGGCGTCGAACACGAACGTGGTGACGCGGCCGAGCCGGTCGGTCTCCTTGGTCTGGTTGCCCGCGAGGTCGTAGGCGGAAGTGGTGATGGCGCCGAGCGGGTCGGTCTCGGAGGTGAGCCGGTTCAGGCGGTCGTAGGCGTAGCGGGTGACGTTGCCGGAGGCGTCGGTCACGCTTGTGGTGTTGCCCCGGGCGTCGTAGGTGGTGACCGTCGCGAAGCCGCGGGCGTCGGTGACGGTCGTGCGGCGGTCGAGGGCGTCGTAGGCGTAGGCGGTGGTGTTGCCGAGGGGGTCGATGACGCTCGTGCGATTGCCGACGGCGTCGTAGGTGAAGCGGGTGACGGGGCGGGGGAGCGGGCCGGTGCCGTCCGGGTCGGCCGCGGTCTCGAATGTGCTGCGGCCCAGGTTGTCGTAGCCGTAGTCGGTCGTCTGGCCGAGGGCGTCGGTGGTGGAGGCGATGCGTCCACGCGCGTCATAGCTGGTGCGGGTGACGTTCGTCGTGACCGTGCCGGGCAGCAAGTCGGGAATCGCCGTCACGGGCCAATCGGCGCCAAGTGCGTCGACGGTGGCCGTCCTGCGGCCCAGAGCGTCGTAGAAGAAGTAGGTGGTGAAGCCCGGGTCACCGGCGGACGCGCCGCGGGGGTCGGTGGTGAACCGCAGATTGCCGGCCGCGTCGTAGCCGGAGTGCGTGGTGGGGCGGCCCTGGCCGGCGTCGGGGGAGAGCACGCGGATCGTGCGGCCGAGGTTGTCGTAGACCGTGTCGGTGCGGCGACCGAGCTCGTCGATGGTGGCGGTGACGCGGCCGGCCAAGTCGTATTCGGTGAGGGATGTGAGGCCCAGCGGGCTCGTCTCGGCGATCAGGCGACCGAGCGCGTCGTACTGCCGCCAGGTGGTGCGGCCGAGCGCGTCGGTGGACTGCACGAGGTTGCCGGTGACGTCGTAGGCGTAGGTCGTCACCGGGGTGGCCGAGGTGCCATCGGGCCGGGGGGAGCGGACTTGGACCGGGCGGTTGGCCGAGTCGTAGCTCGTGAACGTGCGGCGGCCGAGGGCATCGGTGGTGATCACGGTGTTGCCGACGGCATCGTGGGCGGTCGTCGCCGTCGCACCGAGCGCGTTCGTCACGGAAAGCACTCGGCCGAGCTTGTCGTAGGCATAGCTCGTCGTGCGGCCCAGGGCGTCGGTCGTGGAGGCGAGGAAGCCACTCGCGTTGAACGCCCGCGTCGGCGTTGGCCGGCCAAGCGGGCCCGTCGGACCGTCGGGATCGGGCAGGATCGTGCGAATCTCGCGGTTGAGGGCGTCGTAGACGTGCTCGGTGGTGAAGGAGACGTCGGCTTCGCTCGCACCGCCAGGAGCGACCTCGAACCGGAGGTTGCCGGCCCTGTCGTAGACGGAGCGCCTGACGAGCGCGACCAGCGGGCCCGTGCCGTCGGGGTCGGCGGAGGTCTCCGTGATCCTGCGGCCGAGGTTGTCGTAGGCGTAGGTCGTCGTGAAGCCGCGGGGATCGGTGACGGCGAGGAGGTTGCCGTCGGCGTCATATGAAAACGTCGTGATGGGCCGGGCGAGCGGGCCCGCGCCGTCCGGATCGGCCTGCGTCTGTTTCGTCTTGCGGCCAAGAGCGTCGTATTCGTAGTGGGTGGACCAGGCGGCATCGCCCGCCGTGATGCCCGACTGGCCGACGAAGGAGGGCGTCACGAATTGGAGGTTGCCGCGGGAGTCGTAGCCCCAGGCGGAAGACGGGGCCGCGAGCGGGCCGGTGCCGTCGGGATCGCTCAGCGTCTCGCGGGTCTTGCGGCCGAGCTTGTCGTAGGCATACGTCGTGGTCGCGCCGGCCTGATCGAGCGTGGCGACGATCCGGCCGCCGCCATCGAGCCGCAGGCGGGTGGTGGTGCCATCGGGAGAGATGGCGGCCACGAGCCGGTTGCGGGCGTCGTAGACATATCGCGTGATGCGGCCCTGGGCGTCGGTCTCGGTCGCCTTGTTGCCGGCGGGGTCGTAGCTGACGAGCGTGAACGTGCCGTCGGCGGCGGTGCGCCTCACTTCCCGTTGCCGCTTGTCGGAGACGCTTCGCGTGATCCGGCCGTCGCCGAGGGTCGTCGAGACGAGATTCCCGACGACGTCGTAGGCGTAGGTCGCCACGATGGCCGGCAGCGGGCCTGCGCCGTCGGGATCGGGCGAGGTCTCTGATGTCTTGCGGCCCAGCGCGTCGAACGTGAACGACGTGACGTTGCCGTTGCCGTCGGTGCGGGCGGTGAGGTTGCCCCGCGCATCGTAGGCGAACGACTGCGTCACGGTGACGCCCGGAGACGAATCGGTCGCCTGCGTGAGTACCTGGCCGGCGGCGTTGTAGGTGAACGTGGTGGCGACGCCCCGCGGGGAGGTCGTCGATTGAACAAGCCCCCGGCCGCCGGCGGCCGGGGTGAACCGGGTCGTGGCGTTGATCTGCTTCTGTGGCTCGAGGAAGGGCCCGTAAAAGCCGACGTCGTCGGTCTTGCTCGTCATGAAGCCCGAGGCGTCGTAGGAGAACCCCGTGGCGATGTCGTCGGAGGCGTCGTTCGGCCGATTCAGCCGCGTGATCTTGGCGATGTCGCGGAACGTGCCGACGAAGTAATCGAAGGTGGTGGCATTGCCGAGCGGGTCGGTCATGCGCGTCACCTTGCCGGTGGTGGCGTCGTAGGCAAACGCCGTCGTGGCGCCGTAGGCGTCGAGCGACGTCGCCTTCAGCCCGTTGGCGAGCCACGTGGAACGCTCCGCCGTGCGATCAGACTGTTGGACTTCCAGCAGGTTGCCCTGGTCGTCGTACGAATAGCGGGAGGCGTCACCCCGCTCGTTGATGAAGGCCGACTGCTTGCGATAGAGGTTGTAGGTGAAACTGTGGCGGAGGCCTTCGGCATCGGTCACCCGGAAGCCGCGGCGGTTGGCGTAATACTCCCACGCCGTGACATTGCCTGCCGGATCCGTGACGCTCGCCAACAGGCCGCGGCGGGCGGCGTCGGCATGATACGCATAGCGAACCACTGGCCCGGCGACGCCCGCCGCCGGACTGGCGGCCGTGACGGTCGCCAGGCGGCCGTCGGTGGCGTAGGAGTAGGTCCAGGTGCGGCCGGTGAAGTCGGCCACGGCCGTGATGTGGGGCCGGGCGTCGGCGTTGTATCTGAACGAGAGCCAACGGGTGGCATCGCGACGATCCGAGACCCTCGCGATCCGATTCGTGCCCGCGACGTAGCTGATCGCGATGCCATTGCCGAACCGGTCGCTCGTCGACGCGATCGGACAGAAGCCACCCACCGCCGCGCCGAAGACGGTGGTGTTGCCATCGAAGTCTTTCCAGGTGAAACCGGCCGCGGCGGAGCCCGTGAGGCTGCCGAAGACGCCGGCCGGGTTCGTGAATCCGCCGGTGCTGCCCGTGAACACGAGCCGCATCCCGGTATCCGTGAACCAGGTCACCGTGCTCGCCCCGTCGACACCCACTTCGATCCGGTCGGAATACGTGAACGACCAGCCCTCCCCCATGCCACGATCCGACCACGCGGCCGGCGACCCGACGAGGCCGGAGACCGTGTGGATCGAGTCGTAGCGCCGACGGAAGGCCAGCGGCATGCCGAGATTGGGAATCTCGACGTCGGTTTCTTCGTGGTAGACGCCGCCGGTGGCCATGTTGACGGGGTCTCCCGCACCGAGCCCGGGGTTGTAAACGGCGACCGTGGCCTTGAGATTCGGCCGAGGGGCCGAAACCCTCGACGCCGCCCCGCCATACGACACCAGCGGGTTGGTGCCCACCGCGCCGTGGATGATGTAGCCGACGGTCTTGCCATTGAGAGCCGCCTTCGCCGGATCGCTCGTCACGCACTTGAGCGTGTACCCGACGCCCTTCCACTGTTTCGTGGTGTCGGTGCCACTGCCGACTGCAACCTCGTTTTTCGGCACGAGGGCGGTGAACTTCACACCTGCGTAGTCCGCCACTCCCGAAAGGCCGTTGGTCACGGTGGCCGCGATCGCATTGCGGATCTCCGGACGCACGCCGGGCAGCAGCGTGGAGATGTTGGCCACGTTGCCGGCGTTGATCTCCACGAGGTTGGACATCCCGCCGGCCGCGGTCGCGGCGATTTGGAAGGCCTTCATCGTCGACACGCTTTCGAAGTTGGTCAGTTCCTCGAGCGTGAGGCCTTCGAGCGCCGAGTTGGTGTAGCCCAGGAGCAGGTTGCGATTGAGATCGATCGCGGTGGTGCTGGCGTCGATCGCAAACCCGCCGTTGACGTTGGCCGGGACGTCGATCCCCATGTCGGCCGGCAGATAGGGAAACTGCAGGCCGGAGGTCGCGGTGGTCGAAAGCGCGGGGCCGCTCGTGGCGATGCCGAGGGCCACGTTCGTGCGGTCCGCGACCGCGGACGTGAGGGAGGCGAGCGAAGCCTCATCGGCATCGGCCGCCGTGAAATACTGCGCGATGGCGAGGTCGAGCAGGCCGCCGACGGCCTGGTCACGGTCAACCGCCACGCCATTGGCCCGGTTGAGCTGCTGGGCGTTGGCGATGCCCCGCTTGGTGGCCAGGAACGACTCAGAGAACTGGTTGGCGTCGAGCCCGATCGCGATGAACCGATCGGCCGCGCGGGTGAACGTGCGCGAATAGCCCGTGCCGCCCGCTGGAGCCGTGACGGTGATCGTAAGCGTAAGCTGCCTGGCGGCGGCATTGGCGATGGCGGTCGGAGTGGTCGTGACCGCGACCCCGTCACGGCGGAGCACGGGCCGGGCGGTGCCCTTGACATTGAACTGCGGGTCGATCGTGAGACGGCTGAGGGCGACGTCGGCGAGCGTGAGATTGACGCCGCTCGCGCCGAACAGCGCCTTCGTGCCGTTGGCGAGCCGGATGGTGACCCTATACTGGGACGCCGCCGGGATCGCGGTCGGCCGCGCCGACTCGGCCGGCTGACTGACCACGGCGTAGGGCAGCCCCGTCGGCAGCACCGGGAACGACTGCTGGCGGATCGGGCCGTCGTAGCCGACGTCGGCGATCGTGAACTCCGGCCGGTTTTGAGCCAGCCAGGTGGCCACCTTCGCCTCGTAGTATTCGGCTGTGGACTTCTTCTGCCAGACAGGATTCGTGAGGTAGTCGGTCTCGAGCGGGCTGAACGGCACGCTCGTGAGGATGCCCGACAGGCCCGGCCGGAAATCGCGAAGCTTCCACGAGGCGTCGATCGGCACCCAGGCCTGCACGCCCGTCGCCGGGACCGACACGAGAGCCTCGATCCAAGTGTGCTTGAAGCGATTGGCGTACTGGTCGTAGCCGAGGCCCGCCGCGGCGAGAATGTTTGCGGCGGCAAACGTGTCGCGGGCACCGACATAGTCGCGAAGCTGTGATTCCGTGACCTCGATCGCCCCCGCGACGTACCGCGTGGAGATGCCGGCGGCGCCGTAGAGCGCGGCCAAGAGGGAATTCGTGTCCCAGTCGTTGCCGGCCTTCGTTTGCAATGTCGCCAGCGGGCCCTTCATGGCCCCTGCGTAGGCCTGGTAGACGACCGTGTTGGTCACGTAGTCGAGCATCTTCAGCGGCAGGAAATAGAGCCGCGCCGCGAGGTCGGCAATGCTCGCTGCCGTCTCCGGCCTGTCCGGGGCCACGTCGACGTCGATGGCCTTGCCCTTGAGTGAGGAGAGGCCTGCCCGCGGGTTGTCTGCGAGCAGCGGGTTGCCGTGGACGAAGAGCGTCGCCAACCGTGGCAGGTTTGCGACGCCGGCCGGCACCGCGGAGAGCGCGTTGGACCGCACGTCGAGCCGGGTGAGCCCGGGAAGCGCGGGGAGCGTGGCCAGAACGGCATCGGTGAGGCCGATGTCGTGCAGCGACAATTCGGCGAGGTTCGCCAGGCCGGCGAGCGGCGCGAGCGACGAAAGACCTTGGGGCGTGGCGGAATAGTCGCCCGGGATGAATGCGAGCGTCCGCAACGCGGAGAGATTCGCGATGCCCGTCAGGTCGCCCACAAGACTGCCATTGACCGTCAGCGATGCGAGCGGCGACGACTGCCCGAGCGCTGCGGATGTCAGCCAGGTGTTCTGATCGACGCCGAGAGCCTCCCGCACCGCGGCAGCGAGATCCGGATCGTAGAACATCACGCCTTGGACGCTGCCACCGAGCGGCCTGACGTGGCTCTGAATCGTGCCCCGCACGTCGAGCATGCCCGCGGTCAATCTGGTGTCGCCGGAGTATGTGTTGAGGGCAGCCCCGAGCGTGAGCATGGCGGCTCCGGCCTTCGTGATGCCGCCCGCTCCGACCAGTGGCGAGTCGAACCGGCCAGCCGCGGTGGCCGTGAACGTAGTGCCCGCCGCGGCCGTGGTGAAACTACCGCCGCTCACGACGAATCCGGCAGTGCGGAATTCGACCCCCGTAGCACCGACGGTGCCTGATATCGTGACCGTGCCGCCGGAGGGGCCGGTAAACACGGCGGTGTCGCCGGCGCTGCTGTTCCAACTCACGTAGCCGCCGGCGGTCCCATTGAGTGCCGGGTTGAACCAGACCGCAGCGCCCGCTTCGCTCCAGTTGCCCGATCCGCCCAGGCCAGCACCCGTCTTAATCACGTTGTTCGTGGCGATCCGGTCCGGATCCCAGTAGAGCGTGGCCAGAAGGGCACGCTGCTCGAGTCGCTCAATCATCATCCGTTCGGCAATCCGCTTCCGGAGGCGGCGGCCAACGCGATTCTTGAGCAGGGTGGGTAGATACCCCAAGAAGGGTAGGTGTGCCATGGTGCAAAATCCTTGGTGCAGAACAAAGTGGTGCAGAACAAAAGTGGCGGGAACGGACTGCCGAACTGGCGGGACGGCCAGAGCAGGCAGCCGGGAAGCGATCGCGGGAGAGGCGGGAGGGTGGGCTGAATCAGGTGGGTGGATTGAGCGAGGGATTGAACCCCTCCCATGAAGCATGGTCAATCGCCGTGCACAAAAAAACATCCAATTCACACACGAACGGGGGCGGTGGACTTTTCCGCTGCCGATACCCGCTCACGCCAAGCCCGCGCTCCACCCATTCCGCACGGCTTCCAGCCGCAGTCGTCCGGCAAACGCATCCCCCGCGATCGCCACCACGAGCTCCGTCGCGGCCATGAGGTTCACGTCGTCGGTGACGTCCTCCCCGTTTCTTGATCCATCCGGGATGTCAGGTTTTTGACCTTGGCATCACCAGAAAGGGTGGGTTTTTGGATGGGAAAGAAGCACTTTTCGGAAGCGCAGATCGCGTTCGCTTTGAGGCAGGCTGAGTCGGGCACATCGGTGGCCGAGGTCATCCGGAAGCTCGGCATCAGCGAGCAGACGTTCTATCGGTGGAAGAAGCGGTTCGCTGGGCTCGGCATCGCCGAGCTGCGACGGCTTCGAACCTTGGAGGAAGAGAACCGGAAACTCAAGCAGTTGGTGGCGGACCTGAGCCTCGACAAGAAGATGCTGCAGGACGTGCTCTCACAAAAACTTTGAGGCCCGCGGTCAAGCGTGTTCTGGTGCGGGAAGTACGGGTGTGCTATCGAGTGACCGAGCGTCGGGCATGCCGTTCGCGTGGTGCCGATCTGCCCCCAACTTCGGGCGATCCTTGCCGAGGCCTACGAACAGGCGGCCGAGGGGAAAAAGCTGATCGTGCCGCGGACGCTCACGGGGGCGTCGAACCTTCGGACCACGTTGACGAAGATCATCACGAGGGCCGGGTTCCAGCCGTGGCCGAGGTTGTTCCAGAACCTTCGGGCTTCGTGCGCAACCGACTGGGTTGAGAAGTATCCCAACCATGTCGTCGCCAAATGGCTCGGACATTCGCCGTGGATCGCCGCTACCCACTACCTGCAGGCCCGCGAGCGTCATTTCAAGGACGTGGTCGCCGGGGGAGGGCAGGGCACGCCCGACCGGTCCAAAAAGAGTGTGCACATTCGTGTGCAGTCAAAAGCCGCCGCGGCCCGCAACGAATCGCACGAACCGGAGCATTCCCCGGGGAAACCCACGATTGTGCGAAACGCTGCGAGCCGCGGCAAACCGCATTTATGGGCGATATAGGACTCGAACCTATGACCCCCAGCTTGTCGAGCTGGTGCTCTAACCAACTGAGCTAATCGCCCTCGAAGTCGGCACGCCTGAGTCTCGCGCCCAATCCGCAGGCAGTCAAGCGAAGCGGTCGTGGCGGGGCCGGAACGGCCTTGTCGCCCGAGCCGCCGCGGGGATACTGTGCCGGTTTTGCGGGAAACGCCGCCGCGCGGCCTCCCTCCGAGCAAGCCTTCCCTCCCTGGTAGACCCGTCATGCCCACCGTTCGCTTTCCCGATGGAGTCGTTCGCGATTTTTCCCCGGCCGCGCGGGTGGCCGATGTCGTCGCCGAGGTGGCCGGGCCGGCTGATCAGGGGAAGGGGAAGAAGAAGCCGCAGGTCATCGCGGCGCTCCTCGACGGCAGGGCGGTCGGGCTCGATGCCCCGCTGCCCGCCGGCGGCGAGGTGGCGATCGAGTTTTTGAAGGCGGGCGATCCGCGGGCCCTGCCCGTGATGCGCCACTCGGCGGCCCACGTGATGGCCCGTGCCGTGATGCGGCTCTTCGACGGCGTCGAACTCGCCTTCGGGCCGACCGTGGGCGCAGGCTTCTATTACGACATGCGGGCTGCCCGGCCGATCACCGACGAAGACATCCCGCGGATCGAGGCCGAGATGAAGAAGATCATCGAGGCCGACGAGGCGTTCGAGCGGGTGGAGGTGCCGCGGGACAAGGCCGTGGAGATCGTGCGTGATCTCCACCAGCCGCTGAAGGTGGAGCACATCCAGACGGGCCTGGCCGACCACCCCACGCTCTCGTTCTACCGGCAGGGGGAGTTTGTCGATCTCTGCCGCGGGCCCCACGTGCCCAGCCCCGGCTGTATCGGCGCCTTCAAGCTCACGAACATCGCCGGCGCCTATTGGAAGGGGGACGCCAACAACGCGCAGCTCCAGCGGCTCTACGGCACGGCCTGGTTTTCGCAGGAGGATCTCGACGCGCATCTCGCGGCGCTCGAAGAGGCCCGCCGTCGCGATCACCGCGTGCTCGGCAAGCAGCTCGATCTCTTCACGACGAGCCCGCTCGTCGGCTCGGGGCTCGTGCTCTGGATGCCGAAGGGGGCCATGCTCCGCAGCACGCTCGAGAGCTTCGTCCGCGAGGAGCTCGCGGCCCGCGGCTACCAGCCGGTCTACACGCCCCACATCGGCAAGGTCGATCTCTACAAGATCTCCGGCCACTATCCCTACTACGCCGACAGCCAGTTCAAGCCGATCGTGATGGCAGACGACGAGCAGTATCTCCTGAAGCCGATGAACTGCCCGCACCACACGATGATCTACAAGGCGCGGCCCCACAGCTACAAGGATCTGCCGCTCAGGCTCGCCGAATTCGGCACCGTCTATCGCTACGAGCAGTCGGGCGAGCTCGGCGGGATGACGAGGGTGCGCGGCTTCACGCAGGACGACGCGCATATTTTCTGCGCGCCGGAGCAGGTCGAGCAGGAAGTGGAGGGCTGCATCGACTTCACGCTGAAAGTGCTCGAGAGCCTGGCCTTCGACAACTTCCGCGTGCGGCTCGGCTTCCGCGATCCGAAAAGCGACAAATACGTCGGACCGCCGGCGCGGTGGGACGAGGCCGAGGCGGCGATCGAACGGGTGGCGCGGCGGATGAACCTGCCGGGCTGCGAGCCGGAGCCGGGCGAGGCCGCCTTCTACGGCCCGAAGATCGACTTCGTGGTGAACGACTCGCTCGGCCGCGAGTGGCAGCTCGGCACCGTGCAGCTCGACTACAACCTGCCGAGCAAGGAACGCTTCGACCTCGAATACATCGGCGCCGACAACGCCAAGCACCAGCCGGTGATGATCCATCGTGCGCCGCTGGGAAGCATGGAGCGATTCGTGGGCGTGCTCATCGAGCACTTCGCCGGCGCGTTTCCGCTGTGGCTCGCGCCCGAGCAGGTGCGCGTGATCCCGGTGAGCGAAAAGAGCGAGGCCTATGCGAAGCAGGTACAGGCGCGGCTGGAGGCGGCCGGCCTGCGGACGGGCCTCGACCTCGCGGCCGAGAAGCTCGGCGCGAAGATCCGCACCGCGCAGCTCGAACTCATTCCGATGATGGTCGTCTGCGGCCCGCGCGACGAGGCGGCCGGCACGGTGAGCCTCCGCGACCGGCTCGACGGCGACTTGGGCGCGATGAGCCTGGAGGCAGCGGTCGAGCGGCTCCGCGACGAAAATACCCGCCGCGCGGTGCGGCACAAGCCGAAGCCGCTCACGCTGCCGGGAGACCAGGCGGCCGGTGACACGCCTGAGCAGGAGTATTGAGCAGACAGCCATGCCCCGCTTCGCGCTGCTCGAGCACACGGGCGCCCCCGACGACCCCGCCGGGCGGCATTACGACCTGCTGGTGGAAGACGGCGTTGCCTGCCGCACCTGGCGGCTCCTGGACGTGCCGCGGGTGGGCGGCCCGGCTGTGGCGGCGCTCGAGCTGCCGCCACATCGCCTGGCCTGGCTCGACATCCGCGCAGGCGAGGTCTCCGGCGGCCGCGGACACGCCCGCCGCGTCGCTGCCGGCGACTACGAGGTGCTCGCCGCTGACGCCGACACGCCGGGTGCCGCCACGAGCCTGGTGCTGCGCGTGCAGGGCGACCAGTTGAAGGGGCGGCTGCGGGTCGAACAGGTCGAGGCAGGCTGGGCCGTGAGTGTGAGCGAGTAGGGCAGCCTTCAGGCTGCCGCTCGTAGACCGCTTGCAAAGGAGACCGCTTGCTCCGCAAGCGGATCCCGGGGATCCGCTTCGGGACGAAGCGGTCTACGAG
>JBIIOK010000224.1:0-3175 GCA_044336985.1 Pirellulales bacterium | reverse complement strand
CTGCGTCCTGTCGCCGGCGATGGTGCGATATTGCTGCAGCATCTCCCTGTAGCCGGCAAGTTCGGCCGGCATGACGAAGCAGCGAAATGAAAACCCCACCAACCTTGCGAGTCGTCCAGCGTCTTGGTTCATGTCCCATGAGGCGGACCCGTGCTCGGCCAGGAGAGCGATCGTGGAAATCCCGAATGCCTCTTCGCCATAGAAATGCCGCTGATACGACACGAGCGTGCCGAGAAAATCCGTGAAGGCGGGATCTTTCAGAAGCGGCAGGTCTTGTTTTCCGATCGCCGGCAGCACGGCGGCGAGCGTTTCGAGCGCATTCTGGTCGATGGCCTGCCCCACAAGACCGGCGATGAGAATCGGCTCGTTGGCCGCGTGCATGCCAAGCCGGTGGATCCGCACGACGTCGCGGAGGGCCACGGCCATCTTTCCGCTGGCGGCCTCACGGCGGGCGGCGAGGGCGAGAAGTTCCCCTCCCTTTCGCATCGGTGCGTACTCGAGCAGGAGCATGTCGAGCGACGGCCGCGACCAGTCGCGGACGAACCGGCAGGCGGGCTTGTCGGCGGCCCGCCGCACAAGTTCGAGCGTCGCCGCATGGCGGGCGAGGATCGCAGTCACGTCCTCCGCGGCGACGTCGGCCGTGAGCGGCTCGTCGAGCGGCGACTTCTCGTCGGAAAACTCCTTGCCGGACTCGATCGCCGAAAAAGCCCGCTGGTAGAGCGGAGCCGCATCATCGTCGGGGGCGGGTGCCGGTGGCATGCTCGCCGCCATGATCTCCGCCGCCTCGGCCCGCAGGGCCCGCGCTTGTGCGAGGGCATCGTGGTCGATCGAGACGAGCGTGCCATATGTCGTGACATCCGCCGCCAGGGCCATCGCCGCCAACCCGAAGGCGGGCCATGCGTTTGCCACGAAGCCCGCGCCGGACGCGGGCCGCGAGAGGCCGGCGCGATAGATCCACCAGCCACCGATCGCCGTCGACAGGAAGGCCGTGATCGTCGGCGCGAACCAGTTCGTCGGCCACCCGAGGCCGAAGGCCAGATAAGCCGTCACACCGACCGCCGGCAGGAGCGCAAGCGGCGCCAGGAGCACGCCGGACGCCACGAGCAGCCGCCGCAGCCACGGCCGCTCGGTGCGCACCGCCAACGCGACGGACGCGGCGGCCCAGAAGAGGCAGCCCGCGATCAAGGCCCCAAAAAACAACAGGTGAGCCATCAGAGCGTCTCCTCGAGAAGGCGTTGCAGTTCGATGACACGTGATTCAAGGCGTCGCGACGCGGCGTCTCTCGCCGGCTGGAAAGGCACGACGGCGGCATTTGGCCGTGGGGCACGATCGACCAAGGCCAGTCCCGCCTCATCGGCTAGGCCGGCAGCCCGCAACTGCGCTGCGCGCGTGGGCGGCTCGCGAAGCCGCAGGGCTTCCATGCCTGCCACGACGGGCACCGTCAGCACGATGCCCAGCACCGCCGCCGCAGCCCACGCCCAGCCGGGAAGAAAGGTGCCAGCCACCAAATCTGGAGAAGATAGGCGATCACCTTGTGCAATTTGTCCAGATGTGGTGGCTGGCACCTTTTCGTGGAGTACGTCGTCGACGGCGGCGAGCACGCGGCGTCGGAGGTTCGGTGTCGGCGCAGGCGACGTGGCTCGTTCGAGCCGCCGCTCGATTGCGGCGAGGTGTGGAGGGACTCGATCGGTCATCGGCGAATCTCCTCGGCGAGGGCTGCGCGGAGCTTTTCCAGGGCATAGCGGTAGCGGCTGGCGGCCGTGTTTGCCGAGATGCCGAGCACGGCCGCGATCTCCGCGAACGTGAGGCCGCCGTCGATCTTGAGCGCGATCACTTCGCGCTGCTCGCTCGGCAGCGACGCGACCGCCGCGGCGAGCGCGTCGTCCGCGAGCTCGACTGGCGAAGCGCTGAATCCACCCGCGTCGAGCCGCTCCTGGCCGAGCCGGTCGAGCGACCGCCGCGCAAGCGACTCCCGCCGGTGCCGCCGACTGACCGAGTGGCGGAGCATCGTGAAAACATAGCCGTCGAGATCGGCCACGGCCGCGAGCCGCTGGCGGTTGCGGGCGAGTTCCACGAACAGGTCGTGGACGACGTCCTCGGCTTCAGCGGTGGAGGCGAGCATGGTGAGGGCCGTGCGGTAGAGACGGACTCCGAGCCGGTCGTAGAGGGCGGCGAAAGCCTCCCTGTCACCGGACGCCAGTGATTGAGAACTCGGCGCGGGCACCACTGGTCTCCGGCGGTGTTTCTTCCAGCAAGGAGCCGCCAAGCGGAGATTTTTGTCTATCCGCAGCCGTCGTGCCCGAAAGAAAGGAACGACCGCCTGTTCCACCGGCGGATGGCCGACTTTCGACAGTCTGACACCTGTTTTGCCAATGACAGGCTGAAGCCTGCCCTACTGGACTTCGACGGGGATGCTTGCCGAGTGGGCGGAAAACTCTGGGGCGTAGCGGCTCTGGATCCGCGCGAAGCCGCTCGACCCGCTGCCGCGATGCGCCGCCCGCAGCGAATACTCGAAGACGTGCGTCCCGCGCGGGAGCCGCTCGAAGAACAGCTGCGTGCTCGCGTCGCGGATCGCGACATACCAGCCCACGCCGTCCCCCCACCGCCAGCCGGAGAGCACGTCCACCGGCTCGGTGAGGCTCGGCCGGTGGTCGGCGAGTTCGAGAAACTCGTAGTCGCGGTCGCTCGTGACGACGAGCCGCACGACGAGCTCGTCACCGACGGCGAGCTTCGTCGCCCCCGCCTCGGCCGCCGGCTCGAGCACGGCGCCCGCCTTCGTGAACCGCTTCACGAAGAGCTTCTTCTCAATCGCGAGTTCCCCACGGCCGGCCGCCGGCACGTTGGCGATATCGTCGAGATACTGCCAGTGGATGCCCCCCCAGGCGATTCCAGCGTCGGCCTTCTTCATGACGACTTCCGCGAGCTTCGGCGTGATCTCCCGCCGCACGAACCGGCCTTCGAAGAAGCCTGTCCCGGCCTCGGCGCCGGCCGACTTCACCGCCTCGCCGCCGACGGTGACGCTCACGAGTTCATGCGACGCGAGCAGGCCGTCGCCGCGGCCGAAGAGCGAGGCCACCGCGTCGGCCGTCGCCCGGCTCCCTGGCCAGCGGCTCGTCCGCTTTTGCGAAAGGAGCCAGGCCTTCATCGCTTCGACCGCCGCCGCATCGCCCGTCAC
>JBIIOK010000101.1:0-9191 GCA_044336985.1 Pirellulales bacterium | reverse complement strand
CGCGGAGCTTCCCGATGATCTGCTCCGCCGTGAACTTCTTCCCTCGTGCCATCTCTCGACCTCCCTTGGTTTGCAACCACCAGAGATTCTCTCTCTGGAAGTGGCGACGTTTAAGGGGGGCAGGTCAATGATCCCCACGCGGCGAAAGGGTTCCACGGCCTGGAAGGCCACGCTCCGCTCCAGGAACTGGAAGTGTCGAATGCTCGTCCAGCTCTCCATCGTGCCCGGCTGACGAAATTGGCCGATCCGGATCGTGCCGAAGAAGGGAATCTGCTCCTGCTCTCCCCAGACGTCCATGAAGCTCGGCCGACCGGCCTGCGCGAAGTCAAACATGATCGAGTAGTTGGTGAAATCGGTGAGCTTGCCAAACGCCTGGAGTCGAGCCCGCCGGAAGCTCACCCCGTCGAGCGCGTTGCCGATGCGCTGCTCGCTGGCTTGTGGCTGGCTGAAGAGGCCGTCATCGAGTTGGAAGAAGCCGCTCAGGCGGATGATCGGCAGCTCGTCCTCCGCTCCCTTCCCCGCATCGAAGCGGTTGGATTGCTGGAGGCGGAGATCGATGTTGCCCGCCTGGTTCGGGTCGAGCACGGTTCCGGGCCCCGTGCGAGCGCCGAGGTCGAGCGGCTCGCCTGCACCCAGGTCGATGTTGCCCGCCTGATTCGGATCGAGGACCGGACCGGGCGCGGGAAGCACTTCCTGGGCATGACTGATGGAAGCAGCGATGCCTGGAAGGCATGCGAGGCATGCAAACACGACAACGACCAAGAGCCGCCGAACCGCCGTCAGCCCACGCTGACACGTCGATGCGAAGTCTGGGTTACCTGAATACATTTGGCCGATATCCTCGCCGCACCGCAAGCCGCACCAACCCTATTAATCGGCAAAAACTGCCTCCCGCAAATAGTCTTCCTCGCCATCGCAGATTGCCCAGTCGCGGCACTTTGCATGCCACTAGGCAGCGACGCGGATGAGAACACAGGATGTCGGTCCGTCCCACCAAACCCGCGCGGAGCTTTCGATGACCGAACACGACCCGCCGGCCTCCACTCGCTCCGCCGAAATCGCCTGGGTGCTCCTCGACTGGGCGGCAAGCGCCTTCTCGGCGATCCAGATCACGCTCGTCGTCGCCTACGTCGAAAAGATCGTCTTCGCGAACGACGCCTGGGGCGTGCCCGGCGGCGTCGTCTGGGCATGGATCATGGCCGCCGCAATGCTCGCCTCGGCGGCGCTCGCGCCCTGGCTCGCGGCATGGGCCGACCGGACGCACGGCCACCGGCGGGCGCTCATCGCGAGCGTCGGCGTCGGCAGCGGCGCCTGCCTCGTGCTGGCTGCGGTGCCGCCGGCATGGCGGATCGCCGTGGCCGCAGCCATCGTCGTCGCGTGCATCGGCTTCGACATGGCGGCGATCTTCACGGGGAGCCTGCTCCCACGGCTCGCCGACGGAAAGGCCGCCGATCGTCTCTCCGCATTCGGCTTCGCCGCCGGCTATCTGGGCGGTGCGCTGGCGCTCCTCCTGGCGACGGCTGTCGTTGCCGCCCGCGATCGGCTCGGACTCGCGCCCGCGGATGCACTGAGAATCTCATTCGCGATCATGGGAGCATGGTGGCTGCTCTTCTCGCTGCCGGCGGCCTTCGTGCGAATGGGCGACGGGCGGTCGACGGCCCATGCCGCCACGTCGGTCGGCGAACTCTTCGGCTTCGCCCGGTCGCTCACGCAGGGCGGAGACGAGGGAGGCGGACTCGGCAGGGTGCTGCTTGGCACCGTGCTCGTCCTCGGCACCGTGCAGACCGCGATCTCGCAGTTCTCGAGCCTCGCGATCGAGGAATTCCATCTCGAATCGGCGGCGCTCGTGCGGCTCGTGCTCCTCGTGCAGTTCGTCGCGCTGCCGGGGGCGCTCCTGGTGGGCTGGCTCTCGACGCGATGGAGCCGCCGTGGAGCGATTGCCCTCTGCCTCGCGGGATGGATATTCGTGCTCGTGGCAGCCTGGTTCGTGCAGACCACCGCGCAGCTGACCTGGCTCGCCGTGCTCCTGGCGCTCGTGCTCGGCGGCGTGCAGAGCGTGCTGCGTGCGAACGTCGCCGTGCTTGCGCCGCAGGGCCGCTTCGGCGCGACCTTCGGCCTCATGCAGGTGGGCACGAAACTGGCGGGCTTCTTCGCGAGCCTCGTCTTCGGCGGCATCTATGCGGCCACCGGCCACCCCCGCACCGGATTGCTCGCGCTCTGCGTGCAGCTTTTCGTTGGCTGGTGGGTGCTCGCACGAGCAAAGTAGGACAGGCTTCAGCCTGTCAATGATTGCGACAGGCTGAAGCCTGTCCTACTGAATGCCGATGACGTCGCGCATCGAGTAGAGGCCCGCGGGCTTGCCGACGAGAAAGCGGGCCGCGGCGAGGGCGCCGCGGGCATAGCAATCGCGGTTCGTCGCCCGCACGTTGACGGAGAAACTCTCGCCGTCCATGCCGAAGAGGATCGTGTGCTCGCCGGGATTGTCACCGGCGCGGACGGCGTGGTAGCCGATCTCGTCGGCCGGCCGGGCGCCGGGCCGCCCCTCACGGCCGTGCGCGGCCTTCGTCTGCCCCATCGCGGCCTGCACGATCTCGCCGAATTTGAGCGCCGTGCCGCTCGGTGAATCTTCCTTGTGGCGATGGTGGCACTCGATGATCTCGACATCCGTACGGCCGCCCACCCGGCTGAGCAGCGCGCCCGCCCGACCGACCAGGTCCATCGCGATATTGACGGCGAGGCTCATGCTCGGCGACTGCAGGATCGGGATCGTCTTCGCCGCGGCCGCGATCGCGGTCCGCTCCTTCTCTTCGAGGCCCGTCGTGGCCACGACCAGCGGCACTCGCTTCTGTACGCACGTTGCCACGATCCCGGCCACCGCCTCCGGCAGCGAGAAATCGATCACGACGTCGGCCGGGCAGTTCCACGAGTCGCTCACGGCCACGCCGGCGGAGGAAATGCCGGCGAGCACGCCTGCGTCAGCGCCGCTCCGCGGATGGCCGGCCCGCTCGATCGCGGCCACGAGCCGCCAGTGCCCCGCATCGGCGGCGCAGGCGACGACGCGCTGCCCCATCCGGCCCGCGGCACCGTGCATGACCAGACGCAGCGGGGCGGGCTCAGCCATAGAGATCGATTGCCTGCACGATTTCGTCGAGGCGGTTGCCCACGCTCACGGAGCGGTTGGCAAAGCTCGCCCGGCTCACGCCGCGGCTGCCGAGCACCTCGTTGAAGAGTTTTTGATCGGTGGTGTGGTAGGCGACCGTGGCCGTCGGGTCTTTGAGCTGGTGTCCCGTGAGGATGCAGACCACCCGCTCGTCTTTGCCAATCACGCCCTCCGCCACGAGCTGCTTCGCCCCGGCCACGCTCGCGGCGCTGGCCGGCTCGCAGCCGAGGCCGCCGGCGCCCACCTGGGCCTTCGCGTCGAGGATCTCCTGCTCGCTCACCTCGCGAACGACGCCGTCACACACCTCGAGCGCCCGCAGGCACTTGTTGAGGTTCACGGGGCGGTTGATCTCGATGGCGCTGGCGATCGTGTCGGCCCGCTTCTTATCGCGGTCGAGCTCGTCGTAGTAATGGCAGGCGGGGGAGAGGTCAGCCCGGCCGCCGTTCCACCGCAGGCCGCGGCGGGTGTAGAGCTCGTGGAGCGTGTTGGCGCCGGCGGCGTTGATGACGGCCAGCCGCGGCACGCGGTCGATGAGGCCGAGCTTCCGCAGTTCGGCGAACGCCTTGCCGAACGCGCTCGAATTACCGAGGTTGCCGCCGGGCACCACGATCCAGTCGGGCACCTCCCAGCCGAGCGACTCGAGCACGCGAAACATGATCGTCTTCTGCCCTTCGAGCCGGAAGGGATTGACGCTGTTGACGAGGTAGATGCCGAGTTTACCCGAGACCTCCTTCACGCGGGCCATCGCGTCGTCGAAGTCGCCCGCGATCTGGATCGTGAGGGCGCCGTAGTCGAGCGCCTGCGAGAGCTTGCCGTAGGAGATCTTGCCGGAGCCGATGAAGATGATGCCCCGCATCAGCCGCGTGACAGCGCAGTAGACGGCCAGCGACGCGCTCGTGTTGCCCGTCGAGGCACACGCGGCGCGGCGGGCCCCGATCATGCGGGCATGCGTGAAGGCCGCCGACATGCCGTTGTCTTTGAACGAGCCTGAAGGATTCAGGCCCTCGTATTGCAGGAACAGCCGGCCGTTTTCGACGCCGACGTAGCGGGCCACGCCATCGGAGGGCGGGCACATCGTCTGCCCCTCGCCGATCGTGACGACGCTCTCCCGCGGGGCGTAGGGAAGCAGCTCGTGAAACCGCCACACGCCGCTGAAGGCGAGCGGATCGCTCCGCCGCATCCACTTCCGCTCGAACACCTCGAACGACGTCGGCGGGCGGAGCCGATCCCAGTCGTATTCGACGTCGAGCAGGTTGCCGCACGACGGGCAGCTCGTGAGCACCTCGTCCACGGAAAAGGTCGCACCGCAGGCGGGTGATATGCACTGCTGAAACGCGAGATCGGTGCGGGCGGCGACGGCCACGGCGGGCTCCTTCGACTCAATCGGCGGCGACACAACAACAGTCGGCAATTCGGGCCGGACGACTGCGAAGTGATTCACCACCGACTCAGGCAAAGGTAGGTCATCCCCCGGCGCGCAGCAAGCAGCCTTTGCCCAGCCTGCGCAATCGGAAATCCGCCCCGCCGTGGGCCGCGGCTGCCAGTTTGACAGCCCGGCGGCGGTGTGTAGTCTGAGGGGCTATTCCTGTTTCATGCCGGCCCACCCGGAGGGGTGGGCCGCCCGGCACCGGAAGCACACAAAGGTGGACCGATGAAAGTGGCGGAAATGCGGGTCTTCAAGGAGGCCCTGGAAGCGATGCGGGCGCGGCTGCGGGGAGACGTCTCCACGATGGCCGATGCGGCCCTGCGGAAAACTCGCGCCGAGGCGAGCGGCGATCTCTCGAGCATGCCGATCCACATGGCCGACCTCGGCTCCGACGCCTACGAGCAGGAGTTCACGCTCAGCCTGATGGCGAGCGAAGAGGGAACGCTCGAGCAAGTGGAGCACGCGCTCGATCGGATTCGGTCGCGCACCTACGGCGCCTGCGAGGACTGCGACGGCGTCATCGCCAAGAAGCGGCTCGAGGCGATCCCGTTCGCGTCGCTCTGCATCCGCTGCGCCGAGAAACAGGAAAACCCGTCGGGCAGCCGACCGCGGCAGCCCCGCTGAGAGTCTTCCTTCGCACCACCATGCCGGACGCGCGGCACCGGCCGCCGCCGTTCACCGTCGCAATTCGTACTCGATCCGAAAGAGATCGAGAAGATGGAGATCCACGCGATCCTTCATCCGATTGCTGGCCTTCTTGCTGGCGATGATGTCTCGGATGTTGGCCACCGGGAAGATGCCCTCCGTCACCGCTCGACGTTTCGCCTCACCAAAATTCTCGATTCCATCGGGCGCGAACACGATGTCGAGGTCGAATGGACCATCCGTGAGCTGAATGAAGTCTTTGCCGGCGATGATGTCGCGTTCAACCACGTCATCGATCGAGAATCCCAGCTGGCGGACGGCAGTGACGAGGCGGCGGCCATTGTCGGCATCCTTGGCCGGAAACACATCGACGTCCTGGGTCGTGCCCGGAAAGCCAAGGAGGATTGCGCCCCCCTTTCCGATGAAGAGATACTCGACCCCGGCGGCCGCGAACGCCTCGGCCACTTCCTGCGCCTGCAGCGGATTGAACAGCGAGCGATCGTTCATTCTGGCGGCGCCGGCTGATAACCCAGGTATGCAGGCAGGTTGGCCACACACCACTCCCGGTAGGCCCGAGTGCTCGGAAAAACACGCGAAGCTGCGGCGTCGAGCCCGGGACGCGAGACACGGCAGAATCCATACTTCATGCGGGCCTCGAGCGGTCGCTGCATCTGGCGGCGACACTGCTCGCGAAACAGCAGGTCGTCTGTTTCGTCGGGAGAAGCCGTGCGTGAAGGAAGAACGCTCACGATACACTAAGATTACTCGATCGGCGCAGCCTGGTCGACAGCCTTGCTGACAAAGATTCTCCGCGGCCGACGGGAAGACGAGCGAAACGGACTTCGCACCACCATGCCAGACAACTCTTCCGGCACGACGGCCGGTTCCCGCGGCTGGTTTCTCTTCGCCGCCATCGCCGCCGTCTCCGCGGTCGTCGACCTCGTCACAAAGTGGGCGATCTTTCGCCGGCTCGGCATGCCGGGGGAGCGACCGGGGATCGTGCTCGTTCCGCGGGCCCTCGTGCTCGAGACCAACCTCAACGAGGGCGCGCTCTTCGGCATGGGGCAGGGGATGGGGCTGCTCTTCGCGGGCATCTCCTGCGCCGCGATCGGCGGCATTCTCTACGCCGTCTCGCGGCGGCCGACCCGCGAGGATCGATGGCTGCTCGTGGCGCTCGCGCTCATCACCGGGGGCATCATCGGCAATCTCTACGACCGGCTCGGCCTGCCCGGGCTCACCTGGCATGCGCCCATCGCCCGGGCGGGCACGCCGGTGCTCGCCGTCCGCGACTGGATTCACTTCGCGGTCGAAGGCATCATCGACTGGCCCATCTTCAACCTCGCCGATACGTGGCTTGTGATCGGCGCGGGATTGCTCCTGCTCCTTTCGCTCCGCGCGCCGCCGACACCCACCCCATGACGCTTCCCGCAGCAATCACCGCGGCGATTTCCGGCTCCGCCCCCGCGACCCTCGCGCGGCTCGAGGCGGCGCTCGCCGCCACCGAGAAGGCCAGCCACGAGACGCTCCGCTGGTTCAACGATCCATCCCTCGCGGTCACCGAGAAGCACGACCTCTCGCCGGTCACGCAGGCCGACCTCGCGGCCGAGAAGATTTTGCGGGAGCACCTGCTGGCTGCCTTTCCCGACGACGCCTTCCTCGGCGAGGAATCGGGCACGGCGGCCGGCTCCTCCGGCTATGAATGGATCGTCGATCCGATCGACGGCACGAAGTCGTTCATCCGCGGCGTGCCGCTCTATGCGACGCTCGTCGGCTGCCGTCACGATGGCCGTGGCATCATTGGCGTGATCGCGATCCCGGCACTCGGAGAGCGGGTGTTCGCCGCGGCCGGGGCGGGGGCCTGGCACGTTCGCGGCGATGCGGCTGCCACGAGGGCCCGGGTTTCGTCGCGGCCGACGCTCACCGAGAGCCTGCTCTGCACGAGCGACTTCACGTCCTTTGGCAGGCGGACGGACGCCGCGGCCGGCGAGGCATCCAGGCGCCGGCTGGAATCGGCCTGCCGGATCTCCCGCACCTGGGGCGACGGCTACGGCTACCTGCTCGTGGCGACCGGCCGGGCGGAGGTGATGGCCGATCCGCTCATGAATGCCTGGGATGCGGCCGCGGTTGAGACGGTGATCGTGGAGGCGGGGGGCCGCTACAGCGACTGGCAGGGCCGCGCCCGGATCGATTCCGGCGACGGGATCGCGACCAACGGAATCGTCCACGACGAGGCGCTCGCGCTGCTCCGGGGCTGAAAAACGCCGCGGCACGGGGTTTTCGCCTTGCGGGTTCGCCCCGAAAAGCTATTCTTTTGGCTTCGCGACACACCGGCTCCAAAGCCATTCCAGTCATCCAGTAAAGAGTCTCAATCGTGGCACGTTCCTGTCAGGTCTGCGGCAAGGGTTTCTCGATGGGAAACACCGTGACCATCCGCGGCAAGGCGAAGTATCTCGGCGGCGTCGGCACCAAGGTCACCGGCATTACCCGCCGCAAGTTCAAGCCAAATCTCCAGCGGCTGCGGATCACTGTCGGCCGGGGCACCAGCACCACCGCCCTCGTCTGCACGCAGTGCATCAAGAGCGGCGCCGTTACGAAGCTCGTCCGCCAGCAGCCCTTCCGGCTGCCCACCGTCGAGAAGGCGAAGGCCGCGGCGGAAGAGGCGGTGCCGTCCGGTCCCCGCGCCCGCCCGTAATAGCCCTCCGCCATGCCAATTTCCCGCCAGGATGTCGCCAAGGTCGGGATGCTGGCGAGGCTTGCGCTCTCCGACGCCGATCTCGACCGGATGACGGGCGAGCTCTCGAAGATCGTCGGCTTCGTGTCGCTGCTCGAAGAGCTCGATACGTCGGCGGTCGAGCCCCTCGCGCATCCGCTTGACACGCAAAACGTGTTTCGTGACGACGTGCCGAAGCCTTCGCTCTCCACGGCGGAAGCCCTCCAATCGGCGCCGCGGCACGACGACGAGTGCTTCCTCGTTCCCGCCGTCCTTGGCGATTCGGGCGCGGCCTGACCGCTCCCGCACGCCGCCCTCTCGACCACGCCCATGCAACCCGCCGAACTCTCCGCGACCGACCTGGTGACCGCCGTCCGGCAGGGCGACCTGTCGGCCGTCCAGTGCACCGAGGCTTTCCTCGCGCGGATCGAGTCGCTCGACGGCGCGATCAATGCGTTTCTGAAGGTCGATCGCGATGGCGCGCTTGCGAAGGCGGCCGAGATCGACGCCCGCCGCAAGGCCGGCAAGCCGATCGGCGCGCTCGCCGGTCTGCCCGTCGCGGTGAAGGACGTCCTCTGCACTGCCGACCTGCCCACGACCTGCGCCTCGAAAATGCTCGAGCACTTCCGGCCGCCCTACGACGCCGACACGGTCCGCCGGCTCCGCGAAGCCGATGCCGTGATCGTCGGCAAGACGAACATGGACGAATTCGCGATGGGCGGCTCGAACGAAAACTCCGCCTTCGGCCCCGTGAAGAATCCCTGGGATCTCACGCGTGCGCCCGGCGGCTCGAGCGGTGGCTCCGCCGCCTGCGTGGCCGCCGACATGGCCCCCGTCGCGATCGGCTCCGACACGGGCGGCTCGATCCGCCAGCCCGCCGGCCTCTGCGGCATCACCGGGCTCAAGCCGACCTACGGCCGCGTGAGCCGCCGCGGCCTGATCGCCTTCGCCTCCAGCCTCGACCAGATCGGCCCAATGGCCCGGTCAGCGGCCGATTGCGCGCTCGTGATGGAGACGATCGCCGGCCACGACCCCGGCGACTCGACGTCGCTCGCAACCGACGTGCCCCGCTACACGGAATTGCTCGAGCAGCCGCTCACCGGTGTGCGGATCGGCCGCGTGGCCGAACACTATGCCGAGGGCCTCGATCCAGAAGTGGCGAAGGGCGTCGATGAGGCGTTTGCCGTCTTCAAGGCGGCCGGCGCGACGGTGGTCGATATCGAGTTGCCCCACGCGAAGTACGGCGTGCC
>JBIIOK010000042.1:0-19298 GCA_044336985.1 Pirellulales bacterium | reverse complement strand
CGTGGCGGCGCTGGTTTCGAGTCGCCGCTCGTCGAGATGTATTGCCGCAGCCGCGCCGAGGGCTTTGGCCCCGAGGTGAAGCGGCGGATCATGCTCGGCACCTATGCCCTCTCCGCCGGCTACTACGACGCCTACTACGCCAAGGCGCTCAAGGTCCGCAGGCTGATCCGGCAGGACTACCTCGATGCCTTCAAGCAGGTCGACCTGATCGGCGGCCCCGTCTCGGCGACGCCCGCCTTCAAGCTCGGTGAGAAGACCGGCGATCCGCTGGCGATGTACCTCGTCGATCTTTACACCGTGGCGACGAACCTCGCCGGCGTCGGCGGCATCTCGTTCCCCTGTGGATTCACGAAGTCGGGCCTGCCGGTGGGCTTCCAGTTGCAGGGGCCGGCCCTCGCCGAGCCGCTCCTGCTCCGGGCCACCGACCGCTTCCAGCGGCTCACCGACTGGCATACCCGCCGCCCCAAGAAGATCGTCTGACCATGACCTCCGCCGCTTTCGCCGCCGACGCGCCCTACACGACGATCATCGGGCTCGAGGTGCACGTGCAGTTGCAGACCCGCACGAAGCTCTTCTGCGGCTGCTCCACGAAATTCGGCTCGCCCCCGAACACGCAGGTCTGCCCGACCTGCCTCGGCCTGCCCGGCTCGCTGCCCGTGATGAACCGGGAAGCCTTCTCGCTCGCCATGAAGGCGGCGCTCGCGCTCAACTGCAAGATCGCGCCCTTCACGAAGTGGGACCGGAAGAACTATTTCTATCCCGACCTTCCCAAGGGCTATCAGATCAGCCAGTTCGACCTGCCGTTTTCGAGCGACGGCTTTCTCGAAGTGGTCGATCCCAAGGGGGCGTTCTCCCGACGCGTGGACATCATCCGGGTGCACCTGGAGGAGGACGCGGGCAAGAGCATGCACGACGAGGCGGCGGGCACGGCCGACACACGGATCGACCTGAACCGCGCCGGCACGCCGCTCTGCGAGATCGTCAGCCAACCCGACCTGCGGTCGCCGCAGGAGGCGCGGGCCTGGCTCAACGAGCTGAAGCTCCTGCTCGTCTACCTCGGCGTGAGCGACTGCAACATGCAGGAGGGGAGCCTGCGGGTCGACGCCAACGTCAACCTGCATATCCCGCAGCCGGATGGCCGGATCGCGAAGACGCCGATCGTCGAGATCAAGAACATGAACTCATTCCGCTCGGTCGAGCGGGCCCTCACCTACGAAACCGCGCGGCAGTGGGGGGAATGGCAGGCCACAAAGGTCGAACTCGGCAAGATGCCGAAGCAGACCCGCGGCTGGGACGATCCCGCCGGCATCACGCGGCCGCAGCGGCAGAAGGAAGAATCGAGCGACTACCGCTACTTCCCCGAGCCCGACCTCGTGCCAGTGACAGTGTCTGACGCTCGGCTGGCGGAAGTCCGCGCGAGCATGGGCGAGTCGCCGACCGAGCTCCGCAAGACGCTCGCCGAGAAGTGGAAGATTTCCACCTACGATGCCGACGTGCTCGTGAACCAGGGGCGGGATCTCGTCGCCTACTATGAAGACGTGGCCAAGAAGGTGGGCGACGGCAAGGTGGCGAGCAACTGGCTCCACCAGGACGTGCTCCGCACGCTCAACGAGCGGGGCGAGACGATCGATGCCTTTCCGATCCGCCCCGACGCGCTCGCCGACCTGATCGGCCGCGTGCAGAAGGGGGACTTCGACACGAGTCGGGGACGTGAGATCTTTGCCGAGGTGCTCGCCAGCGGCCGCGCCGTCGCCGACGTGGTCGCGTCGCTTGGGATCGCGGCGGTGGGCGACGATGAGCTCGTGTCGCTCTGCCACGAACTCATCGCCGAAAACCCCAAGATCGTCGCCGACGTGAAGGGGGGCAAGGAGCAGGCCGCCGCCGGCCTCATTGGCCAGGCCAAGAAGAAAAACCCCAACGTCAATCCGGGCAAGGTCCGCGCGATGTGCCTCGAGCTCATCCGCGCCATGTAAGTAGACCGCTTCGTCCCGAAGCGGATCCCAATCCGCTTGCGGAGCAAGCGGTCTAATTTACGAAGCGGTCTACTCGAAGACGAGTGAGCCCGGGTCGGCGGAAGCTCGCGGAGCATTTGGACCGAGTCTTCGAGGGCCACCGCGACGCGACTTCTGCCGCCCGGGCGAGCGGTTGCATCGGGCAGGATCCGCTTGCGGAGCAAGCGGTCTACTTTACGAAGCGGTCTACTTGTCGGGTATCCGTGACATCATAATGCCCCCATGCCGCGGATCGTCACGCTCACCACCGACTTCGGCTCGGGCTCCGAATACGTCGCCGAACTGAAGGGCCGCCTGCTGCACGCGCGGCAGCCGTTCACGCTCATCGACATCGCGCACGACGTGCCCGCGCACGACATCCGCACCGCGGCCTGGCTCGTCGGCCAGGCCTGCTTCGCCTTTCCCGCCGGCACGCTCCACATCGTCGTCGTCGATCCCGGCGTGGGCACCGCCCGCCGGCTCGTCTGGGCGCGGATCGGCGACCAAGAGTTCATCGCCCCCGACAACGGCGTGCTCTCGTGGGCGATCCGCCGCGCCGGCCTCGACGACGCGCGGGAGATCGCCGTGCCCCCCGGCGCAGCCGCGACGTTTCATGGCCGCGACGTGATCGCTCCGGCGGCGGTGCGGCTGGTCGACGGCGCCGCCCCCGAATCGCTCGGCCATGCTGCCACCCACCTCGGACGGCTTGCCTGGCCCGAGCCGCGGGAGACGCCGCATGGCATCGAGGGGGAGGTGATCCACGTCGACGCCTTCGGCAACCTCGTGACGAACCTGCCGGCGGCGTTCTGGCCGCGCGTCGTCGCCGCCGGTGCAGTCCGCATCGGCCAGCATGCCGTGACCTCGCTCGTGCACGCCTACGGCGACGCGCCGAGGGGCACCCCCGTCGCCCTCGTCGGCTCGCAGGGTTTCATCGAAGTCGCCGTTGTCGAGAACCGAGCCGGCGAGCGGCTCGCGGCGGGCGTCGGCACGCCCTTCAGGGTGCCGACGCAGGAATTTCGCGCAACGACCGACTGAATCACCGGGCGAACATTTCCTGCAAGACGTCCAGTACCCGTTGGGTGGTCGAGGCGTCGATGCGGCCGAGTTTTTTTACGAGCCGAGCCTGGTCGACCGTGCGAATCTGGTCGAGCACGATCTGGCCGGTCTTGCCGCCGAACCGGCAGGGCACGCGCGTCGGATAGCCGCGTCCCTTCGTGGTCATCGGCGCCACGATGGAAGTGCGAATGTTGTGGTTCATTTCATCCGGCGACACGACGAGACAGGGTCGCGTCTTGCGAATCTCGCGACCGACCGTGGGATCGAGGGCCACCAGATGCACTTCGAAACGACTGATCACCATGTCCATTCGTCCGCGTCCCACCGCGATGACGATGCAGGCGGAGCATCGACCAGATGATCGTCCTCCTTGGCAGACATGGTGCGGAAGGCTTCCGCCCAGGCAGCTCGCGGGCCGCTGACCGCACGAACCAACAAGACACCGTCGCGGGCAACGAGTTCAACCTCACCCGACAGACCGGTTCGTTCCAGGATCGGCTTGGGGATGCGGATCCCCTGGGAGTTGCCGATCGAGATAATCTTGGATTTCAAAGCGTTGGCCCCGAGAGCGGATTCGTTCGCAGGCTGTTCGTGAAAGTAATTACATCGTACTTACATGCTTGAAACTGGTCAATGCGACCGGCGCGGTTCACTGCCGCGGCCGGACCGCGCGTTGCCGAAGACCGTTGGCAGTATCGGCGAGCCCTGTAGACTCCGGGCATGCTCGACGACGACCTCGAATCCTTCGACCGCCACCATGTGTGGCACGCCTTCACGCAGATGCAGGAGTACGAGCCGCTCCTGATCGAGCGGGGGGAGGGCTGCTGGCTCGTCGACACCAAAGGCCGCCGCTACCTCGACGGCTCCGCGAGCATGTGGTGCAACGTCCACGGCCATCGCCACCCGCGGCTCGATGCGGCGCTCGCCGCCCAGACTGCGAAGGTGGCCCACACCACGAATCTCGGCCTCTCAAACCCCACGAGCGTCGAGTTCGCTCGGCGGCTCGTGGAGATCGCGCCACCGGGGCTCGAGAAGGTCTTCTTCTCCGCCGACGGATCGAGCGCCATCGAAGCCGCGCTCAAGATGGCCTTTCAATACTGGCTGCAGGCCGATCCGCCGCAGCCGTCGCGGACGAAATTCATCGCCATCGGCGAGGCCTACCACGGCGACACACTCGGCGCGATCGGGGTCGGCGGCGTCGATCGCTTCACCGCGATGTTTGCGCCGCTGACGTTCGAGGCAATCCGGCTGCCCTCGCCCGGAGGGCCGTGCCCGCATACCGGCCGACCGGCACCGTCGCTCGACGCATCGCTCGCGGCCCTCGAGGGAATCCTCGACGCCCATCGGGGCACCGTCGCGGCGCTCATCATGGAGCCGCTCGTGCAGATGGCCGCGGGCATCTATGTGCATCCAACGGGATTTCTGCGCGGGGTGCGCGAACTCACGGCGCGGCACGACGTGCTCCTCATCCTCGACGAGGTGGCCACGGGCTTCGGACGCACGGGCACCATGTTTGCCTGCGAGCACGAGGGCGCATCGCCCGATTTGCTCTGCCTCGCCAAGGGGCTTTCGGCCGGCTACCTGCCGATGGCGGCGACGCTCGCGACCGCGCGGGTCTGGAACGCGTTCCTCGGCACGCACGCCGAACGCAAGACCTTCTTCCATGGCCACACCTACGGCGGCAACCCGCTGGCCGCGGCCGTCGGGATCGCCTCGCTCGACATTTTTCGCGACGAGCGGGTGCTCGACTCGCTGCCCGCGAAAATCGCGCGGCTGCGGGAGCACGTCGCGAGGCTCGCGCGGCTGGATCATGTCGGCGCCGTCCGGCAGTGCGGCCTCGTGGCCGGCCTCGATCTCGTGGCCGACAAGGCTGCTGGCACACCCTACCCGTGGCAGGAAAAGCGCGGCACACTCGCCTGCCTCGCCGCCAGGAAGCACGGCGCGCTCCTGCGGCAGCTCGGCGACACCGTCGTGCTCATGCCCCCGCTATCGATCTCGCTCGACGAGATCGACCACCTCGCCGCAGCGGCCGAAGCCGGCATTCGCGAGACCACCAAGTAGACCGCCCAAAGTAGACCGCTTGCTCCGCAAGCGGATCAAACGGTGTCGCAGCGGCTCGCGAGCGGCAGAAGTCGCCTCGCGGTGTCCCTCGAGGACTCGGTCCAAATGCTCGTCGAGCTTCCGCCGACCCGCTCGCCTTCGTCCAAGTTAGTCCGGCTACTGCACGACCGACTTGCTGCCGTCGGTGGAGCCGCCGATTGGGGCGCCCTCCGGCATCGGGCGGCCGGCCGTCGGGACGCCGAGGCGGTGGAGCTCCTCGCGGAGCTTGCGAAACTCCTCGAAGCTGTCGGGATAGCACCAGAGCGTGACCGTCGTCTCGGGCGTGATGTCGGCGAGCACCTGGCGGAACCGCGACCGCGGCGCGAGCGCCTCGGCGGCCGTCTCGCCGATCTGCTGCCGGGCGGGACGCACCACCCACTCCCGCGAACGGATCAGCACCTGGCCGCGGGCCTGATCGACCTTGGCTTCGATCACGTAATCGAGCGAGAAGTCCTGCACGGGTCCGACCGTCTCGATCCGGTTGGAGAGCGACGCAATCGAGCCCGAGTGGCGCCGGGTCTGCGTCTTGGCCTGCTCGAAGAGCTCCGTGAGCGGGATGTAGGCGATGCGGCCCGCCTCGAGCCGGAAGTGCAGCTCTTCGCCGGTGACGGTGCGGGCGATCGGCGTGGGGTAGGCGAGCACTTCCTTCGTCGTCGTCGCCGCGGCGTGCGCGATTCCATCGGCCTCGAGCGTGCAACGCTCGATCTCCTCCTGGAGCCGCTTGCGGCGGGCAGAGGCCTCGGCCGCGGCCACCTTCTCCGCGTCGGCCGACTGCTTGCTCTTTTCAACCTCCACCTTCGCCGCCGCCACGGCCGTGGCCAGCTGCACCCGCGACTCGCCGGCGAACGACGCGGCCGTCGCCACCGTGCGGGCCTGCGCCGCCAGTTCCTCGATTTCGCTCTCCGCCATCGCCGCGGTCTTCTCGAGATCCTCGACCTCGCGGAGGAGCGACTCCGCCTTCGCCGCCGACTCTGGCGCTGCCTTGAGCACGATCTGCTGCACCCGCCCCCCGATCACCATCACCAGGATGATGAGGATGCCCACGATGTTCGTGACGACGTCGAGGAACGAGTCCTGGCCGGCGGAACTGGTGTCTTCGATTTTCGGGCGCGGCATCGGGCGGACTCCCGTGGTCAGCGTGCGGATGTCGTGTAGTTGGTGCGACGCACCGGCGGCAGGTCGCGAATCTGGTCATCGGCCCCCTCCGACCGGGTGTCGATGCCGCTGTCGGCCAAGAGCCGCTCGAGGTCGTCGCGACGCGACTGGCCGTCCGGCGTGGCGGAGAGCACGAGCTGCGGCTTCCAATACATCCGCTCGCCCGCGATGCCCCAGCCCGAGACCCGCTTGTGAATCGCCTGCACGAGCGGATCGATCGCCTCGGCGGTGTCGCCGCCGACGGGGATCTTCACCTGCACGCGGCGGCCCGACTCGTCGAGGAGCCGGAATTCATTGATCGCACATTCGAGCCGGATCGGCCGCGTGAGCGGAATCGGCCGATCCTGCGTGGCGAGGCTCGCCCAGTTTTTCCCGCGGGCCTGCGCCATCGAGGCGCTTGCCGAGGCACCAGATGCGCCTGACGACCCCGCGGCGCCACCGCTCTGCATGAGCCCCGGCATCGCGGGCCCGCCGGCCATGCCCTGGCCGCCGCCACCCCCGGCGGCCGATGCCGTGGCCGAGCCACCGGAGGCGGAGCCCGACGACGCGCCTGCGGCAGCCCCACTGGCCGCGCCCGCTTCGCCGCCGGCCGCAGCGCCTTCGGCGGCGGTGCCAGCTGCCGCGCCGCCTGAAGCAGCGCCGCCGGTGCTCGCAAATCGCGAAGTGCCAGAATAGCGGTCGCCACCGGCGTGACTGTCGCCACCACCAGCTGCGGGACCACCGGGGCCATCGCCAGAGCCTGACGGCCCACCCGTGCCGCCCGCGCGGCCCGCCTCACCGGTACCGGCAGTTCCCGATCCACCGGCCACGAGTCGGCCATCGCCGCCACCGCCGAGAATCGCGTCGCCCGTGCCCTGGCCATCGCTGCCGTAATCGCTTGGATCGCCGCTGGCCGCGAGCGGCCGCCCGCGCCCGACGGGGCCGCCGCCTGCGGCATTGCCCGCGGGGTTGCCGGCGCCTGCTGCAGCGCCGCCGGTGCCGTCGCTCAAACCGCCGCCGCCCCCGGCCCCCGCCTCGGCCTGCTGGGTCGTCCAGTTGAAACGCGACGTGTCGCCGAGCACGCTCGGGCCGCCCTCTTCAACCACGCCCCCGCGCGTCGTCGCCGCGCGGTATTGCGGCGCGGGCTTGGCCGGCCGCGCCGGCCGCACCTGCGCGAGCCACTCGAGCCGCCGGCGCGACTCGTCGATCGCCCGCTTCTCGACCTCGGCGAGCGTCGGGTCGCGCGGCGGAAACTGGAGCGTCCAATCCTCGTCGACGAGCTGGTAGCCAAAGTCGCTGCCCCATGACTGAATCGCCTCCCGCGCCACGTAGTAGGCCATCACGCCGGACGGCCGCACGAGGAGCAGGGGATAGGGCTGCACGGCGGGATCGCCGTTCGACGGCGTCGTCTTGGCAATGTGCTCCCGCGCCGCTCGCAGGGCGCTGGCCAGCGGGTTGCCGGGACCGGGAGGCCCCTCGAAATCGGACGGATTCAAGCGGATCCCCTCGGGCTGCAAGAAGACGCCGTCGATGCAGCATTCGATGTAGAGCGGCCGCCGGTGGGTGCCGTTGACGCCCACGTAGGGAACGACTGCGTAGGCCGGCGGCTTCGTCGCCATCTCGGCCCGCGATTTGTCGAGCGATTCGCGGGCGCTCTTCAGCTTCGCCTCGAGCGCGGCGAGATCTGCATCGGCCTGTTTCGAGCCGCCCCCGCCGGCCGCGAGTTCGGCGTGGAGCTTCTCGAGTCGCTCGAGCTCGTCCGCAAGCTCGCGCGTATGCTCCTCGGTGCCGGCCAGTTGGAGCCGCGCCTTCGCGAGATCGTCGGCCGTGCGGTCGCGCACGCCCCTGAGCTGGTCGAGCCGCCAGCCGAGGTTTTCCTTCGCGAGCTCGAGCTCCGCGACGTCGGCCTCGGCCTGACCGCCCTCCTTGGCCGAGCGGCTGAAGAGGACGAGCAGCACCAAGAGCGCGCCCATCGTGCAGAGCAGCACCGCCAGGAACGGAAACAGCGAGATGGTTGGCCCGTCGACCGGGCGGGCGCGACTCATGCGGCCTTTCCACGGGCCGAGACCTGCAGATCGACTCGGCGGGACTCGATCGAGGCGTCTTGCGCCCGGGCAGCGAGCAGCTGGACCGCGGTGGCGAGAGTCGCGAGCGTCTCCTCGAAGCGTCCGCTGTCGGTGAGCGCGGAAAGATTGTTGTCGAGCGCCCGCTCGAGCGCGGCGACATTGTGCGTGGCATCGACCACCTTCCCGAGCAGCTCTGCCTGCCCGGCGAGCGTCTTCTGGTGCTGCTCGAAGCTCCGCATGGCCGCCGCCATCGACTCCGCGGCGTTCGTCCAGCGGTCCTCGCGGGTCGAGGCAAGCTCGGTCTGGGCCTTCACGAGCGAATCCGACCACTTCGCGAGCGTCACGTCGAGCGAACTCGAGAGCGTCGTCTGCAGGCGGGCGGCCGCCACGGCGAACGCCTTCTCGACGTTCTCCGCGGCCGACTGCTCGAGCGCCCGCCACGACTGCTCCTGGGCCTCGATGAGCCGCGTCGAACTGCGGCCCACCGCCTCGCCAAGCCGGGCGATCGCCAGCGACGTGCCGTCATCGACAACCTCCACCGACTGGAAGCGGCCGGCCAGCGCGACCCACGCGGCCTGATCGACTTCGCCAAGGAGCGCCTGCTCGTAGCGGTCGATGACGAACTGCATGAACATGAGCACCATCGAGAGAGCGAGGGCCGTCGCCGTGGTGTCGAACGCCGTGCCGAGGCCGGCGACCACGCCGGAGATGTTCTCGAGTTGCGTGGGGGAGAGGCTCGCGATGGCCACGGTGATGCCGATCACCGTGCCGAGGAAGCCCATGATCGGAATGGCCCAGATCACGAACCGCACGAGCCCGTAGCTCTGGGCGGCGCGGGCCGCATCGAGGTCGGAGAGATACTTCAGATGATCCTGCAGCCCATCGGCCGAGCCGGTGCGCACGACGAGATCGATCGCCTCCCGCAGCCGACGCGGAAGATAGCCATCCCGCTCCTCGACCGAAGGCAGCGACGCCGCGAGCCGCGCCGCCTCGGTCGGTTCCTGGCCACCCTCGGGAACGGCCGAGAGCAGGCCGTCGCCGATGACCGATCGTTGCCGGAAAAGATCGAGCCACTTGATCGCCAGCGCCGCGAGGCCGACGCCGAACATGACCACCTCGACATACTCGACCCAGTGGCCGGCGAGGTAGCGGATCACGGTGGCGTCGGTGATCACGCGACCGTGGATCAGCGCGAAGAAAAGGAACGAGATCGCAGCCCCCCAGAGCAGGGGAGAGCGAAGCAGCCGGCTGGATAGATCGTTGACCTTCGACACGCTTGTGTACCTCCGAAACGGAAAGGACCGGCGCGGTTTGGGCTCCTGTGGAACGACCACGCATCCTTTTCATCGTCAGGCTTTGCCCGACCGATTGAATCGAAACAGCCGTCAGCGTCGAAAGGTGAATTCGAAGGAGGGTGCTGGGGCAGCCAGGCAAGGCAGGCAATCTGCAGGCTGGGCTGCCAAAAGTAGACCGCTTGTTCCACAAGCGGATCTGGATCCGCTTCCGGAGGAAGCGGTCTACAGAAGCGGTCTAGCTTGACGTCTTTCGGGATTGCCGCCTTCCCGCCCCAAGCCGTAATTTGCCGGCGGAGGATCAAGCTCAGGATGGCTTCGATACAAACGATCTCGCCTCTCTCGATGACCGGCAGCAACTGGCTCCGCACCTGCAGCTGGGCCGCGGCGGCCCTCGCCGTGCTGGCGGGGGGCGGCATTCTGATGGCCCAACGCCCCATGCGACCGGGCGGACCGGCGGGGGATGGTGGGCCATCGGGCCAGCTCTGGATCTCGGCCACGCCGCTCGACGAGCAACGTCAGTTGCTCATCGTCATCGACCCGGCGGTCAAAAACGCGGCGATCTACCACATCGATGGCGGCAGCGGCACGCTCACCCTGAAGAGCACCCGCGACATCTCCTGGGACCTGATGGTCGGCGACTTCAACGCCCAAGAGCCCAAACCGTCCGCCCTCAAACGAATGCTCGAGGTCGGGGCGGAAGCCGGTCCGATTAGGCAAACTCGGCCGTAGACGACCGACCGGGTCGTTCCGATCGCGCGTTTTGAAGGGCCGGCGCGTAGAATTCGTGCGGTGACCCGACGAAACTAGAAGGGTGGCGGGGTCCCCGCCGCCCGATCCCCCAGGCGCCGCAAAACTCATTCGCATGGCCGGTAAATTTCTATCGCTCGAAGAGGTCGCCCGCCAACTGGGCGTGAGCGTCGACGAGGTCAACCGGCTCGTCGATCGCAAGAAGCTGTTTCCCATGCGCGACGGCGCGACGATCAAGTTCAAGGCCGACGATGTCGAGCGGGTCGGCCGTTCGCTCGGCGAGGAGAGTTCGGTGTCTGGCGACCTATCGCTCGACCTCGAGCTGCCCGACGTTGCGCCGGCACTGTCGGCGGCGGGAAGCCTCAGCGGCCTCGACACCGAGGAGATCGTCTTGGGCGACGCGATCGATGCAAGCGAATCGATCTTCTCCACCGACGTCCCCGAGGCGAACGCGTCCTCGCAGACGCTCGTACGGGGCGACGCGGCCTTGGGCGGGAGCGTGATCGGCGGGAGCCAGCCCTCGGGGCTGTCGATGCCGTCGCTCGGCGGAGCCTCGGCTGCCGACGTGGTCTTCGGTGACAGCCTGGTGGGCGAAGGCCCTGAAAGCGAGGACCTCGCGCTCGAGTCGGTCGTCGGCGCCTCGTCGAAGCTGCAAGCATCCTCGCCGTCGCTCTCCGACGCCAGCGGCACGCTCGCCATCGATCTTTCCGACATTGCCGGCGGGGCGGCCGGCGGGTCGCTTGCCCTCGGTTCAGGCGCGGCCCTCTCGGGAACATCGGACGGAGCCGCCGGGCTCTCCATGTCTGGCGCCCTCGACAGCGGCCTGTCGCTCGAAGATGGCGACATTCAGATGTCGGGCATCGACCTCGGGGCGGTGAACGATGAAGTCGGCGGACCGGTCGATGGCGGCACCGTGCTCGGCGGCGACGATTTCGAACTTGGCGGCACGACCGGCGACGACGAGAGCGCCTCCGTCGTGATCGCGGCGGAATCGGAGAGCGGCGACTCCAGTTTTTTCGGGCAGACGATGGTCGCAGCCGACGGCTCGAGCTTCTCCGAAGAGAGCATCGCGCCCAGCAGCGTTGCATCGGAGATGCTCGACCTGCCTTTCGGGGCCGGCCGGGAGATGACGTTCAGCCTGCTGCAGACGCTCGGCCTCATCTGCTGCTCGTTGCTCCTCCTCTTTGGTGGGTTCATCGCCTTCGACCTCGTGCGGACGATCGGCACCACGAAGGGCGACGCGCTCGCCACCCCGCTGCTCGACGCGATGGCCGGGGCCTTCGGCTGGCGGTGACGCCCGCGGCCTTGGCCTCTCCGCCCTGACGGGTTTCGCGCTATACTTTGAGAGCGGAGCCACGCGCCCGCCCCCGCCTCCAGCCGTTCCGAAGGACTCCGATGGCAGCCCGCCGGCTCGTCACGCCCGATCAACCCGCCCTCATTCGGACGGTGCTGGGTGCCTACGAGTTTTTCGCGTCGCTCGGCTTCGCGGTCGTGCTGATCTCGCTGTTGGCCATCGTGCTCGGCCTCGGCACGTTCGTCGAGAGCGGCTACGGGACGGAGGCCGTGAAATTCGGAGTCTGGAACACCTGGTGGTTCACACTCTTGAATGCCCTCCTGGCCGTCAGCATCTTCTGCGCGGCGGCGATCCGCTATCCCTGGAAGCGGCACCAGACCGGATTCGTGATCACCCATATCGGCCTGCTCGTGCTGCTGGCGGGCTGTCTGATGTCGCAGCGCGGCGGCATCGACGCGCAGATCCCGCTGCTCGAAGGAGAGCAGGGGGGCAAGGCCTACGAAGACTCCCACCATTTCGCACTGCGCATCCAACCAGCTGGCAGCCGGGGGCAGGGTGGCGACGGCATGCCGATCGAATTCCGCTCCGGGCCCTTCAACTGGAGCGAGTATGGAACGACGCGCAACTGGTTTCCCTGGGGGCTCGCCCCACGCGACACTGGTCTCCTCCACGACGCCGACGGCGTCCGCCTCGAGGTGCTCGACTTCTATGCCGATTCGACCGCGGCGCTCGCCCCGAGCGTGAAGCTGCGGATCGGCAGCGACTCCTTCGGCGGGCCTGCGGCCGCAGGCCGTGGCATGTGGATGCCGGTGGAGGTCGCCTGGCAGCCCGATCCGTTGCGGGCGTCGGCCATGCGGCATCGCGCGAGCGTCGGCGGCGGCACGGTCGTCTTTTGGAAGACGTCCTCGCCTGCAGAGGCGGAGGCATTCCTCGCTGGCCTGCCCGACCCCGCGATCGGCTACGGCGAGAAGGGGCAGCTCGTGCTCGTCGTCGACGGCCGGCCCCACAGCTTTCGGCTCGATGACGTGATCGGCAAGGAGCGATTCCCGATCGAGGGCACCGATCTCTTCGTCGAGGTGATGGATTTTCAGGAGCGTCTCTCGGCGGTGCGGCTGAAGGTGCGCCGCGGTGCGGACGGCCGCGACGAAGAGATGGTCGTCCTCGCCGATCTGCCGGAGGTGACGATCCACGCCCCGCGGTCACTCGTCTACGGCACGCTCTGGATGGAGCGGGCGGCCGCCGATGCCTCCGAGCGGATGCAGGGCAAAGCGAAGAGCCGGATCGACATCATGCAGGCTCCGTCGCAGGCCGCGGGGGGCCATCGGCTGCTCTACCGGCGGTGGCAGCAGCCGACCGCCGACGGCGGCGAGCTCCCCACCGACGGCAAGCCGGTGCCGGCGTTTGCGATGCCGATGGGCAAGCTCGAGATGCGGGTCGATCGCTTCCTGCCGGCCGACTCGCTCGAGGTCGCCACGCTGCCCCTGCCTTTCTCGAAGGACAAGCCGCCGTCGGCCAAGAGACGGGCTGCGCGGGTGCGGCTCACCGTCGATGGCCATGCCGAGGAATTCTGGCTCGCGGGCCTGCCGATCCAGCCGGCCCGCGAGATGGCCGAGCCCCCCGGGCCGACCGAGGAGCGGACGGTTGAGGGGCGGTCGAGAAGCGTCACGATCAGCCTTGTTCCCGACGCGATCGACGTCGGCTTCAACGTGAAGCTCGACAACTTCGAGCGTCGGCTCGATCCCGGCACGAGCCAGGCCTCCCACTTCTCGAGCATCGTGGAATTCCTGTCCCGGCAGGGCAGCCCGCTGGTGAAGCGGCCGGTCACGATCACGATGAATGCGCCCATCGACTTCTCCGATCCCGAAACGGGCCGTTCCTACCGGCTCTTTCAGGAGAGTTTCATGGGGCCGTGGCTGCCGGGCGACGAACTCTACGACCGCTTCACGAAGAACCTTGCCGAGAAGCCCGAGCGGCTCGAAGCCTCCGTGCTCACGGTCAATTACGATCCGGGCCGCGGCGTGAAATATGCCGGCAGCGGGTTGATCGTCGTCGGCATCTTCACGATGTTCTACATGCGGGCCTATTTCTTCGCCCCCCGAAAGCAGACCGTTCCCGCCCCCGGAGTCGCATGATGATCGCGATGCATGGCCGTCTCGTCCGCTCGCTGGCAGCCACGATGGTGGCCATCGTGGCTGCATCCATTCCGCTGGCGCTCGCCGCCGCCCCGCCGCTGGATGCGGGGCTCGAGCCCGCGCTCAACGCCTGGCGCGGGATCCCGGTCCTCGAAGACGGCCGCATCATGCCGCTCGACACGTTCGCCCGCCGCCACGCGGAGACGATCTGCAACTCGCAGTCGCCGCGTCTCGAGACCGGCCCCGGCGGCGCGGTCGTGAAATGGAATGCCGACGAACTCTTGCTCGACTGGCTTGCGCGGCCGCAGGCATGGGAGGAGGTGCCGTTCCTGATCGCCGAGCACGAAGAGGTTCGAAAGCTCCTGGACCTGCCGGTATTCGAGACCACGGGCGGGAGCCGGCGGCTCAAGCACGCCTCTCCCGCCGACGTGGCTGACTGTGAACCGCTCCGCCAACGCCTCATCGACATCGACGAGCGGCGACGCGAGGCGCGATTCGCAGGCACCCCGCTCACGCTGCAAGGGGCCGATGCCAAGATCGACCAACTCTGGCAGGCCTACGTCACATGGCGGCAGCTCACATTCCGGGCGACCGGAGACGCGATCGGCCGGTCGCGGTTCGTGCAGCTCTTCGAACAGCTTGCCGGCCGCTGGCGTCAACTCCGCGGTCAGTTGCCGTCGACGGAGGCTGGCGATGAGGCCGGCCGCGGCGTCGAGACAGCGATTCTCGGGCTCGCCGAATCGCTCGGCCAATCCACTCGGTTCGCCACCGCCGACGCGATCCCCGGCATCGAGCGGCTGCGCGAGGCGGTGGCCGGCCTGCGGCAAGCGGTGGCGTCGTCGCCGCCGGCGGTCGTCCGCTCCTTCCGCCGGTTCGAAGACCACGTGGCCGTGCTCGGCGAATCGCTCTACGACAATGGCGGTGGGCTGCCCGTGGTGCCGGCGCTGCACGCCGAGGCGCTCGAGGCGGAGCGCAACGCCGACGACGACATGCCGCCGTGGCTCTCCCTCTCGACGCTCCTCGACGCCCCCGACTCGATGCTCGCCGGCTACCCGGCCGACCGCGTGAAGGCGGTTCGCGAAGCGTTTGCGGCGCTCGCCACGGCAGCGGTCTCGCCCGCGACCGACGGTGGCCGCCAGGCCGCGGCCCGCCAGTCCGCCGATGGCCTCGCCGCCGCGCTCCGCGGCCTTGGCGAGGCGGTCGAGCCGCTGCGGCGAAGCCTGCCCATCGAGCGGGCCGACGCCGAGCTCATGAAATACACCGCCTACCCAGCCGTTGGCAGCACGCGGCGCGAGGTGGCCTACAACGAGAGCGATCCGTTCCAGCTTTCCTGGGTCTCGAGCCTGCTGGCATTGTTTGCATTCGCGCTCGCCTTCGGCCGCGCCCGCGGGCCGATGTTCTGGCTGGGCGTGGCGCTGCTCATTTTCGAACTCGCCTGGACGGCTTCGGCCTTCGCGTCACGGGTGGCGATCACCGGCTGGGCGCCGGTGACGAATATGTATGAGACGGTGATTTACGTGCCCTTCTTTCTTTCGCTGCTGGGGCTCTGCTTCCTCCTTGCTCCCGCCTGCGCCCGCGGCGTGAAGGATGCCTGGCGGCTCACCGCGCTGCCGAGGCCGCTCGGCAACGTGATTCCGGGGGAGGCTGCGCCGCTCGAGCCGCGTCAATTGGCGGTCTTTGGCGAGGGAGGATGGAACCTCGCGAACTGGGCGCTGCTCCTGCCGCGGATCGCGCTCTCCGCGGTCGTTCTCTGGGTGCTCGCGATGGCCCCTTACGCCGCGGGTGGCCGCACGATCATCAACCTCCTGCCGCAGACCGACGTCGATCGTTCGCTGCCAAACCTCAACAACCTCGTCGTCTGGATCGTCGGCCTGTCGATGCTCGCCCCGGCGGTCTGGTATCTGCCGCGGGTCGCGCTGGCTGCCCTCGCTGCGCTCGTCACCGCGCCGCTCTCCTGGGGCGGCGGTCACCTGAAGGAGATGCTGCCGCAGGTCTACGACCGCAAGTCGTTTGGCCTCGTCGTCACGGCCGTGGCCTTCGTCGGCACGTTCATCGCCTGGTTCTACCCGATCCCGGGCAAGCAGTTCAGCCCGCTGCAACCAGTGCTCCGCGACAACTTCTGGCTCACGATTCACGTGCTCACGATCGTCTCGAGCTACGCCGCCGGGGCGCTCGCCTGGGGGCTCGGGCTACTGTCGCTCGGCTACTACCTGCTCGGCACCTACCGTGAGCCCGGGGCGGGGCGGGCCAAGCAGCCGCCGGCGGCCTGCGCGGAACTGGCGGGTTTCATCTACAAGGTGATGCAGGTCGCAGTGCTCCTGCTCGCCGCCGGCACGATCCTCGGCGGACTCTGGGCCGATGTCTCCTGGGGCCGCTTCTGGGGCTGGGATCCGAAGGAGGTGTGGGCCTTGGTCTCGCTCTTGGCGTATCTCGTCGTCCTTCATGGTCGCTATGCCGGCTGGATCGGCAACTTCGGCCTCGCGGCCGGAGCCGTGATGGGCGCCGCCGTGATCGGCATGTCGTGGTATGGCGTCAATTTCCTGCTCGGCGCCGGGCTCCACTCCTACGGCTTCGGCCAGGGCGGCCAGACCGAGTTTTTCGCGTTTCTCATCCTGAATTTCGCGCTTCTGGCCGCGGCAGCATGGCGCTGGCGGCAGGAGACGACGCTCTCCGCCGCGGCCTGACGGGAAGTTCAACGGGAAGCCACCGCCCAGCCGTGAACTGCTTCACGCCGACGCTCGTGGCAGTGAACTCCAGCGCGATCGCGCCGCCATCCGAGCCGCCGGTCTTCAAAACGGCGGCTGTGCGGTCCGCCCCCGCCGTCTCGTAGGCCCTTCGCACGTCTTGCCAGCGGCTGCCCCCGATGCCGCTGACGAGCACCCACTCGGGCCGCGTCGCCCGCGCGATCTCCGGGGGCAGGCTCGTGATGCTGCCGTGATGGGGCGCCACGACGACATCGCACGAATCGGGGTCGGCAGACACGAAACGTGCGGCTGCGTTCCCCTCGATGTCGCCCGTGAGCAGGAGACGCCGACCGGCCGCCTCGACGGCGAGCACCAGGCTGGCCTCGTTGTCGGCGGCTGGAGCGGCCCCCGCCAGGCGAACGCCCTCATCCGCGGCAGGATGCAGCACGCGAACCCGGCAGAGCGGATCGCATGGGAGCTCATCCCCCGCCGCCACCGGCCGCACGGGAATCAGTCGCGCATGAATCCGCCGCAGCACCTCGCCCACGGCCCCAGAATCGCTCCGCAGGAAGGCATGCGACACGACCACCTCTCCCACGGAGAATCGCTCGAGCAATTCGGGCACGGCATTGAAGTGGTCGGTATCGGCGTGCGACAAGACGAGCGTGTCGATGCGCGAGACGCCCTCACTCCAGAGAACGGCCTCCATCCCACGACGGGCCGCCCCCGGCGCTCCGAGCCGGCCGGCATCGTAGACGAGCACGCGGCCCGTCGGGCTCCGCACCACGATCCCGCAGCCGTGCCCCATGGCCGCCACCACCACCCGCAGGTGGGCCGGTTGCTGTGTAAGCAGGGGAAGGGCGGTGGTACCGACCAGACCGATGCAGGCCCACACGGCCGCTGCGGCCGCCCACGTGTGGATCCGCGCCAGCCGCCCGACTGGCAGGGCCAGAAGCAAAAGCGGCAGGAGCAGGTACCAGCCGGCGACCCACCAGAGCGGCGGACCGGTCACCCAGACATGCCCGCCAGGCACCGCCGCGGCCCAGCCGACGATGCCGCTGACGCACCAGAGCGTCGCATCGCACAGGCCGCCGCAAAGGCCCGCGAGCGTCGAAGACAGTGGCGCGAGTGCCAGGCACAAGAAGCCCCATGCCATCGCGAGGGGCACGAATGGCGCCACGAGCGGATTGAGCACGAGCCCTACGGGGCTGACGACATGAAACCGCATCGCCACGAGCGGCGCCGTCAGGGCCCAGACCGCGGCACCCGTCACGATCACGTCGAACACCCCACGGGCCTGCCGGCGGCACCAGCGATCGAACGGCGCACGGCTTTTTTCGATGAGCCGTTCGATCGGGTCATCCGTCGGCCGACGACGGATCATAGCCGCCGCGCCGATCAGCACGGCCGTTGACAGGAACGAGAACTGCGTGCCCACACGGCACAATTCAGGCGGGTGCCACGCGAGCACCACGATCGCGGCTCCCGCCAACGCGTTGATAGCGAGCGATCTGCGGCCGATCGCCGCCCCGACGCACGTGAGCCAGACAAGCAGCGTCGCCCGCACGACGGGCGTCTCCGCCCGCACCAGAAGCATGTAGCAACCGGTGATCACGGCCACGGCCACGATCGCCCAGCCGCGTGGCACAGCCACCGCCCGCAGAAACCCGAAGAGCGCAAACGCGAGGATCCCCACGTGAAGCCCGGAGATCGAGAGAATGTGGATCGTGCCCGTGACGAGGAACTCTCGCGACTCCTCGGCGGGCAACGACTCCCGGCTTCCGATGAGCAAAGCGGCAGCGAGCGGCGCCCGAGCGGCTGAGATGTGGGTCCGCAGAACTGCGACGCCGGCCGCTCGCAGCCGGTCTATGATCGCAACGGGTGAAAAGAGCGACGGCGCGGCGACCACGCGGATGCACTCGCTGCCGTGGCACCTCACGATCGACAGGCACCGCAGGAGCCGCGCCCGCTCGCGGAAATCGAACTCCCCCGGATTCGCGGCCGCCTGTGGCCGCAGTCCGCGGCCGAGAACGCGCACCCGGCTTCCCGCCGTGATCTGCGGCGGCTCCCCGTCGACGATCACAGCCGCGCGGCCGCTCGCCTGCCGCCACGCGCCGCCGGCGCGGACCGACCGCACGGCAATCACACACTCACTCGACGGCCCGAGGGAGAGCGGCCGCAGCGGGTCGGGGGCTGCGGGTGTGAGCAGCCGCGGCGACTCGACCACGATCCCCTCCACGCAGACGGGCATAGGGCCGCCGGCCGCCCCGGCCTCGAACTGCCAGGCCAGGTCGTCGGCCGCGAAGAGACGGTGCCGCGCCACCGCCCAGCCGGCCGCCGCGCATGCCACCGCCATGAGCAAAGCCGCGGCCGCGAAGGCAGGCCGCGCCGCGAGAAGCCCGCGCCACACCGCGAGCGAAAGCACCGCAAGCAGCCACCAGCCGACGACGGTGTACACGATGGCCGCCGCCCCTGCGGTGCCGCAGGCCGCCGAATACAACGGCCCCAGCCCGCAGCCGACGATCACCGCGGCGGCCACAGCCACGAGCGGTCGCCGGGGCAGAGGCTCGCGGCGCAGAAGGCCGCGCAGCCGCGCCGAGCCGCTGGCGATGCACGTCCGCCCCGCATCGGTCATTTGCCACGCGCCGAGCCAGAGGGCATCGATGTGGTCGCAGCACCAATCGACCGCTGTGTGGCCGAAATTACGCATGGAGGTTTGCCGCCTGACGGGTCGCGAGAAGGCCTTGCTCCCCTCTATGACGAGAGCCACCGCCGCCAGGGGCAAATTTGCCCGCTTGC